>JADKJZ010000014.1:600000-900000 GCA_016720805.1 Gemmatimonadota bacterium | reverse complement strand
GTGGCCGAACAATTCACTCTCGACCAACTCGCTGGGAATCGCCGCGCAGTTCACCTCGACGAAGGGCCCCTTGGCGCGCGCCGAGCCGTCGTGGATGGCGCGAGCCACCAGCTCCTTGCCGCTGCCGTTCTCGCCGGTGATCAGCACGCGGGCGTTGGTGGGCGCCACGCGCGCGGCCAGCTCGCGGATCCGCCCCAGCCCTTCGCTGGCGCCGACCATCGCGAACCGGGCATCGGTCGCCCGCGCGAGTCCCTCGCGCAGCCGGGCATTCTCGCCGACGAGCTGCCGATGTTCCATCGCGCGTTGCACCGTCACCAAGAGTCGGTCCGCATCGAGCGGCTTCTCAAGGAAGTCGAACGCCCCCTGCTTCACCGCCTGCACCGCCGTCGCGATCGTGGCGTGGCCGGAGATCATCACCACCCGTGCCTCGGGATCCTGCTGGCGCAGCTGCGCGAGGGTGTCGAGCCCGTCGATCCCCTGCATCTTCACATCGAGAATCACCAGGTCGGCGGCACGGGTGCGATAGCTGCTGAGCGCCTCGCCACCCGACGAGGCAGTCGCCACCTCGTAGCCCTCATAGCCGAGCACCTGCGCGAGGATGTCGCGAATCGACCGCTCGTCATCCACCACCAGGATCCGACCGTTCATCGCCCCGCCCCATCACGATAGATCGCCACACCGGCCGGCCGCACCCGGAAGCCGGTCACGCCGCGCGGCATCAAGATCTCGAGCCGGCCGTCGCTCGGCCGCCCGGTCGCCTTGGCAATCAACCTCGCCGTCAGGTCACTCGGCACCGGCAGTCCGCGGACCAGCACCTGCTCCATCTTCCACTCCGCCACGCCCGCGCGCGCAGGGGTCATTGTCCCGGTGGCAATCACTTCCTCGAACGGCTCCGGCGCCACCGGCAGCATCGAGAGGACTCGTGGCGGCAGCTTGGCCGAATTGACCAGCGTGCGCACACGGATGGTGCGGTCGCCGAGTTCCACGGAGATCGAGTCGAGCAGTTCGCGCGGCAGGAAGGAGGCGCCGACGGCGATCAGCGACGCCATCTCGTCGGCCGAGAGGATGATCGAATCGCTCTGGCTCTTGAGCAGCGAGTCCACCTTGCCCAGCGCCCGCGCCTCGGCCGCCGGCGACGGGTGCCCGGTGCGCCGCGCCTTGTCGAGCGGGTGGACGACGTCGTTGCCCCAGCGCCAGATCTCGTCGCGATACAGCCATCCTGCCCCCACGAGGAGCAGGACCAGCACGAGGAGAATGATCCGACCGAGGCAGCGCATGGCGGAAACGTAATTCCGGCCCCCCTCTGCCGCCCTCTGGCCGGGGCGATTAGCCTCCGGGATGGCCGACGGCGAACCCCTCCTGGTCTCCCCCGCCCTCGCGATTCCCCGCGAGGAGCTGCTCTTCCGCGCCTCGCGGAGCGGCGGCCCCGGCGGGCAACACGTCAATACCTCCTCGACGCGGATCGAGGTGGTGTGGAACGTGTTGGAATCGCCCACCCTGACCGACCATCAGCGGGAGGCGCTGCTCCGGCGTCTCGCCACCCGCCTCGATTCCACCGGACAGATCCGCGTCGTCTCCCAGGCGGGTCGCTCCCAACTCCAGAACCGCGAGACCGCCCTCGAGCGACTCGCCGAGCTGGTCGCGGCCGCCCTCATCGAGCCGAAGAAGCGCAAGGCGACCAAGCCCACCAAGGCCTCGAAGGCGCGGCGCGTCGACGACAAGAAGAAGCGCGGCGCCCTCAAGAAGGAACGCCGCGCTCGCGACCACGAGTAGCAGAGCGAGCGGAGGCACGCGCCCACGAGGAGCGCCTTGTGTAAGGGCGCAGCATGCTGCGCCCCCGTGTGCCGTGTCGAGATATTTCCTACGCGCTACCGCCCCACCCCCAGATCGTTCCAGTGCAACAGGGCGTTGAAGCCGAGCGAGTAGGTGCCCTGCGTCTGCCAGCGCCAGAAGGGGCGGATGGCGAACATCACCAGGTGGCCCTTCCCGATCGAGGCATCGACCAGTTGCGCGCGATTGGCGAGCAGCTCGCCGTTCTGCAGCGTGCCGGAGAGCAGCATCTGGTCGGCCTTCGCCGGGAACGCCAGGACGACGCGCGCCGTGGCCGATGAGTCGACCGCGATGCCACTCAACGCCGCGGCACCACCGACACCACCGCGACCGCCGGGGCCACCCGGCCCGCCGCCCGCACCACGACCGCCTGCACCACGGCCAGCAGCCGGCGCGCCAGCAGGTGCCTCCGCCTTCGGCGGCAGCGCGCCATAGGAGAGGCCCGTCTTGTCCGGATCCCAGCCGGAGAGCACCAGCGGGAACGCCATCGGCGTGATCGACCCACCGCGGCCCGGTGAACCGGCCGGGCCATCGACCAGCGCGACGGGCGGCAGGTTGCCGACGTTGAGGATCGGGCTCGAGTTGAAATACACCGGCACCTCGCCGTGCTCATAGCCATAGGTCAGCGGCGACTTCCGGTCCGCGAGCACGCCACGCAGGATGGTGCCGCGCGCGAAGAGGGCGATCCCCTGCTCCACCTTCACGGCCGGCAGCAGCCCGCTGGTGGCGAAGAGCGGGGCCGTGCTCCCTTCGGTAATGAGCGTGCCGCCCTCGCGGACAAATTCGTAGAGCGCCTTCATCCCATCGGCGCCGAGGCCGCCGCGGATGTCGCTGCTCGAATCGGGATAGCCGAGCGACGGAAACTCCTTCGTCGCGCGGTAGGGCAGCGGCTTGCCATCGGCTGCGACCGCCTGCCCGACGCCGCTGCCGCCGTGCGGATAGACGATCACGTCGTACTTGGCGCGCAGGTTGCCGGCGCGCGCCATCGGCTCGCCGAAGTAGTCGTACGGCACGCCGTAGTGATCGAACGCCGCGCGAACCCACCCTTCGTCCTGCGTGCGCGTCCACGAGTGGATGTAGCCGATGCGCGGGAGGTCCAGGTCGTGCATCGCGACCTTCGGCATCGCCGGCAGCGCCACGGCGGCGAGTCCGAGCGGCTTGAGCACGGCGTCAAGCTGGGCACGGTGGGCATTCGGGATCAGGAAGGTGCCGGCCTCGAAGTGCTTGCCACCCGCATCGAAGGCGGCATCGGCCGCGCGCATCGGAACCTTGGCGAGCTTGAAGCGGAAGGAGACCAGCGCGTTGTCGCGGCTGGCAGGGATTGCCACCACGCTTCCCTTGCCGGTGATGCCACCCGCCGCACGCACGTCGGCCGTCACCGGCGCCATCGGCCCCGCGAGCAACGCCACGTCGCCGACCGGGAGGATCGTCATGTTGCGCATCAGCGGGAAGGTCCAGCCGGTGTCGTCATACGGCGACGGATTCGAGATCGCGAAGTTCTGGAGCGAGAAGTACATGTCGGCGATCGTGCGGTATGGCTGGTCGCCGCGGACGATCCAGTCGCCCGCCTGCACCTGCACGTGCCCGGCCTTGAACGGCGCGGTCGCCACGTTGAACTCCAGCCCCTGCGTGCGGAGGTCGTTGACCGCCTCGGCGGCATTCGCCGCGGCGTGCTGCCCCGCCGGAATCACCCAGCCACTGATCGGCCCCGTCTTGCCACGCTCCACCGCGCGCTTGTTCTTGAGCCAGTAGTTCTCCAGGAAGAGCCGGCGGTCCTTCGCCATCCGCGACAGCGAGAAGAGCACGCCCGACTGCTGGATGTTCACGTTGGCGCGCGGCCCCCAGTTGATGATCGGGAGCGGCGGATTGGGCCGGAACCACTCGCGCGACGTCGTGGTGTTGCCGGTGCGCTGGACATAGTTGTCCGGGCCGTAGCTCTGCACTTCGTAGAAGCGGCCGATCGCGTTGTGCGTGTGCGCGATGAAGAACATGTAGTTCGGGGTCCAGCCGTCGTAGAAGCCGTAGGTCCAGACACCCGGGACGCCGCGCTTCGTCATCTCCATCACGTCGTTCTTCGCCAGCACCCACCACTCATCGACGGTGATCGGGTCGACCGCCTCGTTGTACGGCCCGCTGCCGGTCGAGGAATAGAGGTAGGTCTGCGCCTCGTGCAGGTCGTGGAGCACCGTCGGCGTCCACTCGAGGAAGGTCCGCGTGGTGTGCTTCGTCAGCTCGAGATACTGCCCCATCCCGTCGCGGTTGTTGTCGTGCTGGACATACTTGCCCCAGTACATCAGCGGCAGGTTGCCGTCGGCGCCGTACTTCTTGTTGTAGTAGTAGGTGTCGACCATCTTCTCGCGCCCGTCGACCTCGATCACGGGCGTGATGAAGGTGATGACGTTGTCGCGGATCTCGCGGATGAAGGGCGTCTCCTCCACCGCCAGCCGGTAGGCCAGCTCCATCAGCATCTCGGGGCCGCCGCGCTCGGGCGAGTGCATCCCCGAGGTGAGCCAGTAGATCGGCTTCGCGGTGCCGAGGATCTCCTGCGCGCGCGCCTCGGTGGTGCGGCGCGGGTCGGTCAGTTCCTTGAGCATCCCCTTGTAGCGGTCGAGCTGCGCCAGCGTCGCGCTGTCGGCGATCGCCAGTACCACCATGTCGCGCCCTTCCTCGGTCTTGCCAATCGTCCAGTACTTGGCGCGCGGCGTCGACGCGGCGACCGCGGCGAGGTAGCGGTGGATGTCCTTGGCATAGGTCAGCTCACCGGGGGTCCCGACGATCCGGCCGAGAAACTTGAGCGGTGTCGGCACCGTGCTCGAGGCGGGGAGGTGGTCGACCAGTTCGGTCGAGATCCGCGCGTCGGTCAGGTACTCCTTGATCTTGGCGGTGTACTCCACGTCGATCGGCTGGGTCGGACCCTGCGCCGAGAGCGGGGCGGCCAGCAGCAGGGCCGCCGCGAAGGGGAGCGTGGCCACGCGGCCAGCCGCAAAGGAGAAGCGCGACATCCTGCCTCCGTCATCTGTTTCGGGGATCGCCGGGGGTGTCCGACAGCCCGAATGAATACGTTCCGACCCGCCGGGGCACCAGATGGGGAGCCCCGTCATCCCGAGCGAAGCGAGGGAACCGCGTGGTCGAGGATGGGCCAAAACGCCATCACGCAGGTCCCTCGCTTCGCTCGGGATGACAGGTGGGTGTACCGGACCGGGCGACTCGGCCCCAGATTCAAGGCACTTCTCCCCTACCTCCGGACCCCCGATGCGTCCCCAGCTCCCCCTCGTCGCCGCGCTGCTGACCGCCCCCGTCCTCCTCGCGGCCCAGGCGGCCCGCCCCGACACCGCCGCGCTGCAGCGGCTGCTCGTCGCCGAGGACCACCGCGGCACCGGTGCCGACGGCATCGCACCGCTGCTCACCGCGCTCGAGGGGCGCGACACGCTGCTCCGTCGGGTCGCCGCCCGCGGACTCGGTCGCTTCCAGCGCCCCGAGTTCGGCAAGCGCCTCGCCGCGCTGCTCGCCGACCCGGTCCCGGCCGTCCGTCGCGAGGCGGCCACCGGGCTGGCCCAGAGCCTCAAGCGCGTCCCTCGCCGGCCGCTCGCCGCCGACACCACCGACATCTCGGTGCGAGGCGCCCGGCTGGCGTTGGGCGCGGCACTGGCAAAGGAGCAGGACCCGACCGTCATCGATGCACTGGCCGCCGCCATCGGTCGCCTCCCGTACGGCGACTCGAGTGAGGCGCGCGCCGCCGAGGCGGCGATCGTGGCACGCATCAACCGCACGGCGACGCGGCAGATGATGCAGGGGCTCTTCAAGCTGGCGCAGGGGCGGCGCGTGGTGGGGCCGATGGCGATGCCGACGATCTTCGCGATCCGTCGCGCCGCCGTGGGCTCACCCGATCCGACCGCGCGGCGCCTGAGTTACACGACGCTGATCCTGGCGCAGGGCCTCGACTCGGTGATCGTGGCCACCGGCCTCGTGGACGCCGACGAACAGGTGCGCCGCATCGCCCTCTCGGGCGTCACCGCGCTTCCCGAGGGGCGCCGCGCCGAGGCGATTGACGCCGGCACCAAGGACAAGTCGCCGATTGTCCGGGTCGGCGCGATCGTCGCCGCGCGGCTTGCGACCCGGCCTGCCAACTGCACCCCGATCCTCGGCCTCGTGGATGATCGCAACCTCCTGGTGGCGCTCACCGCGATCGACTCGCTCACATCGCCGTGCGCCGACCGCGCCGCCGTCGTCCCGGTGCTGCTCCACGCGCTCACCACGCCGATCGCCACCACCACCCCCGACCACCGCTGGCACAAGGCGGCCCACGCGCTGATGACGCTCGCGCGCGTCGACAGCGCCACCGCACGGCCCCACCTCGACCGCTTCGTCGGCAGCACCATCTGGGGTGAGCGACTCGCGGCGACGGCCGCCGCCGCCACGATGCGGGACGTGGCGCTCCTGCGCCGGCTCGCCGGCGACCGCGACCACAACGTGCAGGAAGCTGCGATCACCGCGTTGGCGCGGAGCAGCGGCCACGCCGCCGACTCGCTCTTCATCGCCGCGCTCGCCTCGCCGGGCTATCAAGTCGTGCTCGCCGCGGCGACGGCATTGAACGGCTCGAAGGACGCGCGCGTCGTCCCCGCCGCGATCGCCGCGCTCGACCGCATCTCGTTCGAGAAGCGCGAGACCTCCCGTGACCCCCGCATCGCACTGCTCGCCCGTATCGGTGAACTGGGCACGATCGACAATTCTCGCGCGATCCTCCGCTACGCCGCCGACTTCGACAGCACCGTCGCGGTCTCGGCCGCGACGATCCTCTCGCGCTGGCAGGGGCGGACCATCGCCCCGGCCACGAAGCCGCTCCCGATCCGTACCGAGCCGCTCGCGAAACTGCTGCTGCAGGGCGAGGCGCGGCTGATCGTGACGATGGCGCCGTCGAGCGGCGGCGGCTCGTTCACGATCCGCCTCTTTGCGGGCGAGGCCCCGGCCACCACGGCACGGCTCCTCCGGCTGGCGCGCGAGGGCTTCTACAACGGCCACGTCTTCCAGCGCGTCGAGGCCAACTTCGTCACCCAGGGTGGCGGTGGCGACGCCTCGGAATACGTCGGCGACGGCCCCTTCATGCGCGACGAGCTCGCGCTGCGTTCCCAGTTCCGCGGCACCATCGGCATCTCGGCACGCGGCCGCGACACCGGCGACGCACAACTCTACCTGAACCTCGCCGACAACCCGATCCTCGACCACGAATACACCACGGCGGGCGACGTCATCGCGGGACTCGACGTCGCCGAGGGGATCCTCGCGGGGGATGTGATCGCACGGGTGGAGGTCGACGAACTCGGTGCCCCGATGCGCGGCCTCTCGCCGCCTGATGAGGATGACGATGAGGACGACCGCGTGCAGGACGCGACGATGGCGATGCCGCAACGCGCGGCCGGCGTCGAGCAGACGGCGCACGGCAGCGGCCCTGCGGCGCGGATGATCGCTTCCTTCGACGGCCTCGGCATCGGCTTCAGCGGACCCACGGGCACCGCCACGCTGCGCAACCCGTCCGACAATTCGCTCGGTGTGGGTCCTGACCACATCGTGCAGATCGTGAATTCGCGGATGGCCGTCTTCACGAAGGCGGGCGCGAAGTATCCGGAGACGGGGCGCGTCCTCTATGGCCCGGTCGAGACGCGCACCGTGTGGCGCGGCTTCGGCGGGCTCTGCGAGCAGCGCAACAGCGGCGACGCGGTGGTCCGCTACGACCAGCTGGCGGACCGGTGGCTGGTGATCTCCCCGATCTTCTCGCGCGGGCCGCGGCGGCCCGATGATGAGGCACCACCGGCGCCGGGCGTCGCGAAGCGGAGCGTGATCGGCCGCCCGGGGCAGCCCGGGAAGGCGGAGGCGCTCTTCTCACCGCCCCCGCCGACTCCGGCTCCGGTGGCGACTCCCGGTGCGGCGCGCCCGGTGGCACCGCGTGACAGCGGCGCCTATGCGATGTGCTACGCGGTGAGCACCAGCAACGATCCGATGGGCTCCTACTATCGCTACGAGTTCGTGCGGCCGCTCTTCCCCGACTATCCGCGCCCGGCGGTCTGGCCTGACGGCTACTACCTGCCGAGCTCCACGGGCGATGACGTGATCGAGAAGCACACGTGTGTTGCTGATCGGGCGCGGATGCTGCGCGGCGAGCCAGCGACGGAGCAGTGCGTCGTCGTGCCTGGAGTGAACTTCCTCAACAACGTCGACCTCGACGGCAAGCAACTGCCGCCAGCGGGAGCACCGAACCTGGTGCTCGCCGCGGGCGGGACGCAGCTCAAGGGGGTCCTGCAGGACGACGGCATCTACGCCTGGCAGTTCCATGTCGATTGGGACGACCCGAGCAAGACGCGGCTCGACGGCCCGACGAAGATCGCAGTCGCGCCCTACGCCTATCTGTGCGGGGGGCAGCTCACCAACTGCGTGCCGCAGCCGGGCGTCGATCGGCGGCTCGACGCGCAGGGCGACAAGCTGATGGCGCGCGTGGTCTATCGGCGGATCGGCAACGTGGAGTCCGTCGTCGCCACGCACTCGATCAACACCGCGGCCGGGGCGGGTGGCGTCCGCTGGTATGAATTCCGGCTGGGTAAGGACCGCGCGCCCGCGCTCTATCAGCAGGGGACCTTCGCGCCCGACGCGACCTACCGCTGGCTGCCGTCACCCGCGATCGACAAGTTCGGCAACATCGGCATCGGCTACTCGGCGGGCAGCGCCACGCAGTTCCCCGAGCAGCGCTTCGCCGGCCGCCGCCGCTCCGACCCGCTCGGCGTCCTCACCCTCCGCGAAGCCACGATGGTCCGCGGCGAGGGATCGCAGACCAACACGCTCCGCTGGGAGGACTACTCCCAGACCGCCGTCGACCCGGTCGACGACTGCACCATCTGGTATGTCGGTGACTACTACCGGCCCGGTGCCACGAGCTACTCGAGCAGGATCGGGGCGTTTCGGATGCCGGGCTGCCGATAACGACGATGATCGATCATCGATGATCGATGATCGATGCCCCACCCCAAGGCTTGTCATCCCGAGCGCAGCGAGGGACCTGCGTGGCGGCGAATGCACTCAGCCCCTCCTGTCATCCCCATGCAATCCTCCCGCCGCCACCCCGTCATCTGGGGGGCGGCGCTTTGTCATCGGCGCCCCACACCAGCGACAACTCCAGGCGCGATGTTGATCTCCGAGGCACCGGGTCCCACCCCTGCACGGAGGTTTCCGATGTTCGGCACGCTGATCGAATCGCAGCCCGCCACCGAGCGTTCGCTCGGTCAGACCCTCTTCTCGCTCACCGTCCACGGCGCGCTGCTCGTCGGCGCGGTCCATGCCACGCAGGGTGCGGCCGCCGAGGTACGGGCGCGTCTGGTCGACAGCACGGCGGTGTACATCCGCCCGATCGATCCCGCCGAGGTGGTGCATGCGGCACCCGCGGCGCCATCGTCGAGCGCGGTGCCGGCGGGCCCGACCTTCGAGACGGTCACGGCACCCATCGACATCCCGATCGGGATCCCGCCGGTCGACCTGGGCGAGTCGTTCGACCCTTCGCGGTTCACTGGCACTGGCACCGAGGGTCCGGCGAAGCCTTTGATCGGCAGTGGGGCCACTGGCGACCCGGGGGCGATCGGCTCGGGCCAGTTCTCGCCGCTCGAGGTCGACGTCCCGGTGCACTACCTCGGCGGGGGCGAGCCGGTCTATCCGCCCGCGCTGCGGAAGTCGGGCGTCGCCGGCGAGGTGACGCTGCAGTTCGTGGTGAACGCCGATGGGAAGGTCGAGCCGGAGTCGGTGCGGGTGATCGGCAGCACGCTCTACGGCTTCGAGGCCGCCGCACGCGAGGCGATCCTGCGCGCGCGCTTCGAGCCCGCGACGATCCGCGGGAAAGCGGTGCGGCAGCTGGTGCAGCAGCGGGTCAGGTTTGAGGTGCGGTAGGGTGCACTGGTGGACCCACGGCTCCTGGCTGGGTCGCACCTGGCGCAGCGTTGGCATGCCCCCAGATCGATGCGTCGCTCAGATCGCCTGGTGCCAGGCATCATCGTCGAGCTGTCCCCACGGCAGTACGCAGCGACGAGACTCGAATCACCGATCCGCCGGACTCTTCTGCAATGCTGTAGAGCGCGCCGTTGTCCGGCGTCACCACAAACACGTTGGCCGCATGATCGAGAACGACTACCCTCTGCAGATGCCCGGCGAGGTCGAACACGTGCACTTCAGCCCTCGGTGAGGGGTTCTGTTGCTCGCCCCGACGCCGACCGCTGTACATCGCATAGAAACGGTCCGCTGTGACATAGCAGTCGCTGTATGCCCTGCGAACGAGAGGGCGACTCCCTCCGAAGGTGACCAGCTTGGGATTGATCGTGTCGGGAGAAACAAACGGAAGCCAGCGGAATGGCACGGCCACACTCTGAATCTGGTCCGTCTCCGTGGAGATCCAATCAATCCGCCCGGCATACCGATACACCAGATAGAGTCCCTTGGCGTCTCCCTGCAAGCAGGCGCGATGCGAGTAGGCGCGTGGCACATACTCCGGCGACGGCCGCAGGTCGCCAACATCGATCGGGACGGACTTGACGACCGCTCCACTCTGCCCCGAGAGATGCATCAACCGCATCCCGTCACGCGGGTCATCGGAGGTCGCGAAGAACCGGCCCTCAGCGTCTGGGCCGTCGATACTCTGCAGCATGAGTGCTGGCAGATTCACGATCCGCGCCCCGGCGGAGGGATTGGCGCCAACGAGCGATCCCACCGGATAACCGGTGAGCCGACGGCGAGGCCCGTCGAGGAGCCACATTGTGTCCCTCAGGAGGCCCGCACGGAGCAGGGACGGCCCATTGGAGAATTCACCTGGGCCCTCTCCCGCCGCACCGAACGACTTCAGATGTTGACCCGTACCGCGATCGAACAGGTGGACGTGCGGCGGATCAAGATCCGTCACGACGACAAGATCTCCGACCACGCCCATCATCCACGGCCGGTCGATGACTTCGGCGGAACCGAGGGCGCGGCTGACGAGACTGTCAGAGGCGGGGACACTCGTGCGGGCATCGAGCACTGTGGCTGAGACATCGATCCCGCCAGCTCGTTCCGCAGGAGCAGGAGCGCAACTCAACAGGGTGAGTGCACCCGCCACCGCCATGACGTACTTCAGTGACTCGGGTGCGCTGCTCAATCTCGGCCTGCCTGTTGGAGGGTCGGGGAGGCATGGCTCCGCAAGCTACATCGCCGAGGCGAGTGTCGGGTCGCCACCCCGCCACCGCGAGCCGCGCCGACCCGCCTAGCCCACCGCCATCCCAAACAGTCTCCCATCCCACCGCACCGAGAACGCCGCCCCGGCCCGGATGCGCGCGAACGCGGCATGCATCGGATTGATCAGGAGGTTCCACTCGACCGGTTGCCCAGGGATCGACGGCACCCGCAGCAGCGGCGTGGCCCCGCCCCGCAGCCAGGCATCCCCCACCGCAACCGCAACGGTCGAGTCCGGCGCATCCCAGCCCGGATGCTCGGCGGGAACGAACGTCGCAATGGAGAGGTCGTCGGGGATCTCGATCACGGCGCCGTGGTGCCCAGGGGGGACGAGCAATCGCCCGACGTGCACCAGCTGCTCGAGGATGGTGGTGGCGTAGTGCTCGGAGGTGTAGATGACCGGCCGCCCGGGGGAGTTCCAGCGGGCGCCACCCATCGCCGCGCCGGTACCGTCGAGGACGGGGTAGCGCGCGGAGCAGATGCGGTACGCCAGGGGCATGCGCGGCTCAGGCCGGAAGGCCGTGCTCGATCGACCAGAGCAGTCGCTCCACCTGACGCGCCCCGATCTCCGACTCCGCGGCCTCCAACGGCGTCCGCGCTTCCAACTGGGGGTGCGGCGTCGCAAGGAACTGCTTGGCGAGCGCGGCCGACCCCCAGACGAACTCCGCCAACCCCGACAACCCCGCCAACCGCGCCAGCCGCTCGCTCTCGGCGCGCGAGAGCCGCCCAGCGACCTCACGCCGCTCCAGCGTGCTGCGCGAGCCGATGAAGCGGCGCACCTGCGGCTGGAGCAGCAGGCCGAAGTGCTTCTCCACCCGCCGCATGCTGGCATACGGCAGCCCGGCGCGCACCACGCGGTCGAGCTCCGCCACGCTGTGGGGTCGGGGCCTGAGGCCGAGCAGGGCGCCGACCTGCTCGACGGTCGGGGCAACGGCAGCGGTCATGGGGTCCATGGGAGGCTGTTCATATGGGCAATATACCTGCTCAATTGGGCAGGTCGCCACCCCGCCGTGGGCAGAGGACTGATCCTGCCCCTCAAAACCCAATCCGGTTCTGGCGCCCTCCGTCCCCCGGCGACATCAACTGCCGGATGGCATCGAACACGGCGGCGCCCCAGCCCCCCCCCCTCCCTCCCCCCCCCCCCCCCCCCCCCCCCCCCCCCCCCCCCCCGCCCCCCCCCCCCCCCCCCCCCCCCCCCCCCCCCCCCCCCCCCCCCCTCGTGGGCCCCCCCCCCCGGGGGCCCCCCCCCGGGCCCGAGGGGGCAGGGCCCCTCCTTGTTCGGTGAACGCATCGGCAGGTACTTTCGATGACCGCCACGCCCCGCTGCGGCTAAGGTCACATTTTGTGACCTTAGAGCGGCACCCTCCTCGAGAGAGAGGCGGAACATGAAATCAGGGGGGAACCGCCCAGCATTGCGTTGTACCGCCTGGTTGAGCGCTTTCACCGCGACACCATAGAGTTCCGCAAGGTCAGAATCCATCATCACCCGCTGGCCTCGAATCAGGTGGATCCGGTCCTCGAGGGAGATGACAGGGTGCGGCGGCGGCAGCGTGTCGTCGCTTCCCATTGCCTACTCCCGCCCCCGATCGAGCACCCGGTACTGGATCGCCTCGGCCACCTGCGCTGCCGTGACCTGGTCGCTCCCGGCCAGGTCGGCCAAGGTCCGCGCAAGTTTGAGCACCCGGTGGTAGGCGCGCGCCGAGAGGCCGAGGCGCTCGATGGCGCTCTTCATGACGGCCTCGGTGGCAGTGTCGAGCGGGACGTGCCGCGCCAGCTCGCGCGGCCCCATGTGCGCGTTGGCGAAGACGCCCCGGCTCCGCTTGAAGCGCTCCCGCTGCCTGGCCCGTGCCTCTTCCACCCGCGCGCGGATGGTGGCGCTCGACTCGGCACCGCCGCGCGACGTGAGGTCACCGTAGGCCACCGGCGGCACGCTCAGGTGAATGTCCATCCGATCAAGCAGCGGCCCCGAGATCCGCGAGAGATACTTCTGCACCGTGAGCGGCAGGCAGAGACACTGGCGCACCGGATCGCCGGCATAGCCGCAGGGGCATGGGTTCATCGCGGCCACGAAGAGGAAGCGCGCCGGGTAGCCGAGCGTCATCGCGGCGCGCGAGATGGTGACGTGCCCATCCTCCAGCGGCTGCCGCAGCACCTCGAGCACGTTGCTCGGCAGCTCGGCGACCTCATCGAGAAACAGCACGCCGTGATGCGCCAGCGACACCTCGCCCGGCCGCGGGATCGACCCGCCACCAATCAACCCCGCATACGACACCGTGTGATGCGGCGCCCGAAACGGCCGCTGCGTCAGCAGCGCCTCGCCCAGCGGCAGCAGTCCCGCCACCGAGTGGATACGCGTGACGTCGAGCGCCTCCGCCAACGTGAGCGACGGCAGGATGCTCGGCAGCCTCCGCGCGAGCATCGTCTTCCCCGCCCCGGGCGGCCCGATCATCAGGATGTTGTGCGCTCCCGCCGCCGCCACCTCCAGCGCCCGCTTCGCCGCGCCTTGGGCCTTCACGTCGGCGAAGTCCACGTCCGGAAACGCTGCGCCCGCCATCAACGCGGTCGCGTCGGTGCGCACCGGCTCGAGAGTGATTTCGCCACCCAGATGTCGGCACACTTCGGTGAGCGTTGCTGCGCCGCGCACCGTCACCCCCTCCACCACCGCCGCTTCCGCGACGTTGGCCGCGGGGAGGATCAGTTCGGTGCACCCCATCGCATTGGCGGCGAGCGCGATTGGCAACGCGCCACGGATCGGACGCAGGTCGCCCTCGAGCCCGAGCTCACCGAGGAAGAGTGTCCCGGCCAGGCGGTCCTCCACGATCTGCCCGCTCGCCGCGAGGATCCCCACGGCAATCGGCAGGTCGAGCGCGCTGCCGCGCTTCTGCACGTCGGCAGGCGCGAGGTTCACGGTGATGCGGCGTAGCGGGAGCTGGTAACCGGCGTTGCCCAACGCGGCAGCGACCCGTTCGCGTCCTTCCTTGACGGCACCGAGCGGGAGGCCGACGGTCGTGAACGATGGGCAGGCCGTTGGTGATGTCGACCTCGACATCGATGGCGAGGGCGTCGACGCCGAGGACGGTGGCGGAGCGGATGCGAGCGAGCAGGTGCGCCTCGAGGCAGGAGTTGCGGTAGTGTCGCCTGCACTGGGGGCATCTCCTCACCGCATCGCCGCACCATGGTGCGCCATTCCGCGGCCATCGTCAGCGAACGGTCAGGCACCGCCGCCCTCATGACACCAGACGCTGACCGGTCCCGTACCGAGGGCCACGGATCCCCCTGACCTTCCTCTCGCCCTCGGATACGTCTCGCATGCCACTCCAGCGGGCCCTCCTCGCCGCCGTCCTGCTCTCCGCCTCTGCCCGCCCTGCCTCCGCGCAAGCCACCGCGATGTTCCGCGGCGACGCCGCGCACGGTGGCCGCTACGCCGACCCGGGCGCCGCGGCCTACGGTGGCCTCCGCTGGCGCTTCCAGACCGACGGCCCCGTCCGCTCCTCGCCAGCCGTCACCACAACCACCGTCTACATCGGCAGCAACGACGGCCACCTCTATGCCCTCGACCGGCAAAGCGGCACCCTGCGCTGGAAGTCCCCGGCGCTCGGCCAGCTCTCGTCCTCGCCGGCCGTGGCCGGAGGCGTCGTCGTCATCACCACACCGACCGACACGCGCGCCTTCAATGCGCGCAATGGCGCACAGCGCTGGCGCGTTGCGCACGGGCCCGCCCTGCCGTTCCCCTGGGGCCACGAGAGCGGCGACCGCTACGTCGGCTCGCCGGTCATCAGCAATGACGTGGTGGTGGTCGGCGGCGGCGACGGCGTTGTCCGCGCCCTGACGCTCACCACCGGTGCCGTGCGCTGGAGCACGCCGCTCAACACGCGCCTCCGCTCCACGCCGGCGATCGCCGATGGCCGCGTCGTGGTCGGCGGTGTCGACGGTTCGCTCTACGCGCTCGCGCTCACAACGGGTGCGACACTCTGGCGCTTCCGCACCGTCGGCGACACGCTCCACTCCGAGAACTTCGGCTTCGATCGGCGCACCATCCAATCGTCGCCCGCCATCCAGGACGGGCTCGTGATCGTCGGTGCGCGCGACGGCTTCGGCTACGCCGTCTCGTTGCGCGATGGCGTCGAACGATGGCGCGTCGACCACAAGGTTTCCTGGATCAACGCCTCCGCAGCGCTCGCCGACGGGATGGCGATCTGGGGCTCCTCCGATGGCCACTTCATGCAGGCTGTTGAGCTCTCGACGGGCAAGGAGCGGTGGCGCGCACCGAGCGAGAACATCGTCTGGGGATCGGCAGCGGTGGCGGGCGGGATGGTCTTCGTCGGCGAGGGCTCGGGGCTGCTCCACGCGCTCGACCTGAAGAGCGGCGCCGAACGCTGGCGCTGGCGTGCCGGGGGCGGGCTCTTCTCGTCGCCCGTCGTTGCCGACAGCACGCTCTACCTCGGCAGCGACGACGGCGGTGTCTACGCCGTGGCGCTCACGGCGGGGCCGCCGCTGCAGCGCGCCGTCTTCTGGGATTCGTCACTGGTGGCGTCGACCTTTTTCCGTGGACACGAGCCGGTGCGCCACTGGCTGCGCGACCACGGCTACGCGATGCTCGACGCCAACGGCCTGACACGGTGGCTTGACGGCCAAGCGACGGGCGCGCCAAGCGTGATCGTCTTCGCGATGGATGCGCTGCCCTCGGGTGCCGCCCCCGCGCTGCGTCGCTACCTCGACCAGGGCGGCAAGGTGGTCTGGCTTGGCGTGCCGCCGACACTGTGGCCACGTGGCGCCGATGGCGGACTCGAGCTCAAGGACGTGGATCGCGAGTCGGCCACGCGCTTGCTCGGCGTCGGTTTCGAGCAGGGGAACTTCGATCCCCACGGTGCCACCAGCACGGCCGCTGGCCTGCGCTGGGGGCTCACGCGCTGGCACGTCAGCAACTGGGGCGCCGACCCGAAGACCGTCACCGACGTGCTCGCGATGGATGACGAGGGATTGGCCGCGTCGTGGGTGCGTCGATTCAGTGGACGCCCCGGGAGCGGTTTCGTGCGGTTGTTCGGCGTGGATTGGGGCGGCGTGAGCGGGGTGGCGCCGAGCGCGCTAGCGGTGCAAGTGGCGGCGGAATACTTCCCCCGCTGACCTGCGCTATTGCAGGGTGATGCCGAACACCGCCAGTCGCTTCTCGATCTCGGCGAGGATCTCGAGTTCACGCGCCATCCGTTCCTCGGGCGTGATCGTCGTGATCGGCTCCAGCCCCTCGTCGGTCCAGAGGAGGATGCGGTCGGCCTCGAAGAAGAACGCCGCGGTCGGTTGCTGCACCGCGCGCACCTCGCCGTTGACGAACCAGTACTCCGACTCGAGGGTCATCGCGCCGGCCTCGTTCGGCTCCGTCACCAGCAGCTTGCGGGGCGTGCCGTCGCGCAGCCAGACGCTGACCGTGCGCGCCTCCTGCCCCGGTTCGGCAGGTAGCACCGAATCGCGCCGCTCCATCGAGTCGAGCGCCGCGTCGATTTCCACCATCGTGAGCTTGAGCAGCGAGAGCACCGCCGCCGTGTCGCCTTCGGCGATCATCGCCGAGGAGGCCGGCGGCGGCCCCTGAAATGCAGACTCCCCGTCTGGCGGGGTGGCGTCCTTGACGCCACCACACCCGACGAGGAGCAATCCTGCGAGCAGGAGGGGACGAATTAGAAGCCGCCCGGTCCGCGCCCGCCGCCACCCATCCGCGCCGCCTGGGCAGCCTGCACCGAGTCGAACTTCTTGACCTGGTCGCCGGCAAGCAGCGCCTTGAAATCAGCGTTGAACTTGGTGCGAAGCTCGGCCGACTTCTTCATCGAGTCCGCATTGACCTCGGCCTGCGCCTGACGCTGCGCCATCATGTACTGCTGCAGCGGCATGACCTGCGCCTGGTACGCCTTGAGCAGCGCGTCGGCCTTGGTCACCTGCTCCGGGGTCAGCGTGTAGAGGGCGGTCATCGCCTCGATGTTCATCCCACGGCCGCCACCCATCCCACGGCCACCAGCGCCGCCACCACCCTGCGCCGCCAACGGGGCCGCCGCCATGACCAACATTGCCACCAGCGCGAGACGGGACTTCATAGTGTGTCACTCCGGATGATCGGTACGCCCCTGGGACGGCCCGGGAATCGGGGTCCATGGGTTCAAGGGGGTTATACGCCCCCCTCCCCCTCGGGGGTTGAGCCGCCGGGGTCTCCCCCGGCCGGCTGGAAGCGGATGGTGAACCGGGCGCCGCTTCCACTCCCTCCATCGACCGCCACGGTCCCGCCCCAACCCTCGACCAGCCGGCGGACGATCGCCAGCCCCAGTCCGGTCCCGCTGGTGGTGGTGGAGAAGGTCGGGTCGAAAATCCGCCCGACCTGGTCGGTGGGGATCCCCGGGCCGTTATCGGCGGCGGTCAGTACCCCGGCGCCCACCAGCAGCCGGATCTGGGTCGCCCCCGCCCCGCGGGCGTTGTCGACCAGATTGAGGAGCACCTGCGACAGTTCCTCCCGCCGTGCGGCGACCAGCCCTCCCGCCCCAGGCTCGACCTCCACCTCGACCGCCGTGCCATCGCCGCCCAGCGAAAAGAGCGAGGCCATTTCGCGCGCTGCCTCGACCAGGTCGATCGCCTCGAGGGGCGTAGCCACTTCGGGGAGGGCACCGTAGCGGGCAAAGGAGCGTGCGATCCGATCGAGGCGGTCGATCTCGCCGAGGAGCCGTTCGGCGGTCTGGTCGACCAGCTCGGGCAGCCCCGCACCGCCATCGGCCCGTACCCGCCGCAGATGCTGCAGTCCCAACCGCATCGGTGTCAGCGGATTCTTGATCTCATGCGCCACCTGCCGCGCCATCTCGCCCCATGCAACAATCCGGGCTGCGCGCGACGCGGCCGTGATGTCGGTCAGGGCGAGCACGAGGCCACCATCGGCGAGCGGCGCCAACGTCACGGCGAACTGCTGCTCGCCGATCTCCAGTTCACGACTCTCGGCGTCGCGTGTCGTGGGGCCGAGCAGCCGCCGCACCCCAGCCACCACCGGGGCCCAGTTCGGGGGCAGCTGCTCGAGCAGCGGCGCGCCCGTGACCACGGCGCGTCCCAGCAATTCCGTGGCGCGCGGGTTGGCGTGAATCACCAGGCCATCCGCATCGACGCCGATCACGCCGGTCGCGACGGTGCTGAGGATCGCCGCGGTGCGCGCCCGTCCGGCCTCGAGCTCGCTCTCGCTCTCCTGCAGGTCGTTGCGCATCTGCGCGATCGCGCCGAACACCGGCCCGAATTCGGCGGGGATGTCTCGTGCCGGCGGCAGCGTTTCGCGACGACCGATGGCCAGGGCGGTGCGTCGCAGCAGCTCGATCGGTTGTCCGAGCGCGCGTGCCACGAGCCCGGCAACGAGTACCGCCGCGAGTCCTCCGCCGAGTGACACGAGCAGCAGCAGCAGCAGCAGGTCGACCTGCTCCTGGGCGAGGTCGGCTTCACTGCCGGGGAGCGCACCGGCAATCAACGTCTCGGGGCTCGAGGCCCGCTCGACGCCGAGCCGCAGCCCCACACCGGGGAGCGCGACCGGCACGGCGCGCACGTCGGTTCCCGGCGCGGGCCGCACCGCGGGGTCGAGCGCGGGAGCCATCAGCCCAAGATCGGTGAGCAGCGGCAGCGAGGCGGCGACGAGCCGCCCGCGGCGATAGATGCCGAGTTCGGTGTCTTCGCGATCGGCCAGTCGTCGCAACGCCTCGAGGTCGGGCGTCGGAGCATCCGCGATGGCAAGGCCCCCGGCCACGGCGACGTCGCGAAGCGTGCGCGTCACTTCATCGGCGCGTTGCCGCGTCGCGTCACCGCGAAGGCGGAGCACCGACCAGAGCGTGAAGAGCAACGCCGGCACGATGAAGAAGGCGGCGAGTGCCGTTGCCACCGTGCGACGATACGACCGCTGGAAGACCGGTTGTGGGCGCCACACCGACGCCGTCAGCAACCACTGCACCAGCTGCCAGATGCCGAGCACGAGGAAGAGGTCGAGCAACACGACGAGGGCGGCGCGCACCGCGAAGGGGCGCTGCCGCGACATCTCGAGCTCCACGCGCACCGTCTGCGTCCGATCCCCGATGACCACCGCGCGAACCGCGGCGACCTTGCGACCGATCCGGGTGAAGGCCGAGTCGCGACGCTGCGGCCCCACACCACTCCCCAGGCTCATCCGGTAGGGCGGATCGAGGGGCGCACGCCAGCCGATCAACCGCCCGAATCGCGTGGGCACCACGAGCCGCGAGCGCGGCCCGATGGTGACCGTGGCAATGGTATCGGCGGCCAGCGGCAGGACGAGCACCTCGTGACGCCCTGCACCGCGCAGCATCGTCACGTGTCGAGGCGTCGTGCCGCCGACACGGACCAGGGAGTCGAGGTCGGCCCACACCACGTCGAGCGCATCGAGCGCGACCTGATCGCGCGGCGGGAGACCATCACTATCCCACAGGGCAAGGTGCGTCGGCACGCCCAGCCGGCGGAGTGGCGAGTCGAACCAGTCGACCAGCAGCCGATCCAGGGTGGTGGGGCGATCGCGACCGAGCGTGACGGCAAAGGAATCGAGTGCGGCGCGCGCCTCCAGATCGGGGGTGTCACCGAGTCGCGCGACGTCCGCGTTGGCCAACGCCATCCGCTGCTCGAGCGACGCACCCCACGTCGACAGCGCGGCGAGAATCCCCGCGGTCGTGGCGATGGCCACCAACCGCGCCCGTGGTGCCGTGACCGGGAGGAAGGCCGCGAAGGGGATCAACCAGAGTGGCGCATACCAGAGCGCCCACGCGGCGGGTTGCCACGCCACGATTCCGATCACGCCGATGACGACGGCGGCAATCGCGGCCGCGAAGCCCCAGCGCGACGGGGCGGCATGATCGTCCGGCGTGCGCAGTGGAGCGGAGGCCACCGCGAGGAAGGCGGCCGTCGCCAATGCCAGCACCGCCTGCCACCAGAACCAGGCGACGATCGAGGTCGAGTCCGTCACCGGCACCACGCGACGACCGACCAGCGCGACCAGCGGCGGCGCCGTCGCGAGCAGCAGGATGGACGCCACCATCCCGATCGGTGACCGGCGAAGTGGACGGCGCCAGAGCAGCACGGCGAGCAGCAACATCGCCACCGCGGCGAGCATGGCGGCGACTGCGGTCGAGCCGAGCACCGCAGGCGCGACATCGGCGCGCATGACGGCCCACAGTGGGACGAGGATCGCACCGGCACGGACGCCGGTCGGTGCGCCGCCGATCAACGTCAACAGGGCGACCACGGACATCGCGGTCGCGAGGAGCAACTTCGCCAGGTCGCGCTCGCGATCCTGCAACGCACGCTCATCGGGGGGCACCGCCGTCATCGCGACGCGCACGCCCGCCAGGGCCTCCGCGACCGTGCGGTAGCGGACCTCGCGGGCCGGCGCGTTCCAGTGCCAGCCGACGCGCTGCCACCCACCGGCACCGCGCGCGAGCGAAGCACCCGCCGTGGGGACGCCAGGCGCGGCATCGAGGAGGAGCGTCACCTGCGCCTCGCGCGTTCCGCGCGTGCGCGATACCACCGCGAGCTGCACAAAGGGGGTCGTGATCAGCGTGACCTCACCGCGGCCGGCGATCGGCGCGACCCGGTGCGGCCCGACCAGCGCGATGATCGAATCGGCCGCGAGGACAACGATCGAACGTTCCAGCGTCCCGTCGGCGGCGAGGTCGTTGAGCGGAGCCCGGTCGGCACTGCTGGCGAGACGCTGCAGGGCGTTGTCGGCGGCACGCGTCGCCGAGGCGAGGGCGGCGCCGAGGAGGCGGTCGCGGGCGGCGGTCGCCTCGGTCACCGACTCGGCCACCACCTGCGGGGCGAGTCGCTCGACCCGAAAGAGTCGGAACGCCACGGTGCCGGCGACGGCGCCCAACAGGGCCAACGCCAGACCGGCCGCCCGGAGTGCCCGTCCACCGAGCCGGAACGTCCCCACGGATGCCGCCAACGCAGCCAAGGCGGCCGACCCGGCCAGGAGCCACCCCCCATCCCGCGCCGCCTCACCCGCCAGGGCGACCACCCCCGCCCCGACCAGCCAGAATCGAATGGCCGGCAGGGTCGATGTAGCACCTTGAAACTTTGGTGGTGGCGGGGCGTATATGGCCATGTCGGTCTTTATCTCTTTACCTCAGGATGGCCCATGTCGAGTCGTGTGGTCGGCGGCATTCTTGCCCTACTGGTGGTCGCAGGCGCCCATGGCGCAGCTGCCCAGGCAGGACCTTCGCTCCCCCGTCAGCTTTCCCTTGGTGAGGCGTTGCGGCTCGCCAAGTCGAACAGCCCAACCTATCGCCAGACACTGAATGATGAGGGTCCGGCGGCCGCAGCGGTACGGGCCGCCTATGGCGCGCTCTTCCCCACCCTGAGCAGCAGCACCGGCATCAGCTACAGCCGGGCGGGGCGCCAGACCTTCGCCAACCAGGTCTTCTCGCAGGGCTCCAACACGGTCGCCTCGAACTACAATCTCTCCGCCTCGTGGAGCCTCTCGGCCCGCGAACTGATGGCACCGGGCCAGCAGAAGGCGCAGCAGCGGGTGGTGGAGGAGAATATCACCGGCGCGGGCAATACCCTCACCGCCGACGTCACGACCCAGTACCTCGCGGTGCTTCGGGCCACGGCGTCGGTCGAGGTGGCGCGCCAGCAATTGGCCCGCAACGAGGACTTCCTGACCCTGGCGCGGGCGCGCCAGCAGGTTGGCCAGACCAACATCATCGACGTGCGCACGGCCGAGGTGAATCGCGGTCGCTCGCAGGTGACGCTGCTCCGTGCGCAGCAGGCCGAGACCGACGCGAAGATCGAATTGATCCGCCGGCTCGGCATGCCGACGCAGCTCGATGTCGACTCGATCCGCCTGACCGAGACGTTCCAGCTGGTCGAGCCGACCTATCAGCTCGGCACGCTGCTGGCGGCGGCCGGTGCCGACAATCCGAGCATCCGCGCCGCCGAGGCGCAGCACGAGTCGGCGCGGATCGGCGTGCGCTCGGCCAAGGCGGCGTACCTGCCCTCCTTCTCGATCAGCACGGGGCTGAGCGGCTTCACGCAGCAGTACACCGACATCAATCCGCAGTTGGCCGGGGCCCTCGCGAGTGCGCAGGGCACCAAGTCGAACTGCGAATTCCAGAACGGGATTCTCTCGCGGCTCACGTCGGCCCATCCGGCGCCGAACGGCGGCATCATCGCCGACTGCAACAGCTACGCGGGGCTCGACGCCACCGGCGGCGCGCTGCAGGCGGACATCGCCCAGAGCATTCGCGACCGGAACAGCGGCTGGCCGTTCTCCTTCACCCGTCAGCCGTGGTCGATCTCGGCCGGGCTCTCGCTCCCGTTGTGGGACGGCTTCTCGCGGGCGCAGGCGACGTCGCAGGCGAAGGCGCAGGAAGACGATGCGCGTGAGAGCGCCCGTGCTCGCCGCCTCGAGGTGGCCGGGACGGTGCAGTCGCGCCTCGGCGCCGTGCGCACCGCCTATCAGGCTGCCATCACGCTGGAATCCAACCGGACGCTCGCGCGCGAGCAGCTGCAGTTGGCGCAGGATCGCTACCGCATCGGACAGGGCACCGCCCTGGAAGTGGCCGATGCCCAGAACGCAGTGACCCAGGCCGAGGCGGACTATGTCTCGGCCGTGTATGACTACCATCAGGCCGTCGTGGCGCTCGAAGCCGCGGTCGGTCGCCCCCTTCGCTGACGCAGAGGACACAGCCCATGTCTCGTGGAGTCAAGATCAGTCTCGGCCTCGTCGCGGTCGCCATCATCGGCGTCGTTGCCATGAAGATGAAGGGTGGCAGCGACAAGCCGGTCGAAGTGCGCCTCGAGGAGGTTGCGACCCGCGACCTCGTGTCGGCCGTGACGGCCAGCGGCAAGATCGAGGCGAAGAGCCAGGTGGATGTCTCTTCCGAGGTGACGGCGCGCATCCTGCACATCACCGTGAAGGAGGGTGACGTCGTCACGAAGGGCCAGCTGCTCGTCGAGCTGGACCAGGTGCAGTTCAAGGGCGCCGTCGACCGCGCCACCGCCTCGCTGACGTCGGTGCAGGCGCAGCTGCTGCAGGCCAAGACCAATCGCGACCAGGCCAAGCGGGCGCTGGACCGGAACCGCGAGTTGAAGCGGACCAACCCGACGCTGATCGCTGACGAGGTCCTGGAACAGTCGCAGCAGGCCTACGACGTCTCCGAGGCGTTGCTCAAGTCGAGCCAGGCGCAGGTGCAGCAGACGCAGGCCTCGCTCAAGGAGGCGCAGGACAACCTCGCCCGCACGCGGCTCTACGCCCCGATCTCAGGTCGCGTCGTCCGGCTCGCGGTGGAAGAGGGCGAAGTCGCCCAGACCGGCGCCTTCTCGCGTGACGTCGGCCTGCTGATGCGTATCGCCGATCTCTCGGTCATCCAGGCCGTGGTGAAGGTCGACGAGACCGACGTGATCCGCCTCGAACTGGGCGACTCGGTCTCCGTCGCCATCGACGCGTTCCCCGACACGGCGTTCGTCGGCAAGGTGACCAAGATCGCGAACAGCGCGGCGACGACGGCCGCCGGGACGGCCTCGGCCGACCGGGCGGTGGACTTCGAGGTCGAAGTGACGCTGACCAACCCGCCGGCCGACGTGCGCCCCGACCTGAGCATGACGGCGCGGATCGTGACCGACGTCCGGAAGGGTGCGCTCTCGATCCCGATCATCGCGCTCACCACGCGGCCGGACAGCGCCATGGGCGGCGATCAGGCCGCCGCCGCCGGTGCGCCGCTCACGACCACGAGCGACACCGCGGGCGGGAAGAAGCCGAAGGACAAGGAAGGGGTGTTCGTGGTCGAGAACGGCATCGCGCGCTTCCGCACGGTGAAGGTCGGCATCGCGGGCGACGAACACTTCGAGGTGCTGACCGGCCTCAAGAAGGGCGAGACGATCGTGGCCGGCAGCTACCAGGCGATCCGCGACCTGAAGGACTCGTCGAAGGTGAAGGCTGCGCCGGCCGGTGGCCCGGCGGTGGTGAAGCCGTGAGCGACGCAATCATTCGCCTCGCGGGCATCACCCGCGAGTACGTGATGGGGAGCGAGAAGGTGCTCGCTCTCCGCGGCGTCGATCTCGAGATCGGCCGCAACGAGTACGTCGCGATCATGGGGCCGTCGGGCTCCGGCAAGTCGACGATGATGAACATGCTCGGCTGTCTCGACACGCCGTCCGGCGGCCAGTACTGGCTGAACGGCCAGGAAGTCTCGACGATGGCCGATGACGACCTCGCCCGGGTGCGCAATCGCGAGATCGGCTTCGTCTTCCAGACGTTCAACCTGTTGCCCCGCGCCACGGCGCTGGCCAACGTGGAGTTGCCGCTGGTGTATGCCGGCGTCTCGACGCGCGAGCGGAAGCGCCGCGCAGAGGCGGCCCTGGAGCGCGTCGGGCTCGGCAACCGCATGGACCACCGTCCGAATGAGCTGTCCGGCGGTCAGCGGCAGCGCGTGGCGATCGCCCGGGCGCTGGTCAACGAACCCTCGATCCTCCTGGCCGACGAACCGACCGGCAACCTCGACTCGGCGACCAGCGTCGAGATCATGCGGGTCTTCGGCAACCTGCACGCGCAGGGCCAGACGGTCATCCTGGTGACCCACGAGCCGGACATCGCCGCGCACGCGCATCGCGTCGTGGTGCTGCGCGACGGCAAGGTCGACAGCGACCGCCGCAACGAGTCGCCCGTCAACGAGGCCGCGGCCTGAGATGCCCTTCTTCGAGGCGGTCCGGCTGGCCTGGGACTCGATCATCGCGCAGAAGCTGAAGAGCTTCTTCTCGCTGGTCGGGGTGCTGATCGGCGTGACCTTCCTGATCGCGGTGGTCTCGATCGTCCAGGGCATGAACGTCTACATGACCGACAAGTTCGCCGGCGCGCTCATCGGGGTGAACACCTTCCAGGTGCGCTCGCAGCCGAACATCCAGACCGGCGACAACAGCGACGAGCAGTGGCGCCAGTGGCAGCGCAATCCGCGGGTCACCATCGAGGATGCCGCCTTCATCAAGGAGCGGCTTTCCATCCCGGCGACGATCGCCTCGGCGGGCTACGACCAGGTGACCCTGTCGTGGCAGGGGAAGGTCGCCAAGCAGATCCAGGTGAACACGGTCGAGGCGGATTTCTTCAAGATCAAGCACTACGACATCGCCGAGGGGCGCGCCTTCTCGCCGCAGGAAGTGAACATCGGCGCGGCGGTCGTGGTGCTCGGCTCCGAACTCGGCGAGCGCCTCTTCGGGGGCCGCGATCCGATCGGGCAGACCATCGCCATCGGCGGCCTGCCGCACCGCGTCATCGGCGTGGTGGCCAAGCAGGGGACGCTCTTCGGCATCTCGCTGGACAAGTTCGTCATCACGCCGATCACCTCGCCGGCACGCCGGCTGGTGAACCGGCCGCACATCATCGATGACATCCAGATCCAGACGGCGAGCCCCGACCAGATGCGCGCCGCCATGGAAGAAGTGACGGTCCTGATGCGCGGGCGCCGAGGCCTCCGCCCCGGCCAGCCGGACAACTTCCACCTGGAGTCGGCCGAAGGGGCGCTCTCGGGGTGGGAGAAGATCTCCAAGGTGCTCTTCCTGGCCCTGCCGGGGCTGGTGGCCATCTCGCTGATCGTCGGCGGCATCGTGATCATGAACATCATGCTGATGGCGGTCACGGAGCGGACCCGCGAGATCGGCGTCCGCAAGGCGCTCGGCGCCAAGCGCCGCGACATCATGGCGCAGTTCCTCGTGGAGTCGGCGACCCTCTCGGTCACCGGCGCGGTGATGGGGATCGGCACCGGACTGCTGCTGGCGTTCGCGGTGCGTGCCTTCACCCCGCTGCCGGCCGCGGTGGCGCCCTGGTCGATCATCGTCGGCGTCGTACTCGGCATCGTGGTGGGCATGGTGGCGGGGGTGTATCCCGCGCGCCAGGCGTCCCGACTCGACCCCATTGCAGCACTGAGGCAGGAATGAGCGACTACGGACGCGGCAACTTGCTGGCCCGCGCGCTTGAGGGGGTCACCCTCGCGCTCGACTCGGTCCGCGCCTCCAAGGTGCGCGCGGCCCTCACGATTCTCGGCGTGGCGATCGGCGTCATGGTGGTGATCGCCATGGCGGCGACCATCACCGGCATCCAGAACTCGGTGAGCGAGATCGTCCAGCGCGCGGGCCCGAAGTCGTTCTACGTGATGCGCTATTTCCGCTCCGGCATCCAGATCTCGGACGGTTCGGACGAGATGTCGCCGTGGCGGAAGCGGCCGATGATGAGCCGCGAAGAGGCCGAGCTGATCAGCCGGCTGCCAGGGATTGGCGCGGTCAACATCCGCGAGTCGGCGGGGTCGCGCGTCTCCTACGGCCGCAAGGCGCTCTCCTCGGCGCAGATCGACGGGCAGAGCACCAACTGGCTCCAGGTCGAGGGCGGTGAATTGCTGCAGGGCCGCAACTTCACTCCGACCGAGGATGCCGGTGGCTCCTTCGTCGTGGTCATCAATCAGCCCGTGGCAGACGAGCTCTTCCCGGGCGTCGATCCACTGGGACGGCAGATCAAGATCTTCGGCCTCCCCTTCACGGTCGTCGGTCTCTATCAGGACCCATCCGGCCTCTTTGCCGACGAGGGACCGAAGATCGTGATCCCGCATACGACCTTCGTGAAGACCGCCGATTTTGCGTGGGGCTGGCTCAACATCGCCGTCTTCCCGAAGGAGACCGTGACGCAGGCCGAGGCGATGGATGAAGTCACGGCGGCGCTGCGCATCAAGCGGGGGCTCAAGCCAGGGGCAGAGAACAACTTCGACCTGATTTCCGGGGACAAGTTCATGGAGAGCTTCAACGACATGACCGCCGGCTTCTTCCTGGTCATGCTGGTGCTCTCGTCGGTCGGCCTGATGGTGGGCGGCGTCGGCGTCGTGGCGATCATGATGATCTCCGTCACCGAGCGCACCCGCGAGATCGGCGTCCGGAAGGCGCTCGGCGCCACCCGCGGCGAGATCCTCTTCCAGTTCCTGGTCGAGGCGGCGACGCTCACGGTCCTCGGCGGGCTCTGCGGCATGGCCATGGGGGCCGCGATCTCCTGGGGCATCCGTTCCTTCTCGCCGATCCCCGCCTCGATTCCGCTCTGGTCGATTTTCGCGGCGATCATCGCCTCGGCCGTCACCGGGATCTTCTTCGGGCTCTACCCGGCCAACCGGGCAGCGAAGCTGGATCCGGTGGAGGCGCTCAGGTACGAGTAGCTGGTGAGGGGTGAGGGGTGAGGGGGATGACGTGAAACGTGAAAGGTGAAACGGGTCCAGTGATGGGCCACGTTTCACCTCTTACGTTTTACCTCTCACCCCTCACCCCTCACCTCCCCGCCCCGCCCCCCTTACCTTCCATTCATGCCCTACTCCGAAGCCCTCCGCCTGGCGCTCCAGACCATCTGGACCTCCAAGCTCCGGGCGATCTTCACCCTCCTCGGTATCATCGTCTCTGTGGCCTTTCTCGTCACCGTTGTCGCGGTGATCCAGGGGATGAATTCGTACGTCAAGGAGAACCTCACCGGCGCGATCATCGGCAACAACGCCTTCCAGGTGCGCCGCACGCCCATATCGGTCGGGCTCCTCGACAACGACGAGATCAAGCTGCTCGCCAAGCGGCCGCTGATCTCGAAGGAGGACGCCGAGGTGGTGCGGCGCGCCCTGCCCGATGCGCAGGGGGTGGCGATCCAGTCCGGCTGGCCGACTCCGAACGCGGCGGTCATCTCAGGCAACCAATCGGTTGGCGGCGTCCTGATCTTCGGGATCACCCCCGACTATCAGCTGGTGCAGGACTACGTGATTGCCGCCGGCGAGCCGCTCAACGACATCGACATCCGCGGGCGCCGGCTCGTCACCGCCATCGGCTGGGACGTCGCCACGAAGCTCTTCCAGTCGGCCGAGGCAGCCATCGGCAAGACCGTGCGGATCGCGGGGCGGCAGTACACGGTGAAGGGCGTCTTCGCGGCGAAGGGGCAGACCCTCGGCGCCTCCTTCGATGGCTTCGCGTTGTTGCCGCTGCCGGTGTTCGAGTCGGTCTGGGGCCGCCGCCGCACGACGGTCATTTCGGTCAAGATGCGCGAGGCCGACCAGATCCCCGGCGCGATGAACCGGGCCGAGGAGGCGATGCGCCTGGCGCACCGACTGCGGCCGGGCGTGGCGAACGACTTCACCGTCGACAAGGCCGACGCGCTGCTGGCATTCTGGACCGCGCTCACGGCGCTGCTCTTCACGGTGGTGCCTGCCGTGGTCTGCATCGGCATCGTGGTCGGCGGCATCGTGATCATGAACATCATGCTGATGACCGTGAGCGAGCGGACCCGCGAAATCGGGCTGCGCAAGGCGCTCGGGGCCAACCGTCAGGACATCCGCCGGCAGTTTCTCGTCGAAACCGTGATTCTCTCGCTGCTTGGCGGCGCCATTGGCGTGCTGGCCGGCTGGACCTTTGCGGTCCTGGTGTCGACCTACTCCCCCCTGCCGGCCAAGGTGACCGGCTGGTCGGTCGGGCTCGCGCTGCTGCTCGGCGCCGGCACCGGAATGATCTTCGGCGTCTATCCCGCCACGCGCGCGGCCAAGCTCGATCCCATCACCGCCCTGCGGACGGAATAGCGCATGGCCTTCCGTGTCGGCAATATCTTCGAAGGGGTCCTGCAAGCGCTCGACGCGATGCGTGGCGCCAAGCTGCGCAGCGGGCTGACCATCCTTGGCGTCGTGATCGGCGTGACGACCGTGATGGTGATGGCCTCGCTCGTGAACGGCATCCAGACGCAGATCTTCGCCTCGGTCGAGAACGCCTCGCCGCAGACCTTCTATGTGGTGCGCTTCTTCTCGTCGGTGCCGCTCAACCCCGATCGGTTGCCGCCGGAGGTCAAGGCGCGCAAGGTGCTCGATGAGGACGATGCCGTCGCCCTGCGCCGCAGCGAGCAGATCCGCTACGCCGGGCTGATGGTCCAGGTGCAGCAGAAGGTGGAGTTCGACGGCATCCGTTCCCAGGGGTTGATGATCTACGGCGCCGACAACAGCTACCTCGAGATCCAGGGCGGCTCGCTGCTGTCGGGGCGCTTCTTCTCGCAGTCCGAACTCAAGGGCGGCCAGCCGGTCGTGGTGCTCGAGGAGGAGGTCACCGACCGGCTCTTCGGGCGGATGAACCCGCTGGGCCACGTGATCCGCATCGGCGGGACCGCCTTCACCGTGATTGGCGTCTACGCGAAGCCCGACAACATCTTCCAGCCACCCGGCGCGGCCGACGGCGGCATCGTCCCGTTCCGCGCGGCGAAGCAGAGCTTCCAGTACGACGAGACCAACTCGCTCTTCATCGCGATCCTCGCCCAGCGTGGTGTCTCGGTCCCCGTCGCGAAGGACGCCGCAATCGCCACCCTGCGTCGGTCGCGCGGTCACCGTCCGGCAACGCCGAACTCCTTCGACGTGATCACCCAGGACCAGATCCTCGACACGATCACCTCGCTGACGTCGGCGTTCTTCCTGGTGATGATCGCACTCTCCTCGGTAGCGCTGCTGGTCGGCGGCATCGGCGTGATGGCGATCATGATGGTCTCCGTCACCGACCGCACCCACGAGATCGGCCTCCGCAAGGCCCTCGGCGCCACCAGAAACGAGGTGCTCTGGCAGTTCCTCGTCGAGGCCGCCACCCTCACCGGCGTCGGCGGCATCCTCGGCATCATCGTCGGCCTCACCGTCGGCGAGCTGCTGAAGCTGGTGCTCAAGCTGGACAGCGGGGCACCGCTCTGGAGCGCCGTGGTGGCGGTCTGTGCCTCCGTGGCCATCGGCCTCGTCTTCGGGATGATCCCCGCGACCCGCGCGGCGCGGATGGATCCGGTGGAGGCGTTGCGGCACGAGTAATTGATGCTCGACGTCGGGCATCGTAGCATGCGTGAGGAAGGTCGCAGCATGCTGCGCCCCCGGCGCGCGACGCCAGCATCATCACATACGTAGGGACGGGCGCAGCATGCTGCGCCCCTACACCGTACATCGCGGTGACACCGCGATCACGACGCGACACCCACATCACGGATGTGTTATGCCCCTTGATCTCCTTGCCGCCGTCGCCCACCCGGATGATGCCGAACTCCTCGCCGGGGGAACCCTGGCCAAGGCCGTGGATGCCGGCCGCCGCGTCGGGATTCTCGATCTGACCCACGGCGAGATGGGCTCGCGTGGCAACGCGGAGATCCGCGCCCGCGAGGCTGCCGCCGCGTCGCTGGTGCTCGGCGTGACCGCACGCACCAACGCCGGATTGCCCGATGGCCACCTCGAGAACTCCGACGCGATGCGCCGCGTGGTGGTCGAGCAGCTCCGCCGCCTCAAGCCGCGCACGCTCATCCTCCCCTACCCCGTCGGTCGGCACCCGGACCATCGCGTCGCCTCCGAACTGATTCGCGACGCCTGTTTCCTCTCGGGGCTCAAGAACTACCCCGCTGACGGCGAGCCGTGGAAGCCGCTGAAGGTGGTCTACGCATTTGCCTACCGCGAAGACGCCGTGAAGCCGAGCTTCGTCGTCGACACCTCGGCGCACTTCGAACGGAAGCTGAAGGCGGTGGCGTGCTACGCCTCGCAGTTCACCGCCGACACGATCCAGGCCGGCGAGCTCTACCCGACCGGGCAGCCGATCCTCGACCTGATCCGCACCCAGGATGCCCACGCCGGCTCGCTGATCCGGGCAGCCTACGGGGAGCCGTTCTGGACCGCCGAGACCATGGCGGTGGACGACATCACCCGGCTGGGCGTCGCCTCGCTGTAACGTCACCGCCGCGTACCAATCCGGTAACTCCTAACTCCACAACCCTTTACGCCGATTCGGGCAGCCCGCATCATTGCGGGATGCCCGCCCTGCTGACGGTTCCGCAACTCCGTGCCCTGACTAGATTTGGGCCCATGGAACCTGTCTACTTTGACCACGCCGCGACCACGCCCGTGCGCCCTGAGGTGCTTGAGGCGATGCTCCCCTTCTTCAACGCGTCGTGGGGCAATCCCTCGTCGTCACACCGCTTCGGTCGGGCCGCCAAGGCCGGTCTCGAAATGGCGAAGCGCGAAGTCGGTGAAGCGCTCGGCGTCGAACCGAACCAGGTGATCTTCACCTCGGGCGGGACCGAGGCCGACAACCTCGCCGTGATCGGTGCCGCGCATGCCGCCAGCCGCGCCGGCAAGGCGATGCACGTCGTGACCTCCGCGATCGAACACAAGGCCATCCTCGCCGCCGCGCATGTCGTGGTGTCGATGGGTGGCCGTGAGACGATCCTCCCGGTCGATCACAACGGACGGGTCCGGCTTGACGCACTCGATGCCGCGCTCGCCGAGGGCCCCTCGCTGGTCTCCGTGATGTGGGTCAACAACGAAGTCGGCACGGTGCAGCCGATGGCCGAAATCGGCGCGCGATGTCGTGCGGCCGGCGTCCCGCTGCACAGCGACGCCGTACAGTCGTTCGGCAAGCTGCCGATCGTCCTCGACGACGTCGGCTGTTCCCTCCTCTCCATCTCCGGCCACAAGCTCGGCGCGCCGAAGGGCATCGGCGCTCTCATCGTGCGCGATCGTCACATCGTCGACGCGCTCATCCATGGCGGCGGCCAGCAGTACGGGATCCGCCCCGGGACCGAGAACGTCGCCGGCGCGGTGGCGCTCGGCCGGGCGGCGTTGCTGGCGCGGCAGGAGCTCGACGCGCACGTGGCCCACGTCCGCGCCCTGCGCGACAACCTCGCCGAGCGGCTGCAGGTCGCGATCCCCGACCTGGTGGTGCATGCCGCCGGTGTCGAGCGCGCCCCGCACGTCCTCTCGATCGCCATTCCGGGCGCCGAGGCCGAGGCGATGCTGATGCACCTCGACCTGGCGGGTGTCGCCTGTTCGGGCGGCTCGGCCTGTTCGACCGGGGCGGTCGAGCCGTCGCACGTGCTGACCGCGATGGGCGTCGAGCGCGGCCTCGCCCTGGGCACCATCCGCTTCTCGCTGGGTCACGAATCCACCGCGGCCGACATCGATCGCGCCGTCGAGGTCCTCCCGGGCGTCGTGGAACGGGTCCGACGATTGGGAGCTGCCCTCGGCCGTGGCTAGCGTGCGGAAGGTCCTCGTCGCCATGAGCGGCGGGGTGGATTCGTCGCTGGCCGCGGCACTGCTCGTCGAGCAGGGCTACGAAGTCATTGGCGCGACGATGAAGCTCTTCTGCTACGGCGACGATGTCCCCGACCGCCCCTGCTGTTCCCTCGATTCGATCAACGATGCGCGCGCCGTGGCCCACCGCCTCGGCATTCCGCATTACGTCCTCAATCTCGAGGACCGCTTCTCGGAGCGGGTGATCGACAACTTCGTCGACGAGTACGCGCGCGGCCGCACGCCGATTCCCTGCGTCCGCTGCAACTCGTTCACCAAGTTCCGCGACCTGCTGGCCCACGCCGATTCGCTCGGCTGTGACGCGATCGCCACGGGCCACTACGCCAACGCCCGTGATGGTGCGCTGTATCGCGGCACCGATCGGAACAAGGACCAGAGCTACTTCCTCTGGGGGATCGACAAGGCGGTGGTGGCGCGGATGCTCACGCCGGTGGGCGAGCTCACCAAGGCGGAGACGCGCGCGCGTGCCCGGGCCCTCGAGCTCGAGACCGCCGACAATCCCGAGAGCGTCGAGATCTGTTTCGTCCCCGACGACAACTACGTCGGCGTCCTCGAGCAGCGACTCCCCGCGGACGCGCCGGCATTGCAGGCGGGGCCGCTCGTCACCACGAGCGGTGAAGTGGTGGGCGAGCACGACGGCTTCGCACGCTACACCATTGGTCAGCGGCGCGGCCTTCCGGGTGGGCGCTCGCTGCCGCTGTATGTGGTGGGGATCCGTCCCGACAGCCGCGAAGTGGTCGTCGGCGAGGCCGATGAGCTGATGGGCCACGCCGTCACGCTGGAGGAGCTCAACTGGCTCGCCGAGCCGTTGGCGGTAGGCGACAGGTGCTGGGCGCAGCTGCGCTACCGCGCCGAGGCCGTCCCAGCGGAGGTACGCGCCTCGGAGGGTGGGGTGCTCACGCTTGATCTCGACATCCCGGTCCGGGCAATTGCCCCGGGGCAGTCGGGCGTTCTCTACGACGCCACGCAGCGCGTCCTGGGCGGCGGCGTGATCGCCTCCGCTGGATGACCTCTTCCCGATGACTGCCACACCGCAGGCCCCTGCCCCGAACGATGCAATGCTCCGGCAGACCCCGAACCTCAAGGACCCGGCGCTCTACCTGAATCGCGAGCTCTCGTGGCTCGAGTTCAACCGGCGCGTGCTGCATGAGGCGCTCGACCCGCGGACGCCGCTCCTCGAGCGGGTCAAGTTCCTCTCGATCTTCGCCAGCAACCTCGACGAGTTCTTCCAGGTCCGTGTCGCCGGCCTGCGCGAGCAGGTGCTCGCCAAGATCGCCGAGAACGCCGCCGACCGGATGGCGCCGATGGCGCAGCTCGACGCCATCCGCCAGACAGTCCAGGGGATGCTGGAGCAGCAGTCACGCTGCCTGGTGCACGAGCTCGTCCCCGCGCTGGCCGCGCACGGCATCCGGCTGCACGAGCGCTTCGACGACCTCCCCGAGGAGGAGCGCGCCCACCTCTCGGCGTACTTCGAGTCGCACGTCTTCCCGGTGCTGACGCCGCTCGCGGTCGATCCGGCGCACCCCTTTCCGCACATCTCGAACCTCTCGCTTTCGCTGGCGGTCTCGCTGATGGACTCGGCGGGTGAGGAGCGCTTTGCGCGCGTGAAGGTGCCGCGGCTGTTGCCACGCTGGGTGCCGCTCAAGCGCGCCAACGAGTTCCTCCCGCTGGAATACCTGATCGGCGCGCACCTCGAGACGCTCTTCCCGGGCGTGGCGATCGTCGGCTGGCACCTCTTCCGCGTGACCCGCAACACCGACCTCAAGCTCGAGCTGGGCGACGACAGCGACGAGGCCGAAGACTTGCTGTCGTTGATTCAGGAGGAAGTGCGCAACCGGAAGTTCGGCGAGGTGGTCCGGCTCGAAGTACACAAGTCGATGCCGCAGCCGATCCGGACGCTGCTGCTCGAGGAGCTCAACGAGGCCGACGCCGGCGAAGGCTTGCCGCTCACCGAGGCCGACCTCTTCGAGGTCACCGGTCCGCTCGACTTGAGCGACCTGATGGTGATCTCGGCGATCGACGCGCCGGCGCTCAAGGATCTGCCGTTCACGCCGGTGACGCCGCGGCGACTGTCGGAGAGTCGCGACCTCTTCGCGGTGCTGCGCGAGGGGGATGTGTTGCTGCACCATCCGTACGACTCCTTCCAGGGGTCGGTGGAGCAGTTCATCGCGCGGGCCACCGAGGATCCGGACGTCCTGGCGATCAAGATCACGCTCTACCGCACCGGTGGCGAGATCGCGCGATTGCTGGCGCAGGCGGCCGAGCGCGGGAAGCAGGTGGCCGTGCTGATCGAGCTACAGGCGCGCTTCGACGAGGAGCAGAACATTTCGTGGGCCAAGCGCTTCGAGGACATCGGGGTGCACGTCTCGTACGGTGTCTCGGGGCTCAAGACGCACGCCAAGGTGCTGCTGGTGGTGCGTCGCGAGGGCGATGCGATCCGTCGCTACGTGCACATCGGCACCGGCAACTACAACCCGCGGACGGCGCGCTACTACACCGACTTCGGGTTGCTGAGTGCCGACCCCGACCTGGGTGCCGACCTGAGCGAGCTCTTCAACGTCCTGACCGGCTTCGGTGCGCCGACGGGCTATCGCAAGCTGCTGGTGGCGCCGCGCTGGATGAAGGCGTCCTTCCTCGAGAAGATCGAGCGCGAGGCGGAGCATGCGCGCCGCGGGCGGCAGGGGCGAATCCTCGCGAAGATGAACGCGCTGGTGGACCCCGAGGTGATCGAGGCGCTCTACCGTGCGTCGCAGGCGGGGGTGGAGATCGACCTGATCATCCGCGGTATCTGCTGCCTGCGTCCTGGTGTGCCGGGTGTGAGCGAGCGGATCCGGGTGATCTCGATCCTGGGGCGCTTCCTGGAGCACTCACGCGCCTTCCTCTTCCGGAATGCCGGAAAGGAGGAGTGCTACATCTCGTCGGCCGACTGGATGCCGCGCAACCTCGACCGGCGCATCGAGGCGGCGGTGCCGATCGAGGAGCCGAAGCATCGTGCGGAGATCCGGCGACTGCTGGAGGCGATGCTGGAGGACAACCGGCAGGCGTGGGAGCTTGGTGCGGATGGGCGCTACACGCAGCGCACTCCGGCGCCGGGCGAGCCGGACCGGGGGACGCATCGGGTGTTGGTGGAAAGGGGGAGGTAGGGGGTTCTCCATGCCGTACAGCCCCGCTGGGGCACGGGGACAACGCGCGAATGTCCCGGGCTGTGAGTATTGCGGCAGGACCACGCTAGGCAGCGCGCATGTCACTTCGGAGTGCTAGCAACACGGCGTGCCGTTCAAGAGCACGCAGTGGCAAGGCCTGAGGCGCCTATGTCGTGAGCGGCGGGCCGAGCCCCCCCACCTCAGTCATCCAGCCTCATTAGCTCGGCGCATTTCAGCGCGCACCAAACTGTCCAACACATGAGTTCGCACCGCGCCGACGAACCGCTTCTTATTCAGGTACCATGTCGGAGTGGCGTAGGTGCCGGATGCTATTCCGTACCTGGCGTGGGCCATCACGCGTGGCATCCCACCTTGGACTTCCAGGCACGCATCAAGGGTGTGCGTGTCTACGCCGCCATGGTTCCCCGCCCACTGGACGACTCCTCTGCGCGAAGCGAAAGATTTCCCCTCAACCATCAGGGCTCTATAAAACGCTTCGAATTCTCCCTCGTGCGCGATACACTCAGACGCGTTCGCTAGAAACGTCGTTGCATTTGGGCGGACCAGCTGGCTGTCAAAGACGAAGTGAAGCCACGTGACCCCAACCAGCCCGGGGTACTTGCGTTGGACGGTATCAATCGCTGCGGCAAACTCCAGACAGAACCCACAGGTGAAGTTTCCAAACTCGATTATTCGAACCATCGGCTGGTCCGGCCCAAGGTGATGGCCCAGACGTAACCACTCTGCCAGCGTGTCGGCACGTGGCAAGTCCGAGGCCATGAGAGGCTGTCCAGAAGCGAAGGACGCCGTCAGGCCGGGAGCAAGCCGGGGAGCGACCTTCCCTTGCCTACCCACGACGAGCATCGCAGCGACGGCCACCATCCCGAGCGTCAGTCCAATTTCCGTGGTTTTCTTCATCCGGACTCCATCGGCGCGAATTGAAGGATGCCCGTGGGACCTAGCGACGGAGCTGCGTGATACGAACTACGAAGCCCGCAGAGTCCTCGGAAACAGAATACAGTTCGCGATCGTCCGCGCTCACGGCGAAGGTCATCGCAATGTGATCCAAGACATACACGTGAGTAAGCCGTCCGGTGCCATCGAATACATGCAACTCTGACAGGGGGTGCGGGTTGCGGGGTCGTCCATAGCGGCGCCCGCTGTAGGTAGCGTACAGATGCAGATCTGTGACACCACAGTCGTTGTATGACCGCCTCGCCAGGGGTCGCGAAGCGCCAAATGTGGTGAGTTTCCGATCGAGAGTGTCCACGGATACATAAGGCAACCATCCAAACGGAACCTTTACGGGTACCAGCGGCTGGGCGGTGGAGGATAGGTGGTCTATTCGCCCGGCGTATCGATAGGCCAAGTACAGATCGTTGCGGTTGCCCGCGAGGCACACGCGGCCTGAATAGGCACTCCCTCGGAATGCAGGAGAAGGGCGTGTGTCACCGAGTGGCACCATCGCGCTCGCACGTATTTTGCCCGAATCAGCATCGACTTCGTAAAGTCGCACGCCGGATTCGCGATCGTCCTCAGTAATGATGAATCGGCCCTGTGTGGTCGGACCGTCTGCGCTGTGCGCCCCGATTGGGCTTATCATGACGGTGCGGCCGGTGATCTGCATGCTGCTTCCAGCAAGTGATTGAATCGGTATTCCGGTTAGGCGCTGCTGCGGTCCATCAAGGACCCACAGCGTGTCTGTCCGGAGACTCGTGCGCAGGATCGACGGACCGTTCGAGAACTCCCCAGGTCCCTCGCCATGGGCACCGAAGGATCGAATGTGGCGTCCAGTGAGACGATCGAGGATATGGACATATGGCGGATCGAGATCGGAGACCACGACCACATCACGGTGGACCCCAATCATCCACGGTCGATCGATCACGGTTGGAGATGAAATAATCCTGCTCGAAAGGCTGTCCACAGTCGATGCTGCCGACCGGACATCGACCGCTTCAAGGTCAGCCTCGACCACCACTGACTCCCCCGACCGCTCGGGGGAGCAAGCGTGGAGCGTGAGTACGGTTAGTCCTGCTGCGACAACGCGGACGACGGTGAGCAGGGCCCCCAACCCCGCGACATCGCCTCCCCACGACCGCTGCGGGGGGCGACACTCGCGGGATTTCGGGCGAGAGCACGTCAAGGGTGCGCGTACCCCGAATAGTTCCAACATGTTCCAGAATCCACGGCACAGGTCTGACACGCGTTGGCCGTCGTGCAGTAGTAGTTCTGCGTATGCTTCAACGAAGTACCCGACCCTTCCATGCACCAGTTGCTTCCGCCCGCCGTACACTTGCTGCCCTCCGCCTCCGCGGCAAGCTGATTGGTCATTGGCCTGCCGGCGAGCGATGTCACGATTGCGATTGCGGCGACAAATCGAATGACCCGAAGTGCGTGGTTGAGCATTGCAGTGCTCCTCTCTCAGTGGGGTATGAAAGGTGGGCGCTGCGGTCGCGAGCAGCGCCTATAACAAGGTAGGGTGCGCGGTCAAAGCCGTCGAGCCCAAGGTTTTGGGTCACATTTTCCCAAAACCTCGGTACTCGCCTAACCGATGAGCTCGTCACCTGCCGTCTCCCCATGGAATGCCGGGAGGGAGGGAGGGAGGGAGGGAGGGAGGGAGGGAGGGAGGGGAGGTTCCACCACCACCTTCAGAAAGCGCAACGCCTGCTCGAGCGCCGGTTCCCATGCACCAAGGGCACGCAGTTCGTGCCACCCCATGCCGAAGCAGCGCTTCGCGATCGAGGCCAGTCGCGTCCCCGTGAGGTCGTGACGCGTTGCGATCACACCAATCGGATCGCCGGTGCGAAGGGCGTCTGCCAGGCAGATGCAGCCGAGGAGGATGTCGCGCCAATCGCCTGGACTCGGCAGCCCTGCCTGGCGCAATTGCTTCCGAATGGCGGAACCCTCGCTCGAATATTCAAAGATGCATCGTACTTTGCGCGCCGTACTCGCGTCGGTCCGGAGTGCGAGGGCCGTGATCCAGTCCTGGTACGTGGGCAGTGGGCGATCCCGCACTGCCACTCGCCACCCCGCCGGCTCGGCTCCAAGGTCCACCAAGACCACTCGGCTCGCCGGGACGCCATGGCGCTCGAGTTCGGCCGGGTGGAGCACCGGCGGGATGATGACGGGGCAGTACGGGTAGCTGCGCGCGAAGTGCAGGACGTTCAGCGCGTCGCGCAACGTGGCCGCGGCGCTGGGAACCACGACAAGGAGCGCACCAAGTGGTGGGACGCCGACCAGCGGGGTGAGTCGATTGGCGAGCGGGGGCAGCATCTGGAGGTGCACGGACGAGCTCCGTTCGAGGGGCTCATCCAAGGTATAACACCCCTGTACGGAACGGCGGAAAAAAGCGCCAAAACCCGAACCACTCGTCCCTGGGCTGAGGAGGACCGCCCCCCTACCTCGCCGCGATCGGGACGCGCATCAGGTACTTCCCCACCTGGAGCACCAGTGTCCTCGCCGTCCCTGGAGTGATCTCCTTGCTGATCCGCGTCATCGTCGGCGTCGACCGATCGACGACCTGCACCACGTCCTCGCGGAGGCGCGTGGTGCGGACCTGCACGGCGAGCGCGCCGTTGGAATGGTCGAGCTCGGTGACCTCCATCGGCACCCGTGCCGCGGTGTACCCGACGGCGCTGTCCTCCCGCACGGCCTGGATCACCAAGGTCGGGCCCATGCCGCCTCGGACCGTCATCAGCCGGTACCGCCCCGCGGGGATCTCGGTGCCGTCGAAGCGCAGCGGCAACGTGGTGCGCAGATAGATCGGCTCGCCGAGGCCCGGGTTGATCGGGACATCGTTCGGGCTCCACGGCATCGTGTGACGCGGCACCTTCGCGACGTAGTCGATCACGATCTCCGCGGTCTCCCGAGGGCCGACCAGGGTGGCGGTCACCGTGTCACGCGGGGATTGGGCGGCGAGGGTGGGGGCGGTGCTGAGGGCGACCAGCATGACGATCGGGAGTCGCATGGGCACCTCTGGTGGGATGGAAGGGCGACGCATGCGTCGCCCCTACGGCGCGGGCGGGGAACCATCATCTATCGATCATCGATCATCGATCATCGACCATCGATCATCGATCATCGATCATCGATCATCGATCATCGATTCACGTCTTCATCGAATCCACGAATGCCCGAAACGCCAACTCCTGATCATCCGTGAGATGCTCGGGGATCTTCACCTGCACGGTGACGATCTGGTCGCCCTTCTGGCCGCCCTTCTCGAGCCCCTGCCCCTTGATGCGGAACTTCTTCCCGGACTGGGTGCCGGCGGGGATCTTGAGCTTCACCTTGGTACCCGCGACCGTCTTGGCGTGGACCACCGTGCCGAGGACGGCCTGCGAGAGCGAAACCGGGATCTGACACATGATGTCGAGGCCGTCGCGCGTGAAGAAGGTGTCGGCCTCGACCGTGAAGGTCACCAGAATGTCGGCCGCCGGCGCACCGGCGCGAGCGCGCGGCCCCTGCCCCTTCAGGCGCACTCGCGTCCCCGTCTCCGAGGCCGGCGGCACCGTGATCAGGATCTGCTTCTCGGTGCGCAACTCGCCGATGCCACTGCAGGCGTGACACTTGGCCGACGGCACCTTGCCTCGGCCACGACACGCCGGACAGGGCCGCTGCACCGCGAAGCCGCCCTGACCAAACGAAATGGTCCCCCGCCCCTTGCACTCGTCGCAGGTGGTCATCGTCGCGCCCGGCTCGGCACCAGTCCCGCCGCACGTGGCGCAGGCGTCGTTCATCGTCAGCGTCACGGGCACCTTGCCGCCCACCGCCGCCGTCCGGAACGGCACCGTGACCGAGACTTCGACCGGTTCGGTCCCCTCGTTCTCTTCCGTGCGCCGTCCCTTCCCGAAGATCGACGAGAAGATGTCGCCCAGGCCGAATGATCCGAAGTCGCCGAGGTCCTGCTCGTCCGGCTGCGGCTGCCCCGCCGTGCGACGCGTCCGCTGCTGTCCGGCCGAGGATGGCTGACGCGAGCCGAAGCCGCCGAACGCGCCGAGCCGGCGCATCTGGTCGTACTTCGCCTTCTTCTCGGGATCGGAGAGGACACCGTTGGCCTCGGAGATCGCCTTGAACTTCTCGACCGCCGCCGCGTTGTTCGGATTCGCATCCGGGTGGTACTGCTTGGCGAGCTTCCGATACGCCTTCTTGATCTCCTCAGGCGAAGCGGAGTCGGGCACGCCGAGCAGCGCGTAGAAGTCCTGTTGCGCCACTCAGCTGCCCTGGTCGCCGTAGACCTGCACGCGCGCCGGACGGATGACAGAACCCTTGAAGCGATAGCCGGTCTGGAAGGTCGCGGCGACCGTCTGCGGCTCGGCGCCATCGACCAGCGTGGTCATCGCGACGGCGTCGTGCTCGTTCGGGTCGAACGGCAGGCCGGTCGGATCGATCTTCTCGAGCCCCGCCGCACCGAGCTCCTTCTCGAACTTCTTCTGGATCAGGACGAACGCCGCGCGATACGCCTCGTAGGTGGTCGTCTCCGGATCGCTCGACACCAGGCGGTCGATGTCGTCGAGCTCGTCCATGAGCCGTTGCACCATCGCGGACGCGCCACGATCGAACGCCTCCGCCTTCTCCTTGGCGGTGCGCCGACGGTAGTTCTCGTATTCAGCGGCCAACCGAAGGAAGCGATCCTCCGCCTCGGCCAGCGCCTTCGCCGCCTCGATCGCAGGGACCGCCTCCTCGGCGGTCCACTCGTCGGGAAGCGTCTGCTGTTCCAGCTCTGGAACATCGGCCTCGGGCATCGAGGGCGTATCGTCGGACGGCGGGGTCTTCTTGGACATCGCGGCATGCACTCCAGAAATACGGGAAAACCAATCTCTCAAAGGAACGCAACCGACGTGCCCCGGCGCAATGCCGGAATGGCAGACGTCTCGGTGCCGGTTCCCCTGTTGTGACTCATATCGTGGTCCCACCCGCCGGAATTGCTTCGCCGCGGACCCGTCGCAGCAGCCCCACGAGGGCAGCCTGGACCGCCCGGGCCCGCACCTCGTCGCGTGTCCCCGGGAAGATGACCCTGGCGCTGTCGACCACGCCGCGGACCGAGAAGCCGAACCAGACCGTCCCGACCGGCTTCTCCTCGCTGCCGCCATCGGGGCCGGCGATCCCGGTGATCCCCACTGCGACATCAGCACCCACCAGGTCGGCCGCGCCGATCGCCATCATCTCCGCCACCTTCGCGGAGACAGCGCCTTCCTTGAGGATCGTCACCGGGTCGACGCCGAGCAGCATCGCCTTGGTCGCGTTCGAGTAGGTGACCATGCCGCCGAGGAAGACGGCCGACGATCCGCTCACGGCGGTGAGTCGCGCGCCGAGCAGTCCGCCCGTGCACGACTCCGCAATCGCGAGCCGCTCCTCGCGCTCCTTGAGCTCCTCGATCAGCACCGCCGCGAGGTCGGCCTCGCCCTCACCGTAGATCCAGCCACCGACCCGCTCATGCAGCTTCGACGCGGCCTCGTCGAGGCGGGCATCGGCCTCGGCAGCATCGAGCTCCCACGCCGTGAGGCGCAGGTCCACCCCTGCCACGTCCGGGAGGTAGGCGAGCGAGAGCGGCGCGACCTCCGCCTCGAGCTCGCCGACCTTCTCGCCGAGCACCGACTCGGGGATGCCCGCGGTGCGCAGCACGCGCGAGCGGATCACCACGTTGCCGCCGCGCGCGGCGAGGCGCGGCGCGACCTCGTGCTCGATCAGCTTCCGCATCTCGAACGGCACGCCCGGCAGCAGGATCACCACGCCGCGCGGCCCCTCGAGCCAGAGCCCCGGCGCGCTACCCCATTTGTTCGGCAGCACGGTGCCGCCAGTCGGGACCATCGCCTGGCTCTTGTTGGACTCGGAGATCTTCCGGCCGAGGCGCGTCCAGCGCGCCACGAGTTCATCCCAGACGCCCTGGTCGAACTCGAGCGGCATCCCGAGCAGCTCGGCGATCACATGCTTCGAGATGTCGTCGCGCGTGGGACCGAGGCCGCCGGTGGTGATCACCACGCCGGTGCGGCTCAGCGCGGCGTCGACCGCGGCGCGGATCTCCTCGGGGGCGTCGCTGACGGCGTTGCGCCGGGCGACGCGGACGCCGACGGTCGCGAGCGTGCGGCCGATGAAGGCGGAGTTGGTGTCCACCGTGAAGCCGAGCAGCAGCTCGGTGCCGATGGTGACGATTTCGACGGGCAGCGTGGCGCCCACGGGCGACTCAGCGGAAGAGGCGACGGTACTGGACCATGTACATGACGAACGAATAGAGCGTCAGCGTCAGCGCGATGCCGAGCGCGGCAGCGACGAAGCCGCCGTGGAACTCGTTCCACCAGTGCGCGAACGGGGTGCTGGTCCAGCCCAGGAGGCGGAAGGCATCGCGGAAGGCGAACCACGCCAGCGTGCCACCGATGAACACATTTTGCAGCGCGGCCTTGGTCTTGCCGGCGTTTTCCGCCGCGATCACCACGCCGCGCCGCTCGGCCCAGGCGCGGAAGATCGTCATGGCGAGTTCGCGGCCGATGAGCAGCAGACAGACCCAGAGCGGGATGCTCCCCCACACCGGGATGTCGTACATCGCGTGGCGCTGCTGCGAGATGTACCAGATGGGCCCAAGCGTCGCGAGCAGGAGGAGCTTGTCGGCAAGTGGATCGAGCGTCTTGCCGAGGTCGGTGATCAGGTTGTCGCGGCGGGCAATGCGGCCGTCGATGACGTCGGTGACAGCGGCAGAAACGAAGACGACGAAGCAGGCGATCTTGGGCCAGTAGCCGTCAATGAACGGCAGCGCCGCCACCACCGGCGTGATCGCAATCCGCGCGGCGGTGAGGATGTTGGGGACGTTCCAGACGGCAGGGCGCGCGGTCATCCGAGTGTCTTGAGTACCAGCTTGCTCACGGCCTTGAGGGTGTCGAAGACGCCATCGCCGCGCACCGCCACCGCCTCGAAGGTCGGCACCCGCTCGACCCACATGCCGTCGACCTCGCGCACGAGGTATTCGCCCTGGCGGTACGGATCGGGCGTCACGCGCTGGCGCGTCGGGTCGTCGACGGTCCAGCCCGGATTGAGCGCGGCGTCGAGGTCGGCGATCGGCGCGGCGTTCGGGAGGTCGCGCTTGTTGTACTGGATCACGAACGGCAGCTTGGTCAGGTCGTAGCCGTGCTGCGTCATGTTGTCGTACAGGTTCTGCATCGCCTCGAGGTTGGCTTCCATCCGCTCGAGCTGCGAGTCGGCGACGAAGACCACGCCGTCGACGCCCTTGAGGATCAGCTTGCGCGAGGCGTTGTAGTAGACCTGCCCCGGCACCGTGTACAGATGGAAGCGCGTCTTGAAGCCGCGGATGGTGCCGAGGTCGACCGGGAGGAAGTCGAAGAAGAGCGTCCGTTCCGTCTCGGTCGCGAGCGAGATCAACTTTCCCTTCGACGATGGCGCGACCTTCTCGTAGACGTACTCGAGGTTGGTCGTCTTGCCGCCGAGTCCGGGGCCGTAGTAGACGATCTTGCAGTTGATCTCGCGCGACGCGTAGTTGATCAGGGACATCCGGTCACCCGCCGAAGAGTTTGTCGAGTTCGTCCTCGGCCTCGCCCACGAAGCCCGCATCGACGCCGCTGCTGCTGTTGCCCATGTCGCGGGCAAAGAGCGCGGTGAAGAGGGCGGTCAGTTCGTGCACGGCACCGCGCATCCGCAGCTTGACGAGGCCAAGCGTGGTGCGATTGTCGAACAGGACGACGAGGATCACGCGCCGCGCAATGTCGGCGAGGTAGAGCGATTCCTTCTCGCCCTGATGGAACAGCGTCCCGAACTCCGGCTCGCCGAGGAGGCGGGCCAGTTGATCGTTGGCCGAGAAGTCCGCGGCCGTGAGCGACGCAAAGGCGGTCGGGTCGAAGGTCGGCGGTTCACCGACCGTCACCAGCATCTGTCCGGCGCGATCAACGAGCAGTGCCGTGCGCGACTGCGTGTCGCGGAGGAAGTCGAGCAGCACCCCGCGGATGCGGGCCGAGTCTTCCTCGTGGAACGACCACGAGGCCGCACGCGGCGACGTCACGCGATGGCCGCCTCGAGCACGCTGACCAGTCGGCGGGCGCGCAGCTGCAGCGTCGGCGTGCGCTCCCAGGCGAGGTAGTCCTGCAGCAGGGGCAACGATGCCGGGTCGGCTTCGCGTTCCATCCAGCCCAACGCGGCGAAGCGCTTCCAGGCCGCGTCGGCGAAGAGATCCTCGGAGTGGATGCGGTCGTGTCGCTGGGCCAGCAGCCAGCCTCCGGCGAGCCCCAACAGGGCGGCGCCGACAAAGAGGGTGCTACCGGACGGACCTCGACTCATCGCAACTCCTCCCGGGCGGTCAGGGCATGGGTCAGCGTGACCCCGTCAACGTATTCCAGTTCCCCTCCAACTGGCAGGCCACGTGCCAACCGGGAGACCTTCACCCCAGGGCGGGCGGCCAGCAGCTGGTGGAGGTAGGTGGCGGTCGCCTCCCCCTCCAGCGAAGAGTTGGTGGCGAGAATGACCTCACGGACATCACCGGCATCGAGCCGACGCTCCAGCAGGCCGATCCGCAGTGCCTCCGGCCCGATCCCGTCGAGCGGCGAGAGCCGGCCGCCGAGGACCACATACCGTCCGCGGAACGCCACGGCCTTCTCGAGGATCGCGAGTGCCGATGCCTCCTCGACGATGCAGAGGAGCGTCGGATCACGCCGCGGATCGCGACAGATGGGGCAGACCCCGTCTTCGGTCGGCTGGCCGCACTCGGTACAGGGGTGTACCCGCTCGGACACCACCTGCAGTGCGGCTGCCAGCGCATCCATCCGCTCGCGCGGCTGGCCGAGGAGGTGGTAGGCGAGGCGCTGGGCGGTCTTCCGGCCAATGCCGGGAAGTCGCGCCAACTCGCCGATGAGCGTCTCGAGGGCGCTCACGGCATCACGCGGGGGTCGGGTCCGGATCCGTCGCCGCCAGCGCGTCCGCGCGACGCTGCGCCTCGGCAATCGCCGACATGATCAGGTCGGCCAACAAGTCGGCGTCTCGCCCCTCGAGCAGCTCGGGGGCGATCACCAGGCGCCGCAGCGCCAGATGGCCATCGACTTCCACCTGCACCAATCCGCCGCCCGCACGCGCCTCGACCGCACGCTTGGCCAGTTCGGCGTCGCGCGTGGTGCGAGCCCGGTCGGACCGGCCGCGTGTGGGTGCGTTCTTCGAGGAATCCGCCAACGTCCGTCCGTCGTCCAGGGTGTCACCGGGACGAAGGATCATCCCTCGTCCACGAGCTCCAAATCTAACGCGTCGGCGGCCGCATCGAGGGTCGGATCCTTCCGCCGGAGTTCGCCCAGCCGGTCCGCCCGAATCGTCTCGTCGGTCATCCGGCCGCCCTTCCGTGCCGCGGGGGCCGGGGTGGCGATTCCGGACTCCAGCACCACCGTCACCGGGCTTCCCATCCGGGCCGAGAGAATCGTCTCGATGCTGCTCAGGAGCCGCTCCGCCCCCTCCCGAAAGACCCCCTCCTCCGGGCCGAACGCCAGAACCGCCTTCCCCGGGACGTCCATCCGCGGCGTGGCGTGGTCGAGCGCCTGGCTCAGGAGCATGCTCTGCCGCGAGGCCGTCGCCACCACCTCGGCCCAGATCGCCCGGATCCCATCGGTATTGGCCGGGACCGAGAAGACCGGCGCTGGTGAGGCGGCCCCCTCGGGCGGCCCTCCCGTCTCGCGGTTCCGCGGGGCGGGCGGGGGTGGTGCCTCCTCGGCGAGCGAGGACTTCGGCGCCTGGGGTTTCGGTGCGGCCGCTGCCGGCGCCGGGGCCGCAGCCGATCGACTCTGAGGTATCGGCTGGGCGGCCGGTGTCGGGGAGCCTTGCCAGGCCGGCGGTGCCTGCCCGGCCAGGAGCGCCTTCAGGTCGACGACGCGGTCGAGCATTGCCCAACGGAGCAGGAGCGTCTCGAGCACCAGTCGTGGATGCGCGCTCCGGCGAATCGACGGCTCGGCGTCGGCGAGCAGCTTGAGCATCCGCACCGCATCCTCGGGGGCGAGCCTCGGCGCGACGCCCGCGATCAACGCGAGCGTCGATTCCGGCAGCTCCTCGGGCGTGACGCCGTAGTGATGCATCACCAGCGCGCGGAGCACCTCGGAGAGGCCGCCCGCGAACTCCGCCAGGTCGGCGCCGCTGTCCATCAGCTGGTCGAGCACCCCGAAGACGGCGCCCGGATTCCGATCGGCCACGAGCGAGAGCACCGCGCCGTACGACTCGTCGTTGACGAGGCCGAGGACGTCGCGCACGCGCGCGGCGGTGAGCGGGCCCTCGCCGAAGGAGAGGCACTGGTCGAGCACCGAGAGCGCGTCGCGCATCCCGCCGTCGGCGTGACGGCCGATCAGCAGCAGCGCGTCGTCCTCGGCGTCGAGCCCCTCGGTGCGCAGCACCTCGCGGAGCCGCGACTGGATGGCGGCTGGGCCGATGCGGCGGAAGTCGAAGCGTTGCAGCCGCGACATCACCGGCGCGGCGGTGTTGAAGATCTTCTGCGGCTCGGTGGTCGCGAAGACGAAGACGACCCCCGGGGGCGGCTCTTCGAGAATCTTCAGCAGCGCATTCCACGCCTCGCGCGTGAGCATGTGCGCCTCGTCCACGATGTACACCTTGTGGTGGCCATCCTGGGAGGCGGCGTACATCGCCCGCTCGCGCAGGTCGCGCGCGTCATCGACGCCGCGGTTCGACGCCGCGTCGATCTCGACCACGTCGAGGTTCGCCTGCCCGTTCCAGATCCGCTCGCACGAGGCGCACTCGCCGCACGGCTCGCCGGTCGGGTTCTCGAGGTCGCGGCGCTCGCAGTTGAGCGCCATCGCGAGGATGCGGGCCGCGGTGGTCTTGCCGACGCCACGCGGCCCGGTCAGCAGGTAGCCATGGCCGACACGGTTCTTGGCCACGGCCCCGCGCAACGCGGCAGCGACGTGGTCCTGAACCAGGAGGTCGGCAAATCGACGGGGGCGGTAACGGCGGGCGAGGGCGATGGACATCAGGCGGTCCCGCAGGGAGGGAAATGCAAAGTGCCCCAGGCGACCCGAAGCGATATCAGACATTGCTTAGCGCTGCTGCCGCTAGGCCCTGACGCGGTTCGCACGCTGATACCCTACGGACCTGGGGCGCCGGTAATATAGCCGTGTCGCGGGCGGATGCGTAGTAAGGGCGCAGCATGCTGCGCCCCTACGGCGCCCCTACGCCAGGATCCTACGGCCGCCCCGCCCCAAACAGCACCGCATTCGCAAACAGCATCGCCGTCCCCCGCCAGAAGCCCCGGAACAGCGGATTTTCGGCGAACGCCACCACGTTCCCCCGCCCCGCCCGCTCCACCGAGGCCCAGACCGAGCCGGTCAGGAACTTCTCGGTGTTGCCGGGCCAGGTGAAGCCGGAGAGGACCGGCGCCTTCTCGTTGAAGACCACCACGTTCACGCCACTCTTGGAGGGCTTCAGGAAGTCCCCCGGGACCGGGACGGCGAGCTGGTCGCGGTCGTACCCCCAGGCGAGCCAGACGCTGCGGTCGATCGTCGCCCGCGCAATCGCGCCCGGCACCCCTTCGGCCGCCTGGTTCCCCTTGGCGCTCGGCGAGACGAACGGGAAGGCGCCGCCACCGGTGAGCGTGGTGTCCTCCGGCGTGAGCTTCGGCGCGTCCTTCTTCTCCGGCTCCGGCGTCGCCCGGAGACCCATCTCCTTGTTCTCGAGCAGCGAGACCGACGACCCCATCGTGATCAGCGCGCCGCCGCCGCGCACCCAGTCGCGCAGCCGGTTCATCCCGGCGGTGCCGAGCGTGCCGGCGTAGCTCCCTTCAGGGAGAATGATCACGTTGTACTGCTCGAGCGCCATCGAACCGAGGCGACGCACTTCGACCGGAACGAACGGCAGCGTGAGTTCCTTCTCGAGGTACCACCAGACATCGCCGAAGGACGTCTGCGACACGCCGTCACCCGAGGCCACAAGCACCTTCGGATTGCGCACCACATCGACCGACTCGCTCCCGATGCCGACCGCGCCGCTGTCGGGGAAGCCCGACTGAACCGCGATGACGGCGACCTTGTACTCGGGGCCGAGCCGCGCGATCCGCTCGTGCACCGTCGCGGGGTTGCGCCCGACGCGGACGACCATCGTCCCGGCCGGGTATTCCTTGCCGTCGGCGCGCATCGGCACGCTCGCGACGTTGACGATGAAGCTTTCACGCAGGAGGGCGAGCGCGAGCTGCTGGGCACCTCGCGTGCCCGGGAGGATCAGGTATGCCGCCTGCGCACGTGCCGCCGCCGCCGGGAGCACCTGCGCCTCGCCGATCTCCGAGAGCGCCACCGCGCTCATCGGCGTCGCCTCGTCGCTCCACGCCGCGGTAAGTCCGTGCACCAGCGGGATCGACCACGCGGTGACGTCGTAGAACTCGTAGCCCTCGCGGGGCGCGTTCTCACCACGGCGACGATTTCGCTCGAAGCGCTCGATCTGCCGGCGCGCAAAGGCGGAGTCGACCGTGGCCTTCGGCTCGAGCAGCGCGCGCGCGAGGCGGCCTTCCGGTTGCGCCAGGTCGATCACCCAGCTGCCGGCGGCGAAGGTGCGCTTGGCGGCGGCTCCGCCCAGGTAGTCATTGGCGCGGAGCGCGGTCCACGGCGCGGTCAGGCGCTGCACCTCGACGCCCTGGAAGGCGAGCAGGTCGATCACCTCGCGGGTGCGTTCCGGATCGCGGCCCGGCTCGATCACGACGCGGCGGACCCCGGTGGTGATCGCGAGCGCCGAGGCGTGGAAGTCGTAGAAGTCGTTGAGCCGGGGCTCGCGGTTTGCCGCGAGGGTGTTGAGCGTCGCCATCGAGGCGACGAAGTGGTGGGCGATGCCGTCACGGAAGGTGGTGATCGTGCCGTCGTCCTTCCGGAGCGCGAGCTTCGGCCCGCCGTCGGTCTCGAAGGTCATTCCGGTGGCGCCGAGGAGCGAGGGCCACGAGTCCCAGTAGCCGGCGTAGTGGAGGTCGAAGACGTCGCGCACGAAGTAAGGCCAATTCTGGCGGTCGAAGGCATCGGCATTGCCCTTGCCGAAGGCTTCGAGCCACTTCACGGAGGCGAGCGGCACCAGCTGGTTGATCGGCGCGGCGGCCGGCGGGAAGAAGTACTGCGCCGTCGTGCTGTGCAGGTCGACGAACACTTGCGGATGCCAACGGCGCACGGCGCCGGCGGTCGCCTTCGTCTCGGCTTGCGACAGCGCGATCAGGTCGCGATTCATGTCGAAGCGATAGTGGTTGAAGCGTCCCTGGATGCTCCACGGCTCGCCTCCCTCGAGCGCGGCCGGCTCCTCGCTGCCGACCGCAACCGAATTGCTCCACGCCGCGAAGCGCTCGTGGCCATCGGGGTTCTGTGACGGGTTGATGATCGTGACGGTGTTGTCGAGGATCGCCTTCACCTGCGGCGACTCGGAGGCGAGCAGCGTGTAGGCGGTCATCATCGACGACTCAAAGCCCGCGGGCTCGTTGCCGTGGATCGAGTGCGAGAGGATCGACAGCGCCGGCGTGGTCTTCGCGAGCTCGGCGGCTTGCGCCTTGGTCAGCGCCCGCGGATCGGCGAGCCGCGCGAGATCGGCGCGGATGGCGTCGAGCCGCGCAATGTTGGCGGGCGAGGATATGATCAGCACCCGCATCTCCTTCCCCTCGGCCGTCCGCCCCGTGACCTCGGTCCGCACCCGATCACCCGCCGCCGCGATCATCGCATCGAGCACCGCCCGCTGCTCGTGATACATCGTATGCCGCGACCCGATCGGATGGCCGAGCAGCCGCTCCGGATTCGGCACCGCCGCGCGGTACGGCGGGAAGGCGCCGAAGTCGTAGGCTGGGTAGCGGCCCTGCGCGGCCACGGGGGTGGCGAGCACGAGCGAGAGCAGAGCGAGGCGGAAGCGCATGCGGAGGGGCTCGGTGTGGGGTGGAGGGGGGAATATACCAGAGAGTCGATGATCGCTCAGCGATCATCGATGAGCCCTGCCGCCCCGACCTGGCGCGTTAAAGAGTGACCCCCACCTTCTCGAGGCAGCTGATGCACCCAACCATCCTCCGTTCCACCGTTGGCCTCAGCCTCTTGCTCGCAGCGTGCGGCAGCAGCACCCCGACCACCCCGAATCCCCCTCCCCCACCGCCGGCCGCCGTGGCCTCGGTCACCCTGAGCGGGGCGCCGACCGGCCCGATCGCGCCCGGGGCGACGGCCACCCTCACCGCCGTCCTCCGCGACGCGGCGAACAACACCCTGTCCGGACGCACCGTCACCTGGAATTCCACCACGCCGGCCGCCGCCACGGTCAGCGGCGGCAGCATCACTGCCGTCGGCGTCGGCACCACGACGATCAGCGCGACCAGCGAGGGACAGAGTGCCTCGGTCGACATCACCGTGGCCTATGTCCCGGCGTCGGTGCAGATCTCCCGGAGCTCCTCGTTCATCCTCACCGGTGACACGCTGCAGCTGACGGGCCGCGTGATCGCGACGACCGGTCAGGAGATCCCCGGCGCCGTTGTCGGCTTCACGGTCGAGCAGCCGGCGATCGCCGGACTCGTCGGCGCGACGCTGACCGCCCTCACCCCCGGGCAGGCGACCGTTCGAGCCACCGCCGGCGCACTCACCACCACGGCCACCATCACGGTCTTTGCCGGGGCAGGCGTCCGGGTCCCGATGCTCTCGCGACTCGACAGCGTGGTCATCAGCGAGATGATCCGTCTGGGCGAACCGGGTGGCGCCGTCGCAGTCGTCAAGGACGGTCGCCTCGTCTTCTCGCGAACGTACGGTTACGCCGATAGCGCCGCGAAGCGGATTCCGACGGAGCTCGACAAGTGGCGCATCGGCTCGGTGACCAAGCCGCTTACCGCCCTCGGCATCATGAAGTTGGTGCAGAACGGGCAACTGACCCTCGATGAGTTGGCGGCCCCTCGCCTCGGCGCCGTCCCGGTCCTCCCCGGGAAGACGCAGGATCCGCGCTTCGCCAACATCACCATCCGCCACCTGCTGAACCACGCGGCCGGCTGGAATCCCAGTCGCAACGTCGACGATTCGGTCTTTGCGTACGTCTACTCCGCCGCCACGGTCAACGCGACCCAGTTGTCGCGCGTCGGTCGCGGTGTCCCGCTCCTGAACGACCCGGGCACGGTCTATGGCTACACCAACTACGCCTTCCTCCTCCTCGGCCGGATCATCGAGCAGGTAACCGGGCAGAGCTACCAGTCGTGGATGCAGGCCAACATCCTCGCTCCGGTGGACGCTGGCGGGATGAAGTTCGGCGTGACCCCGGTGGCGCAGCGTGACCCGCTCGAGGTGGTGCCGTATGATCGCCGCGCCCCGATCACCGGATTCTACGGGGTCGGGACCTGGCCGAACGTTGGCGCCGCGCAGGAATATGCCGAGGCCGCCGGTCAGTGGATCGGATCGTCGAAGGACCTGGCCCGAGTGCTGGCCGCGCTCGACGGCAGCCCCACCCGTGCGGACCTCCTCTCGCCCGCGACCCTGGCGACAATGTGGGGCCGTTCCAACGTGCTCTTCCCGGGATCGGGGAACTACTACTCGCTAGGCTGGGAGAACACCGCGGTCACGGGTGGCTTCGCACGGGAGCATGTCGGTGGGCAGGACGGCGGCGACTCGTGGATCTCGCTCTTCCCGAACGGTGCCGGGATCGCGGTGCAGTTCAACCTGACCCGTGGGCAGGGCAACGGGGGTGGCACGGCGGAAGCGGCGATACGCACGGTCTTCGGCTCGATCACCACGTGGCCGGCGTTTGACTTGTTTACGCAGTAGGTGAAGGCCGGGCTCGGAGTGGAGTGGGACGGGGGGAAGCGATGATCGATCATCGATCATCGATCATCGTCTTCCTTCCCACACATGCGCCACCGACGCGCCCAGCAAGAACACCAGCGCCATGTACCAGATCCACAGGATCAGCAGCGTGGCCGCGCCGATGTTGACGTCGACGGCGAACTGTCCGCCCCGCGCCGCGTGCCCCAGATAGAGCCCGAAGAGGCGCTTGGCGAGCTCGAAGCCGACCGTGCTGACGGCGGCAGCGATGAGGGAGCCGCGCCACGAGAGCCGCCTGGGCGAGGCGTAGCGATAGAGCGCCACGAAGAGCGCCACACCGGAGGCGATGGCGACGAATTCGCCGAGGATGACGCCGAGGCCACTGACGAAGAAGGTCCACGGCGGCTCGAGGTAGATCCCTTCGCCGGTGAGCACCGAGATCGCTCCCGACAGGAGCGTATTCACCAGCGCGAGGGCCAGCACCACGAGGACCATCACCAGGTCCCGCCCCTTCCCGACGGCGTACCCGATCAGGTAGGAGATGACGTAGCTCCCCGGCATCGTCTTGGCCTGCGCATGGAACACATTCGAGAGGCAGACGCGCACCGCGCCGAACATCCGGGTGGAGAACCAGAGAAACGCCGGCACGGCCACCCAGGTGAAGGTGCTGCGGAAGCCGCGGATCTTGACCAGCATCCCCTCGACCAGCGCCATCGGATCGCCCACGGCCTGGTGCTCGTGCGCCGGCAGGAAGTTGCCGATCAAGGCGCCCGGGTCGAGCATCCCGAAATACTCGGTGCGCGTCAGCAACAGGCCGAGTCCGGCAACGAGCAGTATGGAAAACGGGATCAACGCGAGGATGGCGTCGAAGGTCAGCGCCGACGCGAGCAGCGGGATGTTGGAGCGGTCGAGCGTCGTCAGCAATTCGCCGAGGAAGGTCCCCCGGGGTGCAACGGCAGAAAGCCCGCTGGTGGGCGGGCTTTCGAGCAGTGGCGCCGGCTCGGTGTCACGCACCGTCAGGCGGTGCCGCCGTCATCGCCGACCACGGCATCCACCGCGGCCCGGCGACGGGCCCGGGCATCGGCCAGACGGCGCTCCAACTCATCGCGTGCCGAGTTGGCGGTCCGCTCGATGGTGCGCCGACCCTCGCGCACTTCGTCGGCCACATCCTCCGCCCATTCCTCGACGCGCTCCTTCGCCTTGCGGCCACGCGTCTCCACTTCGTCGACGACCTCTTCGAAACGGTCCTCGGCGTCGCGGCGGAGCTTGTTGGCCCGCCGGGTGATGTCCCGCCGCGTCCGCTCACCCGACTGCGGAGCGAAGAGGAGGCCAAGGCCGGCGCCGACGAGGGCACCGAGGAGGAACCACTTGGCGGTCGAGCCGCCGTCCTGTTCGACGTAGGTCACGTCGCGATCATCGTTCCGCATCACAGGCCTCCCGCCGGCTCATTCGCCAGCGTCGGGGTCATCCTCAGCGAGGGCCCCGGAGTGGGTAAGCGCCCCATGCGCGAGCGCGGGGGCGGCGACGAAGCGACGGACCAGATCGGCCGTCCCGGTCACGTGCAGCTGCTCGAAAAGGAAGGCAAAGGTCTTCTCGAGGTCCGCACTGATCTGCTGACGAATCGCCGCCGGCAACGACCACATCTCCTGCTTGAACGGCCCGATCGCCCGCTTCCGCGCCTTGTAATAGAACTGCTCGGCCGAATCGCCGCTCTTCTTCTCTGACAGGGCGTTCTCGTCGAGCCACCGATAGGCCCGCTCACGCAGCTCGGTCGGCAGGGCCGGGTGATCCCAGACGATCGTCTGGAAGTTCGTGGCCAGGTGAATCTCGGCGGTCTCGACCCGGGGGAAGTTGCCAAACGCGTTACCCGGGAGGGTGGAGGCGCCGTGCTGGACCGCCCCGCCCATGCCGTAATCCTCACGGGCCGCCTTCGACAGCGCCTGCAGGGCGTCGATGTCGAGCTTGACCTCGGCAATGCTGCCATCCGGCAGGACGACGCCGCCGTGCGAGGTGCCGGTCTGGACCGAGATCTTGGCGATCCCCTCGTAGTCACCGAGCGCCTTGAGGGTGCGGTTGTACCCCTTCATGAAGGCGTGCAGCTCCTCGACCGTCGAGTTCTTGTGGCCGACCTCGCCGATCTCCGCGCCGACCGAGATGGTGATCCCCTTCGGCTCGTGGTCGCGGATGAACTTGGTGATCTCCGCGGCGCGCTCGAAGTTGGTCCGCTGCTGCTCCTCGAGGGTCGGGAAGGAGAGGTCCACCAGCGTCGAGGTATCGACGTCGATGTTGAAAAAGCCGGCGGCGATCTCCTCGCCGATCAGCTTCTTGACCTCCTCGACCTCGACCTCGGCGTTGGCGTTGTACTTCGTGGCGTTGACCTGACAGTGGTCGCCCTGGATGAAGAGGGGATGGTGGTACCCCTCGCGGAGCGCGGCCGCGATGACGACCGCGACGTACTCCGCCGGACGCTGGTCGGTGTAGGCAATTTCGGAGCGGGCGATCTCGATCAGGATGGCGGCGCCGTCACACGCCTTCGCGGCACGGAAGACGGCCCGGGCGGTGTCGTAGCAGAGCATGCGGATGTTGATCGCGGGCACCGTGAAGCCGCTGCACTCCCCACGACCACGGGCGATGTAGAGGTCGTGGATGGAGGCGGGGCGGGCACCGGTCGCCTGGCCAAGTTCCCAGAGGAGGGCGCGCGCCGACTCCTTCGCCGCGCCATCTCCGAAGACGGCCGCCCAAACCAACTGGTCCATCGCTTCGGACTGGAGCGATGCCGGATTCGAGATATCCACACGCCCGCCGGTCACCGTCACCGCACCACCAAACACTGCCGCTGCCGCTGCCAGGTCCAGCCCCATGACGTTCGCTCCAGAGATGAAAGATCGGGAGCAGGCAATCTATGGTGCGACCGTTGGCGGGGCAAACTCACGCATAATCATCGGCTTACCTCATCGCTCGGGGGATGGATTCGGCGGATGAGAACGACGTTTCACTCCTGAGTTTCCACATCAATTTCGTCTGTGAATCCATTGTTGAACATGGAGTTACGATTTCCGCGCCAAGTGGAAAAGAACCATGGCGCGGAGGCGATTGCCAGCACAGCACTTACGTGGGTGGCCCGATGGTTCTCCCCAGAATCCACTGTGGGAAAGTTTTCCAATCCACAGATGTGTGGAATCGATTTTTGACGATTTGGTCACGACGATGACGTTGGGGATCGGCTGTGTCGAAGTGGGCAGCCGCTCACAGGGGACTGTGATTGCCACGCCATTTGCGGTCCCCATCCCTGTGGAAAACGGCTTTTCCACAATCCACGCACGATGTGCGGTTGTTGCAGGAGAAACTCCATCAATGGGTGTCGGGTACCGGCGGAAACGGCTATCTTGCCACGCTTCGCTGTCTCGGCCCCTACTGGAGTTCCCCGCCCCGATGTTCACCGATTCCGCCATTCGTCGCACCAAGATCGTTGCCACCCTCGGTCCGGCCTGGGACTCGGTGGAACGGATGCACGCCCTCTTCGATGCCGGGGTGAACATTGTCCGGATCAATGCCTCGCACGGCACCCCGGCCATCCGCGAGGAGTGGATTCGCCGGGTCCAGGCGGTTCGTGCCGAACGCAATACCCCGATCGGCATCCTGATGGACCTGCACGGCCCCCGGATTCGGGTCGGGAAGCTGGCGGAACCGCTCACGCTGACCCCGGGGCAGATGGTCACGTTCGCCCCCGAGGCCGTGGCGCAGGAAGACGAGATTCCGACGACCTACCCCGAGCTGGCCGGCGATGTGACCATCGGTTCGCGGATCCTCCTCGACGACGGCCTCCTCGCCGTCGACGTGACGCGGGTGCACGGAGACCGGGTGGTCGGGCGGGTGCAGTACGGTGGCCTCCTGAAAGCCAACAAGGGGATGAACCTCCCTGGGGTCGATGTCTCCGCCCCGGCTGTCACCGAGCACGACCGTCAGGATGCCCTCCACGCCGTCGCCCTCGGCATCGAGTACATCGGCGTCTCATTCGTGCGCCGCCCCGAGGACGTCCAGGAACTCCGCGCCATCATCCCGAAGTCGACCCGGCTGATCGCCAAGATCGAGAAGGACACCGCGGTCAACAATCTGAACAGCATCCTCGAGGCCTCGGACGGCGTCATGGTCGCCCGCGGCGACCTCGGCGTCGAGCTGCCGTTCGAGCAGGTCCCGCTGGTCCAGAAGCGGATCATCCAGCGCGCCAATCGTCACGGCAAGCCGGTGATCACCGCGACCCAGATGCTGGAGTCGATGGTCAACAACCCCCGGCCGACCCGCGCCGAGGCGTCGGACGTGGCCAACGCCATCATCGACGGCACCGACGCCGTGATGCTCTCCGCCGAAACAGCGGTCGGCAGCTATGGACTCGAGGCGGTACTGGCGATGGACCGGATTGCGCGCGAGGTCGAGGCGCAACGGCATCGGCCGCCCGAGGGCGAGCGTCGTCGCTGGGCCCTCCCTGCCCCGCACGTGGGCCGGACCGATGACGGACTGATGCCGACCGAGGATGCGATTGCCGTCGCCGTGGCCGCCGCCTCGGACCTGCTGCAGGCCGCGGCGATCGTCTGCTTTACCTCCAGCGGCTTCACGGCGCGAACGGTCTCGTCGTACCGCCCGAAGGTCCCAATCCTCGCCCTGACCGCCGAGGCGGAGACCTACCACCAGCTCGGCCTGGTCTGGGGCGTGGTCCCGTCGATGATGAGCCACCTGAAGAACTACGATCCGATGTGGCAGGCCGCCCGTGCCGAACTGCTCGCCCGCGGGCTGGCGCAGGCAGGGTCCCGCGTCGTGGTGACCTGTGGCGTCCCGTTCGACGTCCCGGGCACCACCAACCTGCTCAAGGTCGAGACTGTCTAGCGCGATGCGCCTGACCCTGCTCGGGACGGGGACCTCGATGGGGGTCCCCCAGATCGGCTGCCACTGCGCAGTCTGCCGCTCCGGCGATCCCCGCGATCGCCGCAGCCGCACCAGCGCCCTGCTGGAGGTCGCCGGCACGAACATCCTGATCGACACCCCGCCCGAACTCCGCTTGCAGCTCCTGCAGGCCGGGACGGGCCATCTCGACGCGGTCCTGTACACCCATGAGCATGCCGACCATGTCAACGGCATCGACGACCTGCGCTCCTTTTCCCTGCTCCAACGACACCCCATCCCCCTCTATGCTCCGCCCGCGACGGCAGGTTACCTGCGACGGACCTTCCGCTACATCTTCGACGATGCGGTGGTGCCGCTGGACGGCACCTCGAAGCCTCGGCTGACGGTTGAACCGATCGGTGCCGACGCGCCGATCACCATCGCGGGCGTGGAGGTGCGCCCGATCGCCTTCGAGCACGGGCACGCCGAGGTCTACGGCTACCGGGTCGGTCCGGTGGCCTATCTGACCGATGTGAAGCGCGTCCCGCCCGAGGCCAGGGCGCTGCTGCGCGGGGTCCGGGTCCTGGTGCTGAACGCGCTCTGGTGGCGCGAGCACCCGACGCACCTCTCGATCGACGATGCGATCGAGGTCGCCCAGGATATCGGCGCCGAGCAGACGCTGCTGACGCACCTGACCCACGAGACGGGCCATCAGGAGCTGCTCGAGCGGCTCCCGAAGGGGATCGCGCCGGGGTATGATGGTCAGGTGATTGAGATCTGAAGAGGATGATGGATGATGGATGATAGATGATGGATGCGTAGGCCCAGTCCATCTCGGACGATCCATGGTTCATTTCCCATCATCCATCATCAATCATCCATTGTCCATCATCCAACCGAGTCCCCCGAATGCGCCTAGATACGTCATTGATGTTCCGCGACGCCCTCGACGGTGTGCATGGCCTCGACCCGGCCGTGGCCGCGACGCTGGCGGCCCGTTTCCCGGCGGTCCAGGCCGAGGTGCGCCAGCGGCGCGCCGCCGGCGAGTACGGCTTCCTGGGGCTCGGGCGGCAGGCGGAGGTGGCGGCGGCCATCGAGAGTTGGGCGGCCGAGCGGCGTGGCCGCTACGCGCACCTGCTGATCCTCGGCATCGGCGGCTCGGCGCTCGGTGCCAAGGCGATGCTGAGCGCGCTCAAGCCGGCGGCCTGGAATGAGTGGGGGCCGGATGGGCGTGACGGCTGGCCGACGCTCACCGTGCTCGACAACGTCGACCCGTACACCGTGCTCGGCGCGCTGGACCGACTCGACCCGCGGAAGACCCTGGTCAACGTGATCTCCAAGTCGGGCGGCACCGCGGAGACGCTGGCGCAGTACCTGATCGTCCGCGAGTGGTTGGACCGGGCGCTCGGCACGGCCGCCAAGGACCACATCGTCGTCACCACCGACCCCGAGAAGGGACCGCTCCGTGCGCTGGTGCGGGAGGAGGGGCTGACGTCGTTCGAGGTCCCACCGGCGGTCGGTGGCCGCTTCTCGGTGCTCACCGCCGTGGGGCTCGTCCCCGCCGCGCTCCTCGGCATCGACCTCACCGAGCTCCTCGCGGGCGCCCAGGACGCGGTGGACGAGGCGGAGTCGGACGACCTGGCCACCAACCCGGCCGCTCGCTGGGCCGCGCTCCAGTGGCAGGCGCAGACGAGCCGGGCCGCCAATGTCCACGTCCTGATGCCGTATTCCGACCGCCTCAGGGAGTTTGCCGAGTGGTACCGGCAGCTCTGGGCGGAGAGCCTCGGCAAGCGTCTCGACCGGAGCGGCGCCGAGGTCTTCCGCGGGCCGACCCCGATCGGCGCCGTCGGCGCCACGGACCAGCACTCGCAGGTGCAGCTGTTCATGGAGGGGCCGTTCGACAAGACGATCACATTTGTTGTTGGAGATCCGCGAGACTGCTGAGGATCCCGGCGGGGTGATGATCGATGATCGATCATCGATGATCGATGGCGCCGGCGCTTCGAGGAGGCGGTCGGGTATCTGCGCGGGCAGACATTGGGAAGCTGCTCGACGAGGAGTTCCTCGCGACCCGGGAGGCACTCCGAACGCAGGGTCGGATGAGTGCCACCCTCGAGGTGGACGCTGTGGATACGCGGGCGTTCGGCCGCTTGGTGATGTTCTTCCAGTTGGCGACGGGCTACGCCGGCATTTGGTACCGGGTCGATCCGTTCGATCAACCGGGCGTGGAGCTTGGCAAGGTCTTGACGAACGCGGCGATGGGGAAGACGAAGGGATGATGGATGATGGATGATGGATGATGGCTCGGCCATACTCAGCTTGACTTCCACAGTCGATACGTGAGCTGTTGGACCCTCACCGAGCGATGAGCATCTGAGGGCCAAGATCCGCCCCGAGATCCGGCAGGAAGCACAGACAGGTCGTGCGTCTCCACCGCAGACGCATGAGCCACTCGGAGGTGGAATCGGCAACGAGGCCCGGGGCCCGAGGCCTGACCTTCCGCAATGTTCAATTGCACCGACAGCGCCGCCCGACGTAACTGGTCGAGCGGCGCTGCTCGTTGCGGCGACCAACACCGATCAGCATACCGATAGATCTCCAGCGCGTTCTCACGAGCCAGCTGCCAGGCCAACAGATCTCGATACGATGACATCCCACACAATGACCGCTGGACGCGAAATGGGGGACGCCGCCCGAACGAGGCGGAGTCCCCCAAAACGCACCATCATCCATCATCCATCATCCATCATCCATCATCCATCATCGCTGTTCGCTGAAATCGAACGACCCCGCTTTCGCGGGGCCGTCCGTTTCCAGCGTTCCTGCAATCAGCCGAGGCTGATTACGGGGTGATCGTCACGCCAGCCACGATGCCGTCGCCGGCAGCCGTGACGCCAACCGCGGCGACAACGTTGGTCGAAGCAACAGCCAGAAGTCCACACGGACGAACGGAGAGTTCGGCGTGTTGGTCGGCGAAACCGCCTGCGCACGAAGCGGGACGATCGAGCCGAACTGGTTCGACGTGGCAACGGTCGGAATCACGCGGAAGTGCTGCAGCGAGTTCGTGACGTTGCCAGTGTTGAACGTGTTGAACGTGATGCCGTCCTGGACGTTGAGCGCCGGGAGCGGGATCGTCAACGAACGGCCCGGGAGCGGACCACCGGAGAGGGTGGAGCCCAAGTTCCACGACCACGCGGCAACCGTCGATCGGCTTCGTCGTCCGGGCAACCTGGACGTTGTTCGGCCGGGAAGACGTTGGCGTTCACGGCTTCATGTGAGCGGACGTACGGCGCGCCGGTGGTCGGGTTCAGCAGGCCGACGAACGGCGACGTGATGACGTCGTCGAACTTCGTGCCAACCGAGACGCGGGTGTAGCGGACCGAGTCAAGCGTCCCACCAGCGCCAACCCCGAGGAGGTTCGGGTACTCGAGCTGCAACGACGCCGCGATGATTTCGGCAGAGTCGGCGAACGTCGGGGCGATGTTGAAGCCGGCGGCCGTGACAGTGCCCGGGATGCCCAGGCCGGTCGAGAACGGCGAGACCGTGTTGACGAGCAGCTTGCGGAAGAGCGGGGCCGTGGTGTTACCGGCGGCGTCGATGACGCTGGAAGCGTAGCCGTAGTAGCCTTCACCCGCGGGCATGTTGACCGACTGGCCACCCTGCCAACCGTCGACGCGCAGGAAGCCGCCAGCGGTGATCGGGGTCACCGGTGCAGGTCGGCGCCGTGACGAACGTCGCGCCGAGCGGCGCCAACTGCCAACGACGCAGGCGCCAGCGGGGTTGGCGTGGCCGGCGTACGGCAGCGCATGACGCTGCGCGGCCATCGTGCCGCCCGACGGGCCGGCATTGAAGAAGCCGGCGCGGTCGTCGAGGTACTCCACGCGGACGTCATCGGGTGGGTGCCCTGGTCACCGGCTTCGACGCGCGGAAGATCGTGTCCGCGTAGCCAACCGAGGTGTAAGCCGGGACGGTCAGATCGGCCAAGGCCCCAACGGATCGACGGGACGGTCTTGTCAACGCCGAAGGTGGAGGTCGGCGTGGAGGTGCCGATGTTGCCCAAGCGGTCCGACTCAGTGCCGGCCGCCGTGTACGGGGCAGTGCCAGCAAGACCCGGGGTGCCACCGATGAAGTTGGTGGCGCATTCCGGAATGTCCGCGCCCGTGCCGGTGCCCATCGCGACGTTCTGCGCGCCAGCGGCGGGGCAGTTGACGACACTGTAGGTGACCGCGCGATCGCGGGTCGCACGAATGCCAACGCCTGCGTCAGACGACGAGAAGTTGACGAAGTTGAACGCCGCGTTGACCCAGCCGGTGACGGCCGGAGCAGTGCGGGTGATGCTCGGGGTGTTCACCGACGGCGCCACGTAGTCGAGGCGGATCGAGTCCGGGGTCGAGTTGAAGACGACCGTGTTCGGAATCAGGCCCGCGAACGCGTACGGGTTGGCACCGTTGTCGATGGCGGCGGCAACGAGGACGTTGTCGCGGATGCCACCGGTCCACTCATAGCCGCAGGCCGTGCCGGCCGAGGCCGGAGCCGCGGTGTAGCCGAAGGTCCGGGTGAACGGCAAGGCGGTCTGGTTGATCGTCGAGCAGCCGCCGATCGTCCAGGTCACGTTGGTGACCGAACGGCCCGGGGTGTAGACAACCGGGTACAGCGTCGCCGAGACGTTGCCGGCAGCGGTCGGGCCGCCCCAGTACGTCAACAACGCGGCAGACGTCGCCGTCGCCGTCGGCTTGGTCATGTCAGCAGCCCAGCTGTCCATGTTGTTCATGATGATGCTGAACGTGTTGGACGAGCAGACCGCCGGAACGCCCGGAGGGGCGTTCGTGCAGTTACCAGCCGACTGGCCGGTGGTCGCCTTCGGGTACACGATCGCGTTGATCGTCGTCGGCCCGTTCAGGAAGTCAACCTGGGTCGCGCCCGTGGTGGCAACGCCAGCCTGGTTGAAGTTCTTCCGGAAGTTCGCCGTGTTCACCGACATCGAAATGACGCCGGCCGCCGGAATGGCGTTCGGCGAGAACGACTGAACCGCCGCGCGCTTCGTCCCGATGTAGCTGACGACAGAGTCGATCAGCTGGCCACCCGGGTTGAAGTTGAGGTTGATTTCAATCTGGCCGTTCACGTTCGACAGGTTGACCGGGAGGGTCAACAGGCCCTGCGTGACCGACGCGATCGAGATCGAGGCCGGGCTCACCGGGTTGACCGTGACACCGATCGTCGCGACCGAGGTCTGGCCACCCGACGTCGCCGTCGCGGTGATGACCGTCGAACCCGGGGCGACGGCGGTGATCAAGCCGCTGCCGCTGATCGTCGCGACCGTGGTCGCCGACGAGACGTACGCGACCGTGCCCGTAAGGCTCGGCGCAAGCTGCAGATTGTACGACGTCTGGACGGTCTGGCCGGGCACCAGCGTCACGGCGGCCGGAGCCACCGAGAACGACGTGATGTTCGGCACAGCCGGCGGCGCCGGCGGCTGCGTGACGGTCACGTCATCGCCGCAGGCCGCGAGGCCGATGGCAAGGACGGAAGCCGTCAGACAGTTGCGCATAAACTTGTGCATTACTCCCCCTGAGGATTGTTATGGGTCCTGCTGTGCTGCAATTCGGAACAATGGTCCTGCATGACTCGACTGCGTGGCCCGAGCATCCATCGCACGGGCGTCGTCGGGGTGACGAGCGTTGCTCACGACGCAGACCCCGAGACCTGCGTCACTCCGACACCGCCATCCATCCGACACGCCATGCGCGAACGGAAGGATCCGGGCCAGCACTGCAAAGGTATCGAGCCCTGGAACCGGGGTCAACTGCTTGCCCCGTATTCACTTGTAACCACTCGACCCCCGGCGTCGAGTCCCGATCTCCATGGTATTGCCGGAGCCGGACGCACGATGCCGAGGGCCGCTATTGCAAGCTCCGTGCTCAAAATGACCAGGCCTAGCGACCACCGCCCCGGGTGAACAGCCATTCGCCTCGGCCGCCCGCCAGTATCGGCCCTACCCAGCGGATTGGTGAGGCTTTGAGCGCCTTTGCGAGGTCATCCTTCCCTTCCACCCGGAGCTGCCCGACCACCAACCGGCTGGTGTCCGGCGCGAAGGAGGCGTCCAGCCGCCAGTTGCTGGTCCGCATTCCAGCGAGTCCGAATGACATCGGCTGTGTCGCTTCGACACGGGATTCGCCCGTCGCATGCCCGCTCCAGATCAACTTCGCCTTCTCCACCTGGATCGTCAGCACGTCGTCCCGCCCCTCACGAGCCGGCACGATGTCCAGTTCCCGCCGTTCGATCCGGATCCCGGCCGCTTCAGCCATCCGGGCGACGTTCCCGTTGTCGGTCGAGAGCTCCAGCAGATGGTAGACGGCGCCGCTCTGCCCTCGCGGCGCGGCGGCGGCGATGGCATGGGTCATCAGCAGGATGCTGCGGTCGTCCCGCGCCCGCCCCGCCGTCTCCCCGTCCACCGTGACCGCCCCATAGCGGCCGACGCAGATGACCGCCGGGATCCAGCTGGCGAACTGGGGCTCGTCGCGGATGACCCGAACGACCGCCGGCGGGAGGCCGGCGCCCGTTCCCGCCGGCGTCAAGGTCGTTCCCTTGGGCGCCAGCTTCGGCGCGATGGCGGGATCGGCGAGGTACCAGACGCAGAAGCTCCCGCGCGCATCCTCCAGCAACCACTTCGATGCGCTGGCCTCGCCCGCCACCTGGGCGTGCACCACGGCCGGCAGGAGCAGCAGCACGACCGCCAGCAGGGTCCGTCGGATCATCGGTTCTCCTTGGCCGCCCGGATTGCGGCGGCGAGGTGGACGTAGCTCTCGGGATCGAGCACCGCAAAAGCTGGATCAAGGTAGCGCACGGTACCGTCCGCCCCCACCACCACCACGGCGCGCCGGGCGCGCGGGCCATCCGCAACACCGTACCGCTGGATGATGGCGCGATCCGCGTCGCTGAGCAACTTGAAGGGCAAATCGAGGTCGGATGCGAATCGTACGTGCGAGACCAGGGAATCGGTTGAGATCCCGACCAGCACGACACCCTCCGGGGCAAGCGTGGCCGACCGCTCCCGCAGCGCCTGCCACTCGGCGGTCGAGGCCGCGGTGAAGTTGCCCGGATAGAACACCAGCACCACCACGCGTCCGATCTCGCGGGCCAGCGTGAACGGTTGGTCGGCTGGCCCGACACCGCTCCGCGTGGCATAGGGGAGGACGATGGCCGGCGCCTTCCGCCCAACGCTCGGCGCGTCGTCGAGCAACAGCCGCAACCGGACCGGCTGGTCGCCGTCCTGCGCCGCGGCCGGCAGTGCGAGGGTCAGCAGCAGGGCGCCGATCCCGAGCAACCGGCTCATGGTGCGACCACCTTGGCGAGCTCCGCCGACAGCGCCTGCGTGCCACCGCTGCCGGTGTAGCGGACGACGCCCTTGGCATCGACAATCACCACGTACGACGTCGCGGGGGCACCATAGGCGCGCACGGCCAGGCCGCGCTCGTCGTAGAGCACGCGAAACGGCGGGGCGTGCTCGGTGACCCAGCGCTTGACGCGCGACTTCGATTCGTTGACGGTGACATTCACGCCGTAGAAATCGACGCGATCGCCGTAGGCCTTCTTCGCGGCCACCACTCGCGGGAAGAGCTGCTCGCAGACCTCGCACCAGGTGGCCCAGAACTCGATCAACGCCGGTCGACCGGCGGGCAGCTTCACCAGGGTTCCGTCGAGATCGGTGACTTCGACGACGGGCGCACGCGTCCCCACCGGGGCCTGCGCCGGGAGCATGCCCGGCGCTGCACCGAGGAGCAGGAGTCCCAACCAACTGCACTGCGTGAATCGTGGCATCACCAGACCATCCCCATCCGAACGAAGTAGTACTCGGCCATGGCCAGCATCACCACGGCGGCGACGCGCTTCACCACCACCATCCATTGTCCGGCGCGCGGCAACGCGGCCAAGGACCCTGCCGAGAGTCCGACGATGATCAACACCGCCGTCATCCCGAGCGAGAAGACGAACAGGTAGACGAATCCCCACACGGCACTCTGGCTGGCGGCGACCCAGGTCAGCACGGCGGCGAACGCCGGGGCGCCGCACGGCGCGGCGACCAGGCCGGAGGTGGCGCCGAGGAGGAAGGCGCCGAGCACCGAGTCGCCGCCGAGGCGTGCCGCCCACGCGACGAGGCGTTGCGGGGCCGCCAGGGAGATGACATCGAGCATCGCCAGCGCGGCGAGCAGGAGCAGGTTCCCGAACGCAAAATAGGCCCATCGATTCGCGGAGATCGTGCCGAAGAGCGTCCCGGTCATCCCCGCGACGAGCCCGAGCGAGGCATAGACCAACGCCAGTCCGAGCACGTAGACGAGCGTGAGCTGCAGGGTGCGACGCCGTGAGCGGCCGGCGGCACCGGCGCCGCCGAGGATCCCGGCGGTGATCGGGATCATCGGATAGATGCACGGCGTGAGCGAGGTCGCGAGTCCCGCCGCAAAGAGCAGCGGAATCGCGACCAGCGGGCGTTGTTGGAGCGAGTCGGCGAGCGCGGGATCAAACACGGCTGGAATCTACACGACCCCGGAACGCACCGCGCCCCGATGTCCGTGATGGACATCGGGGCGCGGTAGGGCGGGACGAAGACACGCCAGTCTTCGTAGTAGTAGCTGCCGCCCTCGTTCAGGGCGCTAGGGCCGCGATTCCAGGTGCCGTCACCGGCGCCGTCAGCTCCGATTGCCATGTCGCCGACGTAGAGGCAGTTGTCGCAGTGGTTGAAGACCACCACAATGCTCTGCGGGTTGTTGCTGGCGCCACCGACCGTCACCGGGATGGTCGCGACGTAGCGGCCGATCGGGAAGTTCGCGGCATTCGGCTTCAGCTTGAAGACGAAGCGCCAGCCGAGCGGCGAGCGCGAGAGGTTCGGCGTCTTGCTCATGTCGAGCCAGTCGCCGTAGGCGCCGGCACCGGAGTTCGGCTGACCGGCCGACGGCCCGCCGCTGTACTGGATGGCGCCGAACTGCGGGTAGCCACCCACCGCGATGAGGCCGCTGATCAGCGTGATGAGCGAATCCGTCGGCATCGGGCCGTTCGGAACGCGCGTCCACTGGAGCTGCGCCGGCGTGATGGCGTAGGTGAGCGACCCTTCGGCGAGGTTGGGCGACGCCGGCGTGGCCGGCTCGCTGGCGCAACCGGCCAGGACGAGCATCGACGCGGCACAGGCAACCGCAGCATACCGAACATAGGAACGCATCAGAAATCGACCTCGCGGGTGGGTGATCGGAAATGTGCTAGGCTGTAGTATCAGGGAGAGAGGCCCCGCCCGCAAGAGGGGGGCCAATTCAGCCGCCCCAGCGGCGGGCCACGTAGGCATCCAGCATTCCGAGGAATTCCTTCACGATTCCGTCACCCCGGAGGGTGGTGACCAGACGGCCGTCCTGAAAGACCGGCGCCACGGGCTCTTCGAAGGTCCCCGGCAGCGAGATGCCCAGATCGGCATGCTTCGATTCGCCCGGACCATTCACGACGCACCCCATGACGGCGACCTTCATCTCTTCCACCCCGGGGTACTGCGAACGCCAGATCGGCATCTGCTCCCGCAGGTAGCCCTGGATCTCCTGGGCCATCTCCTGGAAAAAGGTCGAGGTGGTCCGGCCACAGCCCGGGCAGGAGGTGACCTGGGGCGTGAAGTGGCGGATTTCCAGCGACTGGAGAATCTGCTGGGCGACCCGCACCTCCTCGGCGCGGTCGCCACCCGGCTGCGGCGTAAGCGAGACGCGGATGGTGTCGCCGATCCCCTCTTGCAGCAGGATGGACAGCCCGGCCGCCGACGCGACGACTCCTTTGACGCCCATCCCCGCCTCGGTCAGCCCGAGGTGGAGCGGGTACGGCCCGCGCTCGGCGAGCATCCGGTAGACATCGACCAGATCCTGCACGCCGGAGACCTTGGCGGAGAGGATGATGCGATCGCTGGGGAGCCCGATCTCCTCGGCGAACGTCGCCGAGCGGATGGCCGACTCGACCATCGCATCCATCATCACGTCGCGCGCGTCGCGCGGCGCGGGCAGCAGCGCGTTGGCGTCCATCATGGTGGTGAGCAGCGCCTGGTCGAGCGAGCCCCAGTTGACGCCGATGCGCACCGGCTTCTCGTTCGCGATCGCCACCTCGACGATCGCGCGGAAGTGCTCGTCGTGACGCTTGCCGCCGACGTTGCCCGGATTGATCCGGTACTTCGCGAGGGCGCGGGCGCACTCGGGATACTTGGTGAGCAGGAGGTGGCCGTTGTAGTGGAAGTCGCCGACGATCGGCACCGTGATGCCAACCTTGGCGAGGCCGGCGACGATGTGCGGCACCGCGGCGGCGGCCTCCTCGTTGTTCACCGTCACGCGCACGAGTTCACTGCCGGCACGCGCGAGTGCGGCCACCTGATGGATGGTGGCCGGGATGTCGGCGGTATCGGTGTTGGTCATCGACTGCACCACGATCGGGTGCGCCGATCCCACGGGAACGCCGCCAACCCGCACGGTGCGAGTCTGGCGGCGCGTCACGACAGCCATGCGGAGCTCCTGCTCAGGCGAGTCCGAGCTGCGACACGAAGCGGTGCCACTCACTCGGCGTCACGGTCCCGTCGAGACGGAGCGGCTCGAGGGCGGCCATGATCTCGGCACGCGTCCCGGAAATCTGGCGATCCCGCAATTCCTGGATCATGCGCGAGAAGCGGTGTTCGTATTCGTCGGCCTTCAGCTCACCGCTCTTGTGGGCGGCGGAGAGCTTGGCCAGCTCCTGGGCCGCGCGCGCTGGAGCGATCGAGGCGAGGGGGGCGTCGGACATCGGGACTCCTCAATGGAAAGTGGGAACGCCGAAAAGGTAACATCGCCCGGCGCGCTACGCCCGACGCTTCCCCGTCACGTCGCAGCCGGTCTGCTGCCGGGTGTCCGCCAGGGCGATGATCTTCCAGCCGTCGCTGGTCCGGGCGAGCTGGAAGGCGTCGACGCCGCAATGCGACAGCCGGTCGCCCACGAAGAAGGCGTAAAAGGTCCAGACCGTCGCCAGTCCCCCGTCGATCCGCACCTCCGGGTCGTAGAGCCGCTCGTCGAGCAGCATCGCGGGAGGCGCCTTGGCGATCGACCCGATGAACGCGTCGACGGCCATGAACTCCGCCGGCTTGCCTGCCGCAGGCACGCCACCCAGCACCGTCCCGGGGGCGAAGCTGCGGCGCATCAGGGCGGTGTCGCGCGTCCGCATCCCGTCAAAGAGGCCCTTGACCACGGCCATGACGGAGTCGTGCGCACCGCCGGCCGCCGCTGGTTGCTGGGCGCTGGCGGAACCGGGCACGGCGAGGATCAGGAGAGCAGCAAGGGCGAGGCGACTGGTCATGCGGGGCTCCAAGGTGAGTGATGCCGGTGATACGGCACCGCCGGGGTGGATGTTTCCTCGCCCTACTCGGCGCGGAGGCGATAGCCGACGCCGGGTTCCGTCACGAGCCAGCGGGGGCGGGAGGGGTCGAGCTCGAGCTTGCGCCGCAGCTGCGCGGCGTAGACCCGGAGATAATGGATCTGGTCCTCGGTGTGGAGACCCCACACCTCGCGGAGCAGTTGGCGATGGGTGATCACCTTTCCGGCGTGCTGGGCCAGGACGGCCAACAATCGGTACTCGGTCGGCGTCAAGCGCAGTTCGGCCCCGTCGCGGTGCACCGTGTGCGCACCGAAGTCGATCCGCAACGGGCCGACAGTGACCACCGGCTCCGGTGAGGCCTGCTGCACCGCGTGCCGCAGCGCCACGCGGATGCGCGCGAGCAACTCGTCCACCCCGAACGGCTTGGTGAGGTAGTCATCCGCGCCGGCATCGAGCGCCGCGACCTTGTCGTCTTCTCGACCGCGGGCCGAGAGGACGATGATGGGCACGCTGCTCCATTCGCGAATCCGGCGCACCACGTCGAGCCCATCCATGTCCGGCAATCCGAGGTCGAGCAGCACCAGGTCGGGGCGACGGCCGGCGACCTGGGCCAGCCCCTCGCGCGCCGTGGGCGCCTCGATGAGCGTCATCGATTGCGTGCCGAAGGCGGCGCGCAGGAAGCGGCGCATCGGCGATTCGTCCTCGATCAGCACGATGGTGATCGGCGCGGTCATTCGAGCGCTTCCGGCGGCATGGCGGGTTGCTCATCCGGCAATGGCAGGGTGATCACCATGCGCAATCCTCCGCCCTCGCGACGCTCGGCGTGAATTCGCCCGCCGTGCGCCATCACGATCCCTCGGCAGATGGCGAGCCCGAGGCCGACGCCCCCGCCGGCCGCATTGCCGCCCCGGGCGAACTTCTCGAAGATCGCCTCTTCTTCGCCGGCCGGCACCCCCGGCCCTCGATCCTCCACGACGATCTCGATGTCGCGACCGACCGTCCGCGCGGTGATGCGCACCTCGCCGCCCGTCGCCGCGTACCGGGCCGCGTTCTCCAGCAGGTTCACGAACACCTGTTCGAGCAGCAGCCCGTCGACGCGCAGCAGCGGGAGGTCGTCCGGCACATTCGTCGTGACGACGAGCGCGCCGAGCAGTGGCTCGCAACGCATCAGGGCGACGCCGACGATTTCCTCCACCGATTGCCATTCGTGTTGCACCTGCAACGACCCCGACTCGACTCGCACCATCTCGAGCAGGTTGGTGACGAGGCGCCCCATCCGGCGTGCCTCGTCGCGCACGGTCTCGAGGAGGTCGTGCCGCATCACCTGATCGGTGACCATCGACTCCCGCAACAGGGTGGTGGCGGCCCCTTCGACGGCGGCCAGCGGCGTGCGCAGGTCATGCGAGAGCGACGAGAGCAGCGCCGTGCGCAGTCGCTCGGCCTCGATCTCCACGCGGTCACGCTGGGTACGATCCGCCAGGCGTAATCGCTCCAGCGCCACCGCGACCTGTCCCGCGACCGCTTCGAGAAAGATCCGGCGCTCCGGCGCCCGGAGCGGGTCGCCATCCAGCATGCGGATTCCCATCGCCCCGATGGTCTGGTCGCCGACCACCAGCGGCACCCACCGGGCCGCAGCGGTCGGCAGCGTCGCGGTGCCGAGGCCGGCGGGCTCGCGACGATTCACGGCCCAGCGCGCGACGGCCAGTTCCCGGTCATCGAGCGGAATGCCGCTCGCCACCAAGGCCTGCAATGCACCGTCGCGGTCGCCGATCAGCACGGTGGCCTCCGCCCCGATCGAGTCCGCCAGCCGGCGCTGCACCGCCGCGCCCACGACCTGTTCCGTCCCTGCCAGCGCAAGTTCCTGGGCCAGTTCGAGCAGGGCGGCGGTGCGTCGCTCCCGCGCGCGTGCCGCGTCGGCCCGTTCCTGAATGCCGCCCCATCACCTGGGTCATCGCGAGTGCGATGCCGAGCATCACGAGGAAGGTGAGCAGGTAGGCGGCATCGGACACGGCAAAGGTGCCGTACGGCGGGACGAAGAGGAGGTCGAAGAGGCCGATGCCGACCACCGCGGCGACGATGCCGGCCGCGCGCGGTGCCTTCACCCCCGCCATCGCGATGGCGAGCAGGAAGAGCATGGCGATGTCCGTCGTCGAGAGCAGGCCTCGCAGGGCGAGACCAAGCAACGCCGCGCCGCCCACCCAGCTCACCGCCAGCGCGTGGTCGCGCCAGGTGGAAGGTTGCCCACTCGGCTCGACAGCCGACGGCGAGACCTCGCGCTCGGCCCACGCGGCGCAAGCACGTGCACATCGAGGCCGTCGTGCCCGCTCAGCAGGCGGTCGACCGGCGAGCGTCGGAGCCGCTGCCGCCAGCTGCTGCGCCGCGAGCGTCCCACCACGATCCGCGTCACGTTCTCGCGGCGCGCCCACGCCAGCAATTCGGTGCCGACATCGTCGGCGGCCACCGTCACGACGCGCGCACCCAGCTCCTGGGCGAGCCGCATCGCTTCCTGCACGGATTCGCGGAGCGCCGGCGCGCTGTGCCGCACCTCCGCGGTCTCCACGTGGAGCACCACGCATTCGGCCCGCAGTGCCGCTGCCAGTCTCCACCCCGCGCGGACCAGCCGCGGTGCCTCGCCGTCGGCGCGACCGCCACCAACACTCGCTCCCCGGCCGCCCACGGTCCCTGGATGCCGGCGACGCTTCGCCAGTCGCGCATCTCGGCGTCCATCCGATCGGCAGTCTGACGCAACGCCAGCTCACGCAGGGCGATCAGGTTGCCGCGGGTGAAGAAGCGGTCGAGCGCCCGCTCTGCCTGCGTGGGGAGATATACCTTCCCTTCACGAAGCCGCGCCTGCAACACGTCGGGGGAGACATCGACGAGCTCCAGCTCCGCGGCATCGTCGAGGAGCGAGTCGGGGACCGTCTCGCGCACGGTGACGCCGGTGATCTGCGCCACGATGTCGTTGAGACTCTCGATGTGCTGGATGTTCAGCGTGGTGTGCACGTCGATGCCCGCGGCCAGCACCTCTCGCACATCCTGCCATCGCTTGGCGTGGCGCGAGCCGGGGGCATTGGTGTGGGCGAGTTCGTCGAGCAACAGGATGGCCGGGCGGCGGGCGATCGCGCCGTCGAGGTCGAACTCCTCCAGCACGACGCCGCGGTGGGCTACCGGATGTCGAGGCAACTGCTCCAGCCCTTCGAGCCGTTCCGCCGTCTCGCGCCGACCATGCGTCTCGACCACGCCGACCACCACGTCGATGCCGGCCGCGTGGGCGGCCTGCGCGGCCTCGAGCATCGCGAAGGTCTTCCCGACGCCGGGGGAGGCGCCCAGGAAGATCTTCAGGCGCCCGCGCCCCGCGCGCGCCACGTCCTGCTGCACGCGGGCGAGCAACGCATCCGGATCGGGACGGGCCGGGTCGCTCATCCCCACAAGCTAACGCGAGATCATGGCGATGCCGACAAGGTCAGCGAAAGCGACGTCACCAGCGCGGCGGTGCTTCGCCGGCTACCCAGCCGATCCGGCCACACCGAGGCATCGCTCCAGTAACCGCGCGCCTCGGTCCGCCACTGGACCCCCTCCGGCAGTCGGAGATTGAGCCCGAGCGACGCCGAGGTGACCGCAAAACCCTCCGGATCGGGGACCGGAATGAGCACACCATCGCGGTCCACATAGCGCTCGACGCGCGCTGCGAGGGAAAGCGTCGGCGACAGTCGCCGTTCGGCGATCGCGGTGAGGCTGCCCCACGTGGCGGTGGGCCCCGTCTCCGGTCGTTCCCAGCCCCGGTCGGCGGTCAGCCAGAGCGTGAGGTCGCTTCGCGGTTCGAGGCGTGCCACGAGTTGATGAAAGTCCCGGATGCGCCGGGCGCTCCCTTCAGGCTGTTCATCACCCCGGAAACCGGCCCACCCCACGGAGACCCCCGTGCGCGGTGTCCAGTCAATGCGCGCGCCGACGGCCTTGCGCTCGTTGTTCTCGGAGATGTTCTGCCAGCCGTTGAGCAGATGCAGTTGCGCGGTGATCTTCGGGCTCGCAGCCCAGGTCACCTTCACCCCACTGCTGTAGTACGGCGTGTACTCGGCCGTGAAGGAGCGGGTGTAGGTCGGGTTGTCGCGCGAGATCCAGCTCTCCTGCCCGATGTGCGAGAAGAAGACGCCGCCGTCGACCCAGAGACCGGGGCGCACGCGCACCCCGACGACCGCCTCCTGGATGGACCGGGAGAGCGAGGGGCCACTGTTGGCGCCGATGGCCGGTTCGCCAGCGTAGTTGGCCTGCACGGCGGTGCCGGCCTGCAGGGCCAGACGGCCACGCACGCGCTCGGCCGACAGCGTCGCCTCGATGTGCGCGAGGTTGATGTTGAACTCATCGTGCCGCACCGCCTGCGTGGTGAAGGCACGGTCGCGCAGCGCCGGGCGCCCAAGGTCCCAGACGTAGTACGCATCGGCGAATCCGCCGACGCGCACGATGGGCTGCGGGGTCTGCGCTGCCGCGGGGAGGGCCACAGCGATCGTGGCGAGGAAGCGGAACGGCCGGATCATGGGGTGCCTCGGAGTGAATCGAGCGCGAGATTGAGCTGCAGCACGTTGACGCGCGGCTCGCCGAGGAGGCCGAACTGGCGCGCTTCGATGTGCGCCGTGACGAGCGCGTGCACCGTCGCGGGAAGGAGCCCGCGGGCAGCGGCCACGCGCGCCTCCTGCCACCTGGCCGCCGCGGGGGTGATGTGCGGGTCGAGGCCGCTGCCACTCGCGGTCAGGAGGTCGACCGGCAATTCCGCCGTGGCGCCGCCTTCGGCTCGCAACGCCGCCGCACGTGCTCGCACCGAATCGAGGAGTGCCGGGTTGATGGGGCCGAGATTGGAGCCGGCCGAGAGGCGGGGTTGATAGGGGCCATCGGCCGCGGCCGACGGGCGCCCATGGAACCACATTGGTCCCTGGAAGTCCTGCCCGATCAGCGCCGACCCGACGGCCGTGCCGCCGCGCATGACCACGGATCCGCCCGCCTCCCGCGGAAAGAGTGCCGCGGCGGCTCCGGTCACCGCCAGGGGATACACGACCCCAGTCAGCAGGGTGAAGGCGGCGAGCAACACGAGCGCGGGACGCAGCTCGTGCCGCAGAGTATGGTCGGTCATGAGACCCCCAGCGCGGTCAGCGCCATGTCGATCAGCTTGATCCCGACGAACGGTGCCACGATGCCGCCGAGACCGTACACCAGCAGATTGCGCCGGAGGAGCGCCGCCGCGCCGAGCGCGCGGTAGGCCACGCCGCGCAGCGCGAGCGGAATGAGCGCGACGATGATGAGTGCATTGAAGATCACGGCGGAGAGCACCGCGCTGGTCGGTGATCCGAGATGCATCACGTTCAGCGTGTTGAGCACCGGATACGTGGTGGCAAAGGCCGCCGGAATGATGGCGAAGTACTTCGCCACGTCGTTGGCCAGTGAGAATGTCGTCAAGGCGCCGCGCGTCATCAGCATCTGCTTTCCGGTCTCGACGACTTCGATCAGCTTGGTGGGATTGCTGTCGAGGTCAATCAGGTTGCCGGCCTCGCGAGCGGCCTGCGTCCCCGACTGCATCGCGAGCGCCACGTCGGCCTGGGCCAGCGCCGGCGCGTCGTTGGTGCCGTCGCCAGTCATCGCGACCAGTCGCCCGCCCTGCTGGTACTCGCGGATCAGCGCCAGCTTCGCTTCCGGCGTCGCTTCGGCCAGGAAATCATCGACGCCGGCCTCGGCGGCGATGGCGGCCGCCGTCAGCGGATTGTCGCCGGTGATCATCACCGTCCGGATCCCCATGCGGCGCAGCTCGTCGAAGCGTTCCCGCATGCCACCCTTCACGATGTCCTTCAGGCGCACCACGCCGAGCACGCGGGAGCCCTCGGAGACGACGAGCGGCGTGCCTCCCGCCCGCGCAATCTCCTCGATCGTGGCAAGCACAGCCGGCGGCATCGCGCCACCGCCCTGCTGCACGTGGCGGGTGATCGCGTCGCTCGCGCCCTTCCGCAGTATGCGGCCGTCGACATCGACGCCGCTCATCCGCGTCATCGCGGAGAACGGCACCGCCACTGCGCCGGCGCCCACCGCGGGCAGGGGCCAGGCTCCGCCCGCCAGCGCCACGATGCTCCGCCCCTCGGGCGTTTCGTCACTGCCCGACGCGAGTGCCGCGGCCAGCGCGAGTTCCTGTTCCGTGACGCCCGGTGCCGGCATGAACGCCGTCGCCTGACGATTGCCGAGGGTGATCGTCCCGGTCTTGTCGAGCAGGAGCACGTCGACATCACCGGCCGCCTCGACGGCGCGGCCCGAGCGCGCCACGACATTCTTGCGGAGCATCCGATCCATCCCGGCGATCCCGATGGCCGAGAGGAGGCCGCCGATCGTCGTCGGAATGAGGCAGACGAGCAGGGCGACCAGTACGGTCAGCGACACCACGGAGCCGGCCCCGGCACCCGCCACGGCGAAGGCGGAGTACGGCCGCAGCGTGACCGTGACGACCAGGAAGACAAGCGTCAGCGCCGCGAGGAGGATGTCGAGCGCAATCTCGTTCGGCGTCTTCTGCCGCTTCGCAGCCTCGATCAGGCCGATCATCCGGTCGAGGAACGACTCGCCCGGGTCGACGCTGATGCGGATGATGAGCCAATCGGAGAGCACCGTCGTTCCGCTGGTGACGGCACTGCGATCGCCGCCCGATTCGCGGATGACAGGCGCGCTTTCGCCGGTCACGGCGCTCTCGTCCACGGAGGCGACACCCTCAATCACCTCGCCATCGCCCGGGATCAGTTCGCCTGCCGCGACGATGACGACGTCACCCCGGCGCAACTCGCCCGCCGACTTGGCGACGAGCGTGAAGCGATCGGTCGGGTCGGGCAGCACCCGCGCCAAGGTTTCCGAGCGGGTCCGCCGCAGCGAGGCCGCCTGGGCACGTCCCCGCCCCTCCGCCATCGCCTCGGCGAAGTTGGCAAAGAGCAGCGTGAACCAGAGCCACGCCGCGATGGTCACGATGAAGCCGGCGGGGGCATCGGCGTGGCCGACCAGCGCCAGCACCCCCAACCCGCTGACAAAGAGCGATCCGACCCAGACCGTGAACATCACCGGGTTTCTGGCTTGGTGCCGCGGATGCAGCTTGCGCACGGCATCGAGCAGCGCAGTCCGGACCAGCGCGGGATCAAAGAGCGAGGCCTTCGTATCCTGGGCGCTCATCGTGCCGCTCCTGCTGCAACCAGCTGCAGCTGTTCGACGATCGGCCCAAGTGCCAGGGCGGGGACGAACGTCAGTGCCCCAACCAGCAGTACCGTGCCCACCAGCAATCCGACAAAGAGCGGCGTGTGGGTCGGCAAGGTGCCAGACGACGGCGGTACCAATTTCTTGGCAGCCAGCGCGCCGGCGAGTGCCAACACCGGAATCGCGATGAAGAACCGGCCCGCGAACATCGCGATGCCCAGCATCACGTTGTAGAAGGGCGCATCAGCGCCAAGGCCACCGAAGGCAGACCCGTTGTTGTTCGCCGCCGAGGAGAGCGCGTAGAGCACTTCGCTGAAGCCGTGGGCTCCGGGGTTGAAGATCCCTGCTCGACCGGGTGCCGTCGCCACCGCCAGCGCCGTCCCCACGAGAACCATCAGGCACGGGACCAGGATGCCGACCATTGCCATCTTCATCTCGAAGGCCTCGATCTTCTTGCCGAGGTACTCCGGCGTCCGACCGACCATCAGCCCCGAGACGAAGACCGCCACCAGGGCAAAGAGCAGCATGCCGTACAGGCCCGATCCCACCCCGCCGAAGACCACTTCGCCGAGCTGCATCAGGATCATCGGCGCCATCCCGCCCAGCGGCGTGAAGGAGTCGTGCATGGCGTTCACGGAGCCATTCGAGGCCGCGGTGGTCGTGACCGCCCACAGCGCCGAGTTGGTGATCCCGAAACGGACCTCCTTCCCCTCCATGTTGCCGCCCGGTGTCACCTCCGACGGGGCGAGCTGGGCGCCGGCCGATGCCAACGCCGGCGTCCCCGCCTGCTCGGCGGGCCAGGTGATGGCCAACGCACCCGCCAAGAGGATCGACATGGCGGCGAGCAGCGCCCATCCCTGCCGCCTGTCGCCCAGGAGCTTGCCAAAGGCGAAGACGCAGGCCGCCGGGATCAGCAGGATCGACACCAGTTGAATCAGGTTGCTGAACGGCGTCGGATTCTCGAGCGGATGGGCGGAGTTCACGTTGAAGAAGCCGCCGCCGTTGGTGCCGAGTTGCTTGATCGCGACTTGTGAGGCGGCCGGGCCGACCGGGATCACCTGCGTCGCCGCAGCGGCGTTCTCGATCGGCGTGACCGTCACCCGGCCAGCGAGCGTCTGGACCACGCCCTGTGACGCGAGCAGCAGCGCCACCAACGTGGCGAGTGGCAGCAGGAGATGGAGCGTCACGCGAGTCAGGTCGACCCAGAAATTGCCGATCGTCGCGGCCTCACGCCGTACGAAGCCGCGGGTCAACGCGGCGAGCACCGCGATGCCCGAGGCCGCCGACACGAAATTCTGCACCGTGAGGCCGAGCATCTGCGTGAGGTGCGAGAGGGTGACCTCACCACCATACGCCTGCCAGTTGGTATTGCTGACGAACGACCACGCCGTATTGAAGGCGAGGTCGGGATCGACCGCCCCCTGTCCGCCGGGATTCAGCGGCAACCCACCTTGGAACCGCTGCAGCAGGTAGACCACGGCGAAACCGAGCGCCGAAAAGACGACCAGCGCGGTCGCATAGCGCTGCCAGGTCATCTCGTCATCCCGATCGGTGCCGGCGAGGCGGAGGAGGGCGCGCTCCACCGGGTCGAGCAGCCGGGAGAGCATGGTGCGCGACCCGTCGAGCACCTTCGCCAGGTGCCCACCGAGGAGGGCACCACCGCCGATGACCAGCACGGCAAAGAGGCCGACCTGTAACCACCCATTGGGGGTCATTGGAACCACTCCGGCTTGAGGAGGGCGACGACCAGATACGCCGCCAGCGCGGCGGCGGCGACGGCGCCGACGACGAGGGCGGCGCTCATCCGAGCCGCCGGGCGAGCCTGATGGCACCCAGGCCCAAGGCGGTGAGTGTCAGGGCAATGGAGCAGATCACGAGATCGGGCATCACACCATCCGGAAGAGGACGATGGGATGTTACCGAGTGATCGATCAATGCGTCGTATGAAGTGGGGAGCGGAGGGTCAAGAAAAGATCAAGGCGAGGTCGCAGTGGTTCCCCCGAGAATGCCGCGCCACTTCCCCTGGCGGAAGCGGAGGATGCTCAGGGTGCAGCGGGTGGCATGCCCCGCGAGGATCGCGCCCCAGACGTGGAGCGGCTCGAGCGTGGTCACGCTGCGAATCGACCAGCAGATCCCGAGCGGCACGACCACCTGGGAGACAATCGAGATGAAGAGCGGGCTCTTGGTGTCACCCGCGCCCTGCAACCCACCGGTGAAGGCGAGCGCCGTCGCGATGAAGACGCCGGACACCGACAGGACGCGCAGCAGCTGCACGCCAAGCGCCACGGCCTCCGCGTCGCGCATCCCGAAGACCGCGAGCAGCTGGGCCGGGAAGAAGAGGAAGAGCAGCCCCACGGCCGAGGCGCCGAGCGCGGCAAACCGTGCGGCAACCTTGACGCCGGCTTCTCCGCGTTCCGGTTGTCCCGCCCCGATGTTCTGTCCGACCACGGTGGCGGCTGCGCCCATCAGGCCGACGGACGTCCAGGTGATGAACGAGAAGAGTTGCCCGTACGAGACGGCATACGCCGCCTGCGCCGGCGCGCTCGCTGCCAGCGAGCCGATCACCGACAACAGCAGGACGCCGCCGACGTTCATCGCGATCCCCTGGATTCCGGTCGGCAAGCCGAAGCGGAAGAGCGAGCGGATGATGGTGAAGTCGAGGCGGTAACCCATCCCCTTCGGGAACGCGACGACCCACCCGCCATGCCAGAGTCGCCAGAGGCCGTATCCACCAACGATCGCCGAGGCGAGTACCGTCCCCATCGCGGCACCCGCGGTGCCGTAGGCGGGAATGGGACCCAGGCCTCGGATCAGGATGGAGTTGAAGGTCACGTTGAGGAGGGTCATCGCGACGCCCAGGCGCATCGGCGTTCGCGCATCGCCCGCCGAGCGCAGCGCGCCGCTCAACATGAAGAAGATCAACATCCCCACCGAGAAGAGGCAGGAAATCCGCAGGTACGGCAGCGCCTCGGCCTGCACCGCAGCCGTCGCATTCACGAAGCGCAGCAAGGCCGGCGCGGAGAAGTACCCGATCGGGGCCAGCACACCCAACGACAGCGCGATCGCCGTGATGAAGGCCTGGTAGACGACCCGGTCCGCACCGAGGACATCGCGCGCACCAGCGTGGCGCGCCACCAGGATGCTCATCCCGGTGAAGAGCGACATGATGAAGACGATCACGACGATGAAGATCTGGTTCGCCACGCCGATGGCGGCGTTGCCGGTGAAGCCGACGTAGTTGCCCACCATCACATGGTCGACGAGCCCCTGCAGCCCCCCGATGATGTTCGTGAGCATGGCGGGCCACGCCAGCTTCCAGACAGCAGCCTGCAGCGGACCTTCCACGATGGAGCGGTCGAAGGTGCGCTGTTTCAGGGGCGCGGAGGAGGCATCGGGGGCGGGCACGGGGAAAATCTACGCGGCTGACGGCAAAGACGAAGGGGGGCCGCGCCGCGAGACGTGGTCCCCCTCCGGAGCCCCGAATGCATCGGGGCGTTATGTGGGGGTCAAGTGTAGGGGCGCAGCCTGCTGCGCCCCTACCTCTTTCTCAGCCGCACTCCGAGAATCCGCAGACATGGCACTTCATGCACCCCTCGGCGAACTCGAGCTGCGAGCCGCAGTCGGGGCACGCACCGGTGAGCGTCTCCGGCATCCCGCCGCCGAGCATCATCTGCTGGCCATCCTGGATCACCGCGATCGGCTGCGACGGCACGGCGGTCTCGGCCGTCGTGGTCAGGAGATCCTGTTGAACGCCCTGCTTGTCGGACATGTACCGCTCCAGCGCGATGCCGACGGCATCCGGCACCGAGAGGACCTTGTTCGGGCCGACCCCGATGGCACGGTCGGAGGAGATGCCGCGGAGCTGGCGGTAGACCTCCTTGATCGGAATGCCTGAGCGCAGTGCGAGCGAGACGAGCCGGCCGATCGCCTCGACGTCGGCCATCAGCGCGCCGCCGGCCTTGCCGAGCGACATGAAGACCTCGAAGGGCTGGCCCTTCTCGTCCTCGGTGATGGTGACATAGAGATCGCCGAGCGGGGTCTGCAGCCGGCGCACGGCGCCCTTCAGCAGCTCCGGGCGCGACCGCTTCTGGCGGCGCTGGAGGTTCTCGCTCTCGAGCTCGTGCACCACCTGCCGCAGCCGGGCGATTTCGGCGTCGGCCTCGGCGAGTGCACCGGCGCGCTCCGCGGCGACTTCGCGGGTGGTCATCCCCTCGTCGCTGCTCGACATGTCGAGGTCGGCGCGCGCCGAGGCCTTCCCTTCGGCGGTGGCCTGCTCGGCCACCTTCTTGGCCGTGGTGCCGGTCGAGAGCACCTGCATGTCCCGCGAGCCGTCACGATACACCGTGACGCCCTTGCAACCGAGCTTGTAGGCCATCCGGTAGATCTCCTCGACGTACTCCTCCGTCGCATCATGCGCGAAGTTGCAGGTCTTGGAGATGGCGGAGTCGTTGTGCTCCTGGAACGCCGCCTGCATCTGGATGTGCCACTCGGGGGCGATGTGATTCGCGGTCACGAAGACGCGCTGCCACTTCACCGGCACCTCCGGGAAGTTGATGTGCCCCTCGGCGGCGATGCGGCGCATCAGTTCCTCGCTGTGCCACCCCTCCCGCTTGGCGACGGCGAGGAAATCCTCGTTCACGTCCGGCATCAGCACGCCGGCCTGGTTGCGCATGAACGCCACGGCGAAGAGCGGCTCGATCCCGGACGAGCAGCCGGCGATGATCGAGATCGTGCCGGTCGGCGCGACGGTGGTGACGTTGCAGTTGCGCAGCTTCTTCATCGGGCGAATGCGCTTGCCGTCGGCGCCACGGGCGCAGCTCTTGTCCGGACCCCAGATGCTCTTCTCCCACTCGGGGAAGACGCCGCGGATGCTCGCGAGCCGCTCCGACTCCACCTTCGCTTCGTCGTCGACGAACGCCTGGAGCTTCCGGCCCAGCTCGACCGCTTCGGTCGAGTCGTAGGGAATCCCCATGCGGATGAAGAGGTCGGCCAGCCCCATGACGCCGAGCCCGATGCGCCGGATCCGGTTGGCGAGATCGGTGATCTCGGGGAGCGGATAGGCGTTCGCGTCGATCACATTCTCGAGGAAGTGCGTCGTCAGGTGCACGACCCGGCGCAGCCCCTCCCAGTCGATCTGACCGTCGACCACGAACTCGGCGAGGTTGATCGAGCCGAGGTTGCAGACGTCGTACGGCAGCAGCGGCTGCTCGCCACACGGATTGGTGGCCTCGTACGCGCCGAGGTGCGGCACCGGGTTGTAATGGTTGGCGCGATCGATGAAGAACACTCCCGGCTCGCCGGTCTTCCAGGCGCCGTGGATGATCCGCGACCAGACCTCGGACGCCGGCAACTCGCCGACGACGTGCTTGGTGCGGGGGTCGATCAGGTTGTACGACTCCCCCTTCTCCAGCGCGGTCATGAAGGCATCGGTGATGCCGACCGAGATGTTGAAGTTGGTGATCTTGGTGATGTCGGACTTGCAGGCGATGAAGTCGAGAACGTCCGGATGGTCCACCCGGAGGATCCCCATGTTCGCGCCACGACGCGTCCCGCCCTGCTTCACGACGTCGGTGGAGGCGTCGTACAGCGACATGAACGAGATCGGACCCGAGGCGACGCCCATCGTCGAGCGGACGATGTCGTTCCGCGGCCGGATGCGCGAGAACGAGAAGCCGGTGCCGCCGCCGGACTGGTGCACCAGCGCCATGGCCCGCAGCGTGTCATAGATGCCGCTCTCGCCGTTCGAGAGGGTGTCGTCGACCGGGAGGACGAAGCACGCCGAGAGCTGCCCCAGGGGGCGGCCGGCGTTCATGAGGGTCGGCGAGTTCGGCATGAACAGCCGCTTCGCCATCACCTCGTAGAACGCTTCGGCGAGCGCGTCCACCGCGCCCGCCGAGGCCCCATACGTCGCATCCGGAGCCGCGATCGTGGTGGCCACCCGCCAGAAGAGATCCTCGGACTGCTCCACCGGAGCGCCGGTCTCGTCCTTCAGCAGGTAGCGCTTCTCGAGCACCGTGATCGCGTTGGGCGACAGTTCAACTGCGCTCCGGTCTGGAGACGAATCCATGGGACCTCTCAAAATGTGGCAGATGGTGATCGACGAAGTCGTGCAGGGCGTGCCAGTCACCCGCGAACGGGCACCCCAATCCCGGGGGCACGACCGAGGCCGGACATCCGCAGAGATCCGGCTCGGCACGCGTGCCAAGGGAGAGCAAACTACGGGTCAGGCGACGGGGGGGCAATGCACCAAAAAGGCGAGGTAGAATCTGGCTCAGGAGAATTCACATCACAAATCAACCACTATGAATGTTTTTCCACATTCGCGCGTGGCGGCGCGCCTGTTCCACATAGTGCGACCAGGTCCCCTCGCGACGGCCGGCGAGCAGCTCGTCCACGGGCCGCGTGGCGCGGGCGGGGCTTCCGACCGCCAGCATCCCGGCCGGGATGACCCGCCCTTCGGGGACCAGCGCGCCGGCCGCGACGATCGCCCCGGCCTCGACCACCGCCCCGTTCAGCAGGATGGCACCCATCCCGATCAACGCCCCGTCCATCACCGTGCAGCCATGCAGGATGGCCCGATGCCCGACGCTGACCCGGTCGCCAATCCGACAGGGGACGCCGGCATCGACATGGACCATGGTCAGGTCCTGGAGATTGCTCTCCCGGCCGATGACAATCCGGTCGTTGTCGCCCCGAAGGACGCAGCCGTACCAGATGGAGCTGTCGGCCCCGATCTCGACCTCACCGACGACGATGGCCCCCGGCGCGACCCACGCTGACGAGTCGATCGAGGGCTGCCCGAACTCGCTCCACGATTCAGCCACGGATGTTCAGCCCTCGACGACGACTGGTTCGACTGCCCGCCCCTTCGACCACCAATTCGAGAATGTAGTTGCCCGGCTCGAGTCCCCCCAATGCCAACGCCCGACGAAGCCGCGAGCGATCCCCATCGAGCCGCGTCCGCTCGCTCAGGGCGATGGCATCCCGACCGCCCCCCAGGAGCTTTGCGAGGCCACTCCGCTGCCGAGTCACGGTGATCCTGACCTGATACTCCTCCCCCGTTGCGCGCCATACGTCTCGGCATAGACGGTCACCGTGTCGTTCGCCGAGTAGACCGGCACCGGGTCGAGCCAGGCGGTGTCGGCCTCGGTGACCGCCCAGGAGAGGCCGTGGGCAGGCTGACCGATCAGCAGTGCGGAGAGTTCGAGGGTGTCGCCGATGACCGCGGGGACGCGGAGCGAGTCGCCGGGAAAGATCGAGCCGGTCCGGGGCGAGAGTTGCACCCCGACGCGAACCTTGTGATCGCCCGGTGGCACCACGACCTCCGCCCGCAATGCCACTTGGCGCACTCCTGCCGCGGGGCGACGCACCAGCTGCACCGTGTCGAGCGATGCCACGGCCTGTCCCGCCCGAGTGAAGAAGCCCCCGCGCAACGCCACGGACACCGGTCCCGTCCCCGGCTGGGCGCGCAGCGCCTCGGCGTCGACGGCGTAGACCATGTGGACCAGCGGGAGCCCGTCTCGCGAGCCGACCGCGTACCACTGCACGCGCCCCGGCAATGCCACGTCGTACTGCCGCTCCCAGGAATCTGATTGCGTCGCGATTGCGAGACTCCGGCGCGACCGCACTTGCTCCTCTTGCCGCAACATGTCGCGCGTGTACTCGCCGGCGAAGAGGAGCCGCGTCAACCCGGGCACCTCGCGCGAGCGCACCTCGAGCTCCGTCTGCGCAATGTCGAGGTCGAAGATGCTCGGCACGGCGCGGAAGTCGGCCTGATCCTCGCGGGCCAGAAAGTGGAGCACCAGGTCGCCATCGGGACGCCGATACAACCAGGTCTCGCTGCCGTAGGTCCGTTCGAGGGCGTCGGTGATGTTGCGCCGGCGGTCGGGTGCCCAGACGATCCGGCGCGCGGGCTCGCCCTGGCGCAGGTAGACAATGCCGCGATCGTCGAGTTCCTGGTCGTTGCTGCGGAAGATCTCGATGCCGAATCGGTAGCGCCGCCGGAAGGGGGGCAACCGGAACTCTTTCAGCGCAACCTGCCACCGTCGATAGTGCTCACCGAGTCGGGCGCCGGCCGGGCGCAGGTCGAGGGCATCGCGATTGTGCCAGAACTCACGCAACCAGGTGACGCGCGCGGGGCCGCTCAGCGAGTCGAAGGCAACCAGCAGCGTATCGTCGACGATCGGTTCAAGGTCGCGGCGATACATGGTGAGGACCTCGGGATCGTCCCCACCGGCCCCCGCGAAGTAGGCGGCCGAGAACTCGCGTTCCCCAACGCGGGTGCGCGACGCCGCCTCGTCCGAGAGCAGTGGCAGCGTGCGTGCAAGCTCAAGCCAGGCCATGCTCGAACGGAAACCAACCTGCAGCGCGCGGCGAAAGGCCAGCACGGCGGAGTCGGGCGAGCCGGCAAGCCGCTCGAGTCGACCGCGTTCCAGCAGCAGCGCTCCTGTCCAGCTCACCGGGGAGGCCATGCCGAGCCGAAGCGCCGCCAACGCGCCATCGAGGGGCGCATCAATGCGGGTGTCGCGCGCGGTGATCGCAAACTCGACCAGGCCGTCGGTAAAGCTCGGATCGAGGCTCACGGCCCTGGCGAAGGCGGTGCCGGCAATGCGATGGCGATCGGCGCCGATCATGGCATAGAGGCCACCGGCGAATCCCTCTGCCCGGTCCGGCGCGGCGGAGGCGGTGAGGCCAATGCCGAACCATGGCCACGGCCAGGTTGGCGCCAACTCTGCCGCCCACTCGAACTCGCTGTACGCGTCGTCCCAGTGCCTTCCGCCAAGCTGCTCGGCGAGCCGCAACGCGATCAGCCCGAGCCGCAGGTGCACCATCGGATCATCGCGCCGGGTACGGGCGTGATCAATCTCCCGCGACTCGAGTGCCCGAAGGGCGATCGTGTCATGGGCATAGGTCAGGGAATCGCGCAGTCGGGTGAGCGCGTCGCGTTGGAGCGGGCTTTGCCCATGCGCCGTCGGCGTCGCGACCACCGCGACGAGAAACGAGACCGCGAGTCCGAACAGGCGGACCCTCATTTCACGACGGCGAACTCCCGATGCCGGACCACCGGTGCCTGGCCCGGGGCGGTCACGGTGACTTCGAGTCGGTAGTCACCCGGCTCGAGTCGACTCAGGTTGAACTCACGATCGATCGCCGCGACGCCCCCCGGGTGCTCACCGCCGAAGCCGAGACTGAGGGCCGCCTTCTCACGGCGGCCGAGGAAGCCGGAGGTGCCCTGCCGCACCACGGCGAGCGTGACTTGATAGGGTGTGCCCGCAGGCACGCCGGCCAGCTCGAAATAGAGTTGCATCGGTGTCGAGCGCGTGAACCGGCGCATCGGGTTCACCCACGCGGTATCGCGGGTGATCGTCGGCACCGCGAGCGGGACGCGGCGTGAGCCCAGCACGAGGTCCGAGATGACGAGCGTGGTGCCGGTCGCGGGAACGACGCGCACCGACTGCGCTGCTGTCACCACCCCGCGATGGTCGGTCTCGACCGCCAGCTGCACGGTGTAGTCACCTGGCGGCACGGCGACGGGCGTACGGCCGAGGAGGTACTCCCCAGGGGCCAGGACGCCGCGCGTCCGGAACGTCCGCACCGTGTCGACCGTCGCGACCACCTCGCCGCGCGCGTCGCGCACCGCACCACGCAGGCGCACGCGGTAGAGCGCGCCCTGGACGGTCACCGTCGGCGTGAGCGCCCGCCCGGGAATCGCAAACGCCAATTGCAACAGGCGGCCCGTGGGCGCCTCGCCGACTGCAACCACATCCACCGAAGCCTCGAGCGGCAGCTCGAAATTCAAGACCCAGGTGGTGCCGGTGGCAATGCTGCGCGCCCCAACCGCTCGCTCCACTGGCTGCAGCGTGGCGGCGCCATCGCGTCCTTCGTTGAACATGCGCGCGTAGATCGGCGCAATGGTCTCCCGCGACAGGAAGAGTTCCTGCATCGTCTGGGCAGTCAGGGAGGCACCATAGGTCTCGATCAGTGGCCGACCGTTGCTGGCCGTGTCCTTGGGCGTCGCCATCAGGTGCGCCTGGCCACTCAGCGCGAAGAGATCGACGACACTCTCCACCAACACGGCATCCTTGCGCCCCTTCGGGACCACGAAGTGGAAGAGCAAGGTGTCGCCGTCGACGCGGCCCGGGTACGACCACGACTCGTTCTCCAGCATCCCCGGCAAGTTGAGCGTCGTGCGACCAATCGGCGCGCCGTGCAGCACGACCACCACACCGCGCGCGTCGAATTCGCGACTGCCATCGCGCATGCCGCGCAGCGTGATCGGTGGCGTGGTGGAATCGACGCGCCGGTAGTTGGACCGCGCGATTTCGAGGCGCAGGTAGTGGTCGCGCAGCCGCTCGGCGGTGACGGGCAGTCCGCTGACTTCCTGGACGTCCCAGAAGCGGCGCGCGATCGCGACCCGCGCCGACCCGGTCGCGTCCATCAGCGCTCGCAAGGTCGAATCCGGCATCACGAGAACCAGGTCGTCATGGAGCCGCGCGAGGACGGGACCCTCGGCGCCGCCGAGAGCCGCATACCAGGGAGCCAGCCCGCCGAGTTGGCCGGAGGTGAAGCGCGTCTGGGCCAGCTCAAGCTGGATCTCGGCGTCGTTGGCTTCGCGACGCGCCAACGGCTCCAGGAGCGCCAACGCGACATCGCCCCGGCCCGAGTGCCGCTCGATCACCGCGCGCAGCAGCTGGACATCGCGAAGCGCACCAGCCGGTCCGCCGGCAGATTGCCGCAACGCTTCACGCGCCACCGCGACGAGTCGGGCATCACCCTTTGCCAGCGCCTCGCGACCGAACTGCACCAATCCTTCCGCGCGGAGCGAGTCGAGCCCCGCCGAGGTGGCCAGTTTCGTGGCGGCCTCAAGCTCCGGGTCGACGCCGGTCAGCTTCCGGAAGGCGGCGAAGACGCCGATGTCCGCAGCCTGCGCCCCCAGTTGGGCGAGCGCCTGCCCGTACCAGCCAATCCACCATCCCGGCTTGAGGGTGACGGTGGCGCCGAATTCGTCGTAGGCATCCTCGTAGTGCCGCATCTCACCGGTCACCTCACCGAGGCGCAACGCGATGAAGCCGAGTTGGAGGTGGAGCGAGGGGTCGTCGCGCCGCGTGCGCACCTCCGCGATCGCGAGTTGCTCCAACTGTCGGAGCGAATCGGCGCTCCGCACGACGCCGACGGTACGTCGCACGTCGCGCAATGCCGGAGCCCCGCTCCCCTGCGCCGCAAGCGGCGCGGCGAGGAGCAGCGCGAAGACGGGAATCCTTCGGAGGGCGCGCAGTCCGCTCATTTGACGACCGTGATTTCCTGCTGGCGAGTCACCTTCTCCCCCGCGGGGGTCGAGACCGTCACTTCCACGAGATACGTCCCCGGACCGACTTGGTCGAGGGCGAGTTCCCGATGCACCACGAGCAAGCCTCCCGGATGGACTCCATTGGCGGCCACTCGCAACGCCGACCCGCCCCGGAAGAGCCGTGAGAGCGCCGACCCACCCGGGCGCACAATGCGCACCTCGGTCCGATAGGCGCTGCCCGCCAGCAGGCCGCTCACCTCGAAGCTCAGCTGCATCGGCTCACTGCGACGGAATCTGGCAAGCGGATTGAGCCACGTGGTATCGCCGGTCGAGGGTACCCAGAAGAGTCGTACGGAGCGCGTCCCGACCACCAGGTCCGAGAGACCCAACGCCCGGGCGGTCGGTGAGGTGACCACCACGGTGTCCCTCCGACTGCCAATGCCGGCTGGGCCCTGTTCGAGCGACGCGCGCACGGTAAGTCGTCCGGCCGGCACTCGGAGGGCCTGGCGTCCGAGGAGCTGCCCGTCGGCGCCCGCGGGCTCCTTCATCAGGAAGCGTCGGACGGTGTCGAGCGAGGCGACGAGCGCGCCATCGAGATCGAGGACGGTGGCCCGAAGCCGGAGCTCGGCCATGTCGCCACCCTGTCCGACCTCGATGGTGAGCCCCTTGGTCGGCACGGCGAACGCGATCTGCAGTTGCGGACCGGCGCTGTCCGCCCCCGCGGCCGCGACGAAAATCGTGGCGTCGAGGGTGCGCCGAAAACGCAACGGCCAACTGTCGGTGCGCGTCCCGATGGCGATGCTCTTCCGGCCAATTGCCCGCTCCTCGGTCTGCAACATCGTCCCCCCTCCTCGCGCGGCCCCCAACATCCGGGAATAAAGTGCACCGAGCGGCTCGCGGGAACGCACCAGGGCTTCCGCCTGACCGGACGATGACAATTGTCCCGAATCGCGCGCCGCCATCGCCCCCGCGAAGCCGAGAATGTCGAGCACGCTCTCGACCAGGCGGAAGTCCTGCACGTCCTGACGTGCCACGAAGTGAAAGACGAGATCGCCGGTCACCCGCTGGTAGCGCCACGACTCGTTCGGCTCGATCCCCGGCACGTTGTACTGGACGCGCTGGTCGGGTGCCCCATGCCGCACGTAGATCACGCCGCGATCATCGAAGTCGTCCTGCGTGGAGCGGTAGCGTTCCTGGATGTCGTATTGCCGCCGCCGGGACACGAGGCGGAAGTTGCGCTGGGCATGATCGAGCCGGGCGTAGTGCTCGCGCAGGCGGCCACCGACGCGCTGCAGTTCGTCGTGATCGCGGCGCTCGAAGAACGCCCGCACCAGGGTGACACGCGCCGTCGGCGCGGCAGCATCAAACGCGGCGAGCGTGGTCGCCGGCATCACCAGGGCGAGGTCCCGACGGTACATCGCGAGCACGGGCCCCTCGGCCAGCCCGAGCCCACGATACCATGGCTCGCCACCGTCGAGCCGGCCAAGCGCGAAGCGCGCCCGCGCTTGCTCCAGCAGTCCCTCGACATTGATGCGGTCCAGGGCGAGCAGTGCATCGGCCGCCGCGAGCGCGGAGTCGGCACTTCCCACTTCGCGTTCGACACGTGCCCGCGCCAGCAACACATCGGGGTGGCGCGCGGCCGGTGTGCGCGACGCGCGACGCAGCGCGGCGAGCGCCACGTCCATGCGCGCGTTCACGATTTGCCGCAGCGCGGTATTGCTCAGTTCGACGAGCCCGATGACGAACGAGGGGTCGACCTCGGCGCTGCGTGCGAAGGCATTGGCCGACCGCGTCAGCGCGTCCTTCCCCAACATCGTCTTCAGTCCGGCCACGGGGGAGAAGTCGGAGTCGCCGACGCCGAGCTCGGCCAGGCCGAGTCCGAACCAACCGTACGGCCAGGTCGGTTGCAGCGTCGTGGCCCACTGGAATTCCGACGCGGCATCATCGTAGTGCTTCTTCCCCCCGAGTTCCCCGAGTCGCACCGCCACGAAGCCGAGCCGGAGATGCACCATCGCGCTGTCCCGATCCCGGCGCGCCTCGCCCATCCACTGTCCTTCCAGGGCGAGCAGTGAAACGGAATCGGCCACCCGCGCGAGTGAATCGCGCAGGGCCGCGAGCTCACGACGCCCCGCCGGCCCCTGTGCCCCCGATCGCCCCGCCAGCAGCAGGAGCAACAAGGGGAGCAGGATTGCGCAACGGCTGGGGCGGGCCATGGTCACTCGGGTCGGTCAGGGGAGGCTGCTGGTTGGGGACGCTTGGGTGCATCGTTCGTGGACAGCGTGGCGCGGCCAAGAAACGTCCGCAGCCCGGCGACAATCGCCTCGGCGTACCGCTCCTGACCGTCGGGTGTCCGCATGGCGGCCTCTTGCAGCGGGATCATCAGGAACAACCCCTCGGCGAGCACCGCCGGATACCATGTCGGGCGGACCATCGCGAGATCGCCGCGCGCGATGCCGAGGTTGCGCAGTCCGAGCCGACGCGCCAGCTCCTCCTGGATGTCCTGGGCAAGCGCAATGGACTGCGGATGCTGGAAGAAAGTGCTGCTGCCGTTGTTCGTGAAGGGGTTGATTCCGTCGGGCAGGGCATTCAGATGGATCGAGACCAGCACGTCGGGCTCGAGGGAATCGGCGATGGCCACGCGCTGCCAGAGTTCCACTGGCCGGGCATCCTCCCGCGTCAGGGAGACGACGGCCCCCGACGCGCGCAGTCGGGCGGCGGCGAGGCGCGCCACCGCCAACGTCGCCTCCGGCTCGCAAAGGCCGGTCGGGCCACAGGCACCGAGTGGCGGATGCCCGGGATCGAGCACGATGCGCCGACCCTTCAGTGGATTGACGCGATCGACGGTCGGCGGCTGCCGAAACTCGAAGAGCAGATCGCCGCGATCGATGCGCACCCGCCATCCCCAGAGCGGTTGGGCGAACGACACCTCCAGTTCGACCCGATCCGTCGACACCTGATGCCAGCCAAGCCAGCGCACGAAGCGGCCGGTCACCGGGTAGCGCGTCCAGTCGGCGTCGCCGGCCACGCCGAAGAGGGTGATGGCGAGCCCCGCCGGCGTGGCGCGCACCTGATGCGCGACCGGCGCGGTCAGGGGAATGCGAAGGCGCGCGCCGCTCGGCGTGGACGCCAGCGTTAGCGACCCCATGACGGCGAGGCCGGGCAATGCCATCCCGCGCTGCGGGACCACCTCGGCGATCGGCACCCATGCGGTCGCACCGGAGGCAAGCCGCAGGCGCACCAGATCATCCTGCCGCGCTTCCGCAGTGGCCACGGTTCCCACCGGAAAGAACCAGTGGTACGTCCCGCCAGGGAGATTCCGGCCAATGACGATGCCATCGCGCTCGGCACCGAGCCTGGCGGGTTCGTCCAATCGCACGACGGTCGGACGCACGCCCTGACGACGCACGGTCAGGGGCCACGGGAGTCGCGTCGTGTCGGACCCCAGCACGACTTCGAGCTGCGGCATGGTACCGGCCGTCGGCATGCCGACCCGCAACCAGTCGTCGCCGCCCGATGCCGTCTCGCCATCGAGCCGGGCGAGGTAGGTCGTCGCGACGGCACTGCGGTCGAGTCGACGCTCGTCCCGCTCGAAGGCAAGGAGACTCGCCGCCGGGGGATCGGCCACGGCGGCGGCGGCGAATGGCAGCGCGCGGCCGTCGGGGAGCACGAGGCGCACCGACGCCCCCGGCACCGCGCGCACCCGGAGGGTGAGCGCCTCATCGGCGGGCAGCCAGAATTGGGATCGGGGTTGCAGTGAGCCCGGCACCACCCACGCGCCGGTGCGGCGGACCCACCCGGCGCGGCGGAGCGGCAGTTCGCTCTTCACGACACGGCTCCCGAGTCGCGCCTCGAGGCGGATCACCACGGCAGAATCCTGGGGCACCGCAATCCAGGCGAGCCACGCGCCATTGGGGGCCACCGGGACCGCCAGGCCGTTCACGGTCAGGGTGGCGGCTCCATCACCGACGTTTCCCATGAGAAACGTCGAGTCGGCGATATCGAGCACGCTTCCTGCTTTGGGATAGCGGACATCGAGCCGCAATTCCCCGTGGACAGCGGGGATCGGTGGCAACGGACGCTGGGCCTCGAGGCGGGGCGCCAGGACGAGTCCCAGCAGGGGAAGGGCTCGGAGCATCATCGTAAAACACATTCGGACCGTCACTTAGCAGAGTTTCGCGTTGACGTGCTTTGGGGGAGCGCCCTATCTTCCACCAGCCGGAACTCGCGCTCATCAGAACAGGAGCCATGCCTACGTCGAACGTTCGCGCTTCCTTGTACGCTGTCACGGATCGGGGCCGTACGCGGGACCACAACGAGGACACCTTCCTCGTGGCGGACCTGGCGACCGGCGAGCCGATCCGTGAATCGCGTCCGGAAGCGCACACCGTCGGCGAGCGTGGTGCGCTCTATCTGGTCGCCGATGGCATGGGTGGCGCTGCCGCAGGCGAGATCGCCAGTGAGATGGCCGCCGTCGCCATCCATGAGCACATGGCCAGTGCGTGGCGCGAAGACGCCGACCACTCCGAGGACCGCTTCGCGCATCACCTCGTGCAGGCGGTCGAGCGCGCGAACGAAATCCTCCATGCCTACGCCGGCGAGCATCACGAGGTCCGCGGCATGGGGACGACGGCCACGGTGGCCGGCGTACACGGCGACCGGCTGTACATCGCGCAGATCGGTGACTCGCGGGGGTATCTCGTCCGCGGCGACATCGCCCGCCAGCTGACCCGCGATCAATCGCTGACCCAGCGCCTCGTCGAGGTCGGCGAACTCACCGAGGAAGAAGCCGAGGCGAGCGAGCGGCGCAACATCATCCTGCAGGCCCTCGGCCCTGACTCCGATGTGCGCGTCGACCTGTCGTGGCAGTCGCTGCAACAGGGCGACGTGCTCATCATCTGCAGCGATGGGCTCTCCACGGTGGTCCGCCGGGACGAAATTGCCGAAGCGGTGCGCCAGGAGCCGAACATCGAGCGGCTCTGCTCGCGCCTGGTCGCGCTGGCCAACGAGCGCGGCGGCCCGGACAACATCACGGTGGTGGCGGTCCGCTTCGACGGCGACGGGCTGCCGTCCGCCAGTGATATCGAACCAGGCTACCACGAGTTCCTCACCACGGACGAGCGCCCCGGGCTGCAGCCGACGGCTGCCTTTCCTGCCCCGCCACGCCCAGAGGTCATGCCGTCGCCCGCGCCGCGGAGCGGCTCGCCCACCGGGCTGACGCTGGTGGTGATCGCTGTCGCGATGGCCGTCCTGGCGATCGCCCTGCTCCTCAGCTGACGCCCCGCCTCACGGCGGGGTGATGCAGCCGAGCACCCGCGGCCCGGCGGCGCCGGTGACGGCCGGCAGGTTCCCCGGTTGTCCGTGCAGCGTCAGCCATCCCAACATCGCGAACGCCACCGCCTCCTTCGCCTCCGCCGCGAAGAACAACTCGTCGAAGGCGCCGACCGTCACGTCCTGCGCCGCGAACCGCCGTGACAACTCCGCCATCACCACCGGATGCCGACTGCCACCACCGGCCACCACCAATTCCGTGAACGGTGGCAGGAAGTCGGCGGCGAACCGCGCAATCCCCTCCACCGTCAAGGCGACCGCCGTCCGCACGCCATCGGGTCCCGGACAGCGGGTGGCGATCGCCTCGGCGTAGTCGCGCCCGAAGCGTTCCCGGCCCGTGCTGCGCGGCGGCGGAGCGGCAAAGAAGGGATCGGCCAGCAACTCCGCCAGGAACTCCTCCTGCACGCGGCCCGCGCGCGCCACCGCGCCGTCGGTGTCGAACGGCAGCCCCGGCACCGCACGGCGCGCCAACTCATCGATGATCGCCATCCCCGGCCCGGTATCGGCCCCCACCACACCATCGAGCCCACCATGGGGCGGCACCCAGGTCACGTTCGCCATGCCACCGATGTTGAGCAGCACCCGAGCGTGGCCCGCCGCGCCGAAGAGCATCGCATCGACGATCGGGACGAGCGGCGCACCTTGGCCACCGGCGGCGACATCGCGGGCCCGCAGGTTCGAAACGATGCGCACGCCGAACCGCTCGGCCAGCACGGCCGGTTCGCCAAGTTGGAGCGTCACGCGTGGTGGCTCATGCCACATCGTCTGCCCGGGAAAGGCGATGGCCGCGAGGGCGTCGGCGCGGGTGTGCGTCGACTCGAGGAGGGTGTCGATCGCCTCGGCGGCCCACTCGGCCAGCGCGACGTGCAGGTGCGCCGTCTCGGCGATCGACGCACCGGCGAGCACCCCCTCGATCTGCGCACGCTCTGCGGCAGAGTAGGCCCGATGCACGAAACCGAGGAGGTCGACACGCGTGGGACCGGCGATCTTCACCAACGCGGCATCGACGCCGTCGAGCGACGTTCCCGACATCAGCCCGACCAGCAGCATCGGTGCCTGCGTCATGCCGGCTCCGCAATCGGTGGCGGATCGCCAACGATGGCGCGCAACCGGCGATCGACCGCGACGAGTCGTGCCTCGGCGGCCACGGCATCGACGCCCTCGTGCAACATCACGATCGCGGTGCGGACGCGACCGCCCGCGGCATGAATCGCGGTGCGCGCCGCCGCACGCGGGGCGCCGGTCGCCTCCATCACGATGCGTTCGCCGCGATCCTCGAGCTTCGCATTGGTCACCTGCACATCGACCATCAGGTTGCCCCACGTCTTGCCGATCCGCACCATGGCGCCGGTCGTGAGCATGTTCAGGACCAGCTTGGTGGCAGTGCCGGCCTTGAGCCGGGTCGACCCAGTGACCAGTTCCGGGCCGACATCCACGTGGATGACGACATCGACCAGGCTGACCATCGCCGCGGGCGGCTCGGCGCAGCTGAAGAAGACGGTGCGCGCGCCCCGCGCGGCGGCGCATTGCAGCGCCCCATGGACGAACGGGGTGGTGCCACTCGCCGCGATGCCGACGACGACATCGTCGACGCCGACGGCGCGCGCCTCGACGGCGGCTCCGCCGGCCGCGAGATCGTCCTCGGCCCCCTCGACGGAACGCACCAGCGCCTCCGGGCCGCCGGCGATGATGCCCTGCACCATCGTCGGCGGCGTGCCGAAGGTCGGTGGGCATTCCGAGGCATCGAGGACGCCGAGCCGTCCGGACGTCCCGGCGCCCACATACGTCAGGCGGCCACCGCGACGGAAAGCCGCCTCGATCAGCGCCATGGCGGCGGCGATCGACGCACGCGCGGATTCGATCGCGGCGGGGACCCGGGCCTCCTCGGCGACGAAGAGCTCGACCAGCGCCGAGGGCTCGAGCAGGTCGAGGTCGGTCGAGCGGGGATTGCGACGCTCGGTGCTGCGCAGACGGGAGGTCATGGGGCAACCGGCATGGGTGCGAGGGCAGGTGCGGCGCTTTAAGTTACGGCTGGCCCGAAGGGGCTACAACTCCGCCAATCGCCCGATCCCCGAGGAAGCCGTGATCCGATCGACGCGCCGTGCCTGGCGTTCCGCCGCGCTGGCCCTCCTGTTGCCGTTTGCCGCGCTCGCGGCCCAGCAGGCCACGACCCTGCCGACCGCCTTCCGCTATACCGGCAAGGCCCGCGTTCTCGAGGCGCCCTCCGCGATGGTCGCCTCGGGCAATCCGATCGCCAGCGACGTCGGCCGCGACATCATGCGCGCCGGCGGCAACGCCGTCGATGCCGCCGTGGCCGTCGGCTTCGCCCTCGCGGTGACCCACCCCGAGGCGGGCAACATCGGCGGCGGCGGCTTCATGATGATCCGCCTCAAGGATGGCACCGTCGCGTCGCTGGATTACCGGGAGACGGCGCCCGGCAAGGCCTCACGCGACATGTACCTCGATGCCAACGGGAAGTTGACCGACAAGAGCGTCTACGGCCATCTGGCCTCGGGCGTGCCGGGTTCCGTGGCCGGCATGCTGGAGGCACACCGGAAGTACGGCAAGCTGCCACTCAAGCGGTTGCTCGCGCCGGCCATCGCCTTGGCGCGGGACGGCTTCCTCATCGACTCCTCGCGGTCCCGTTCGTTGCGCGGTCACATCGCACGACTCAAGGAGTATCCCGCCTCGGCGGCACAGTTCGTCATCAACGGCAAGGAGCCGACGCCGGGGACGGTGTTCAAGCAGCCCGAACTCGCCAAGACGTTGGCGGCGATCAGCGCCCGCGGACGCGACGGTTTCTACAAGGGATGGGTGGCCGACGCCATCGTGGCCGAGATGGCGCGTGGCGGCGGCATCATCTCCCACGCCGACCTCGCGGCCTACCAGCCGAAGTGGCGCACGCCGATCAACATCAACTATCGCGGCTGGACCATCTACTCGATGCCGCCGGCCTCTTCGGGCGGCATCACGCTCGCGATGATGCTGAACATCCTCGAAGGGTGGGGCCCGATGCCGCCGTTCGGGTCGGTGTCGCTGCTGCATCGCGAGTCGGAGGCAATGCGCTCGGCCTTCACCGAACGCAATTCGCTGCTGGCCGATCCCGACTTCGAGCCGGTCCCGGTGGCGCGCCTCCTCTCAAAGGAGCATGCCGCGCTGCTGCGGAGCCGGATCAGCCTCGCGCGGCACACCCCGACGCCCGCCTTCGACGCCGGCATCCGCGACGGCAACAGCACCACGCACTATTCCGTGGCGGATGCCGACGGCAACGTCGTCTCGACCACGACGACGCTGAACAACTCGTACGGCTCGCACGTGACGGTTGCCGGCGCCGGCTTCCTCCTCAACGACGAGATGGATGACTTCGCCGCCGCACCGGGCACCGCCAACATGTATGGCCTCGTGCAAGGCGAGGTGAATGCGATCAAGCCGGGGAAGCGCATGCTCTCGGCGATGACGCCGAGCATCGTGGTCGACCCGAGCGGGGCGCTGCGACTGGTCGTGGGGACCCCCGGCGGTCCGACGATCATCACCCAGGTCTACCACGTCATCAGCAACGTGATCGACCACGGGATGTCACTGCGGGATGCGGTGGAGGCCCCGCGGATGCACGAGCAGGGGTTACCTGACCAGATGCGGATGGAAGGGCCGGGCGGCTTCGCGCCAGCGGCGATCGCCTGGCTGAAGGCGATGGGGCACTCGGTGCAGAACAGCGGCGGGATGGGAGATGTGCAGGCGATCGCCCGCATCAAGGGCGGCTGGCAGGGGGTGAGTGACCCCCGCCTTGGCGGGGGCCCCTCGGGATACTAGCCGTCGTTACTTCGCGAAGTCGTCGCGCAGGGTGATGGTCATCGCCTTGCCGGCGTGCACGATGATGTCGCGGTTGGCCGACTTGGCGGCCACCGCGGCTCCGGCCGCCCCACCACCGACGGCCCCGACGATCGTGCCCGTCTTGCCGCCGATGACGCGTCCGATGATCGCGCCGGCCGCGGCACCAGCACCGGTACGGGCCACGTCGGTCGCGCCGACGCCACGCGCCTTCATCTCATACTCGTAATCGGTCGCGGCGGCGGTGATCGGGTAGCTCTGCCCGTTGATCTCCACCGAGCGACCGGCGAGCGACAACGTCCCCTTCTCGCCGCGGTTGTTGGCCTGACCGATCGCCGTGACAGCCAGCGTGATCACCGAACCGGCGGGGATGATCACCCGGCCGGTCGAGCTGCTCACGTCATTCGAGACGCGGACGCGGATCGGGTCGCCCACGCGGGTGTATTGCGAGTGGACCGAGTCCAGTGTCACCGTCGACAGCGTCGTCCCGCTCACCAAGGTCGCGGCGGCGGTGTTGCTGGGCGTCGGAGCAGGGGCGGGAGATACCGGCGCCGGGCTCGGCCGAGTCGTGACTGGCCGCGTGGCGGTTGCCCGCGGCGGCGGCGGCGTCTTCACGAAGACCGTCTCCGGCGGAGGGGCCGGCTTGCTGGTATCAAGTGCGGGGACATCGGCGATCGGCACCAGGGAATCGGTACCGAGGGCATTTCCACCGTCGGCGGTCTTCTCGCCGCAGGCCGCGAGGGCCAGGGCAAGGACAGTGGCAAGGACAATCCGGCGGTCGTTCATTCGGGACTCCTGGGTGATCCGTGATCGGATCGGGGATACCTTTCCCCGATGCGCGCGCTACGCCGACTCCTGCCCTATCTCCGCCGTCATGCGGCAGCCTACTGGGTCGGCTTCCTCTCCCTGCTGGCATCCAATTTCTTCGCTACCCTCGGTCCGCGCTACGTCCAACGCGGCATCGACATCCTGGCGACCGCTGGACCTGGCGCCGCCCGGGGGGTCGCCACCGCGGCCCTGTGGGTCGCGGGCCTGGCCTTGGCCAGTGGGGTGCTCCGCTTCGGCATGCGCCACCGACTCAATGGGGCGTCCCGCGAGGTCGAGACCGACCTGCGCAACGACCTCTTCCGACGACTGATGGGGCTCTCTGCCCCCTTCCACCAGCGATTCCCCGTCGGCGATCTGATGGCCCGTGCGACGAACGACCTGCTCGCCCTCCGCATGGTCGCCGGCCCCGCCATCATGTACCTCGTCGACACCACCGTGCGCGCCATCATGATCGTGCCGATGATGCTCGCCCTCTCTCCGACACTCACCCTCTGGGCACTGCTCCCGACGCTTGGACTGCCGCTGGTGATGGTCATCATCGGTGGCGAAGTCCATCGTCGAGCGCTCGCCGTGCAGGACCAGTTCGGCAACATCTCCTCGTTCGTGCAGGAGCACCTGGCCGGCGTCCGGATTGTCCGCGCCTACGCACAGGAATCGGCCGAGACGACCCTCTTTCACGGGCTCGATCGCGGCTATGTCGCCAGCAACCTCGCCCTCGCCCGCGGCCAGGGAATCTTTCATCCCCTGCTGACCTTCCTCGGCGGTCTCGGCGCCGTGATCGCGATGATCTTCGGCGGCCGCCTCGTCCTCACCGGCGCCATGACCATCGGCGGCTTCGTGGCATTTGGAGTCTACCTCGCCACACTCGTCTGGCCGATGATCGCACTCGGATGGGCCATCTCGCTGCTCCAACGCGGCGACGCCGCCTCGGATCGCGTTCAGGCGCTGTTGGAGGAGACGCCCGACATCACCGAGCCCGCACACCCGGTGGCCCTCCCACCGGCCGAAGGCCCACGCCGCCTGGCCTTTGAGGCGGTGTGGTTCCGCTACCCGGGGGCCGAGCGCGATTGGGTCCTGCGGGAGGTCTCCTTTACCGTGGAAGCCGGCAAAGTGCTCGGCATCGTCGGCGCCACGGGCAGCGGCAAGACCACGATCGCCGAACTGGTCGTGCGGACGTACGACCCGGATCGGGGCCGCATCCTGCTCGACGGGATCGACATCCGGACGCTGGCGCTGGCGGAGCTGCGCGCAGCGGTTGGCATGGTGCCGCAGGAGACCTTCCTCTTCTCCGACACGCTGCGCGAGAACGTCCTCCTTGGCTCGCCCGATGATGGCCGACTCGACGAGGCGGCGCGTGTCTCCCGCCTCGATCAGGCGCTGCCCGACTTGCCTCAGGGGTGGGCCACGATGCTCGGCGAGCGCGGCATCAACCTCTCGGGCGGGCAGCGGCAGCGCGCGGCGATCGCGCGCGCGCTGGTCCGGCAGCCGCCCGTACTGGTGCTCGACGATGCGTTGAGCGCGGTGGACGCGCAAACGGAGGAAGACATCCTCGCGGCGCTGCGCGGTGCGATGGTGGGACGCACCTGCCTGATCATCTCGCATCGCTTCTCGGCTGTGCGCGACGCCGACGAGATCATCGTGCTCGACGATGCCACGATCGTGGAGCGCGGTAGCCACGAGGCGTTGATGGCGAAGGGGGGACGCTATGTGGCGTTGTTGAGTCGGCAGGAGCTCGAGGAGAGCCTGGCGTAGGGCTACAACCGCCGCGACAGCCACCCCGGCGTCATCGCACTCAACATCCCGGCGAGTCGCGTGAACTCTCCGGTGACCAGCAGGATCCCCACCACCACCATCACCAGGCCGCTGGCGCGCTGCAACCACGGCATCCACCGGCGGAAGCGCGTGAACCAGGCGCGAAACGAATCGACGGCGAACGCGGCCACCAGAAAAGGCACCGCGAGCCCCGCCGAGTACGCCAGCAACAGCAACACGCCATGCGTGACGTCACCGCTGGTGCCCGCCATGCCGAGAATGCCGCCGAGGATCGGCCCGATGCAGGGCGTCCATCCGGCCGCAAACGCCATCCCCACCAGCACCGAGCCGAGGTAGCCGATCGGCTTCCGGTCGAGGTGCACGCGTTGGTCTCGGTCAAAGGCGTTGATCTTCACCGCCCCCATCATGTACAAGCCGAAGGCGATGATCAGCACCCCGCCGATCCGGGCGAGGCGCAGCTTGTTGTACGCGAGCGCGGCACCAAGCGCGGTGGCACCGGCCCCGAGCAGGACGAACACGAGGGTGAAGCCGGAGACGAAGAGGATCGCGTGCAGCACGGCGTGGTGCCGCCGATCGGTCATCTCGTCGAGCGTCATCCCGGTGAGAAAGCCGAGGTAGCTCGGCACCAGTGGCAGCACGCACGGCGACAGAAACGAGAGCAGGCCGCCGGTGAAGGCGACCAACGGTCCGAAGGCGCCCTCGGTCACCCGCCCTGCCGACCGGCGCGCGCCAGCACGCCGACTTCCGCGTCACGACAGGCACGACAGAGGCCGTGGATCTCGACGCGGTGGCGCTGGAGCAGGAAGCCGTGTTCATCCGCCACCAGCGGCAGGATCCGCTCGAACCGATCGGTCGAGAATTCGGTGACCACGCTGCATCGGGCGCATACCAGGTGGCCGTGCGGCGATCCCTGCCGCTTCGCCTCCCAGCGCTTGAAGCCCTCGCCGAAGTCGAGTTGCCGCACGAGTCCGCTCTCCACCAGCACCTCGAGCGAGCGATAGATCGTGGCCAGGCCGATCTTGTGGCCCTGATCCCGCAGCTGACGCTGGATCGCGTCGACGGAGAGGTGCCGACCGCCCGAGAAGACCGCCAGCGCGACGAGGTCGCGCTGGCGGGTCACCGGGAGATGGCGCTCCCGGAGCCAGCGCCGGAAGCGCTCGCCGAGGTCGCGACCCGCCTCCGCGTCAGTCGTCGCCATCACCGGTGTCGGCGGCGGCGAGCTCGGCCTCGGCAGCGTCGACGGCTTCGTCGACTTCGACGGCCTCCGCGGTCATGGTCTCGAGCGGCAACTCCTCCTGCACCACGACCGGCGGGAACCAGAGCGAGACCTCGATCGGGACCGGCGGCTCCTCGTCGTCGGCACGTACCGGGACGAGGGCGAGCAACTCGTGCAACGCCTCGAGCGGACCACTGCCGACCTCGTCCATCACCGCGTCAAAGCCGCCGCGCTTCTTCCCCTTGATGAGGGCTGTGTAGCGGGCGGTGTAGATGCGTCGACGATCACCGTCGATGCGCGAGATCACCGCCGTCCCGTACTCGGCGAGGTCACGCCGGAGGACGCGGAAGACCCAGACGCCATCGACGTCGGCCGTCGGGATCTGGTCCTGGAGCCAGAGCGCGAGGCGCTCCCAGTGCGGGCCTTCGCCCGGACCACGCGGCGTCAGACTGGCAAGCATCGTTCAACGTAGGTGCGAAGCACGGTGAGGAAGTCCTGGGCATTGGTGACGACGCCGAACGCCTGATGCGTCCCGCGGTCCTTCAACTTGTTCACGACGAACTCGGTCTGGTCGACGCAGATCGTCATCAGTGGTTCCGGCCGTCCTTCCGGATTCTGCGTATGGAACGACGGCAGCATGTTGCCGACGGCGATCGCGTGCAGCGCGGTGGCGATGAAGACCGCGCCCGTGGCGCGCACGGCATGTTCACGCATGGCATCCTGCGCTGCGGTCGCGTCGGTGTACACCCCGGGGAGCGGCCCATCGTCGCGGATCGATCCGGCCAGCACGTAGGGGACGCCACGCGTCACCAGGGTGTGCATGATCCCGTCGGAGACCAACCCGGAGGCGACCGCGGCCTCGATCGACCCGGCGGCGCGCACCGCGTTGATCGCGCGCATATGCAGGCCATGGCCACCGGCGGTGGGGCGCCCCTCGTGGTCCATGCCGAGGGTGGTGCCATAGACCGCGGCTTCCATGTCATGGACGGCCACGGCATTCCCCGCCAGCATCGCCTGCACGAAGCCCTGCTCGACGAACCAGGCGAAGTCGGCGCGCGCGCGCGAGTGCACCAGCGCCGGCCCGGCGACCCAGAGGAGATAGCCGCCGCGGGCCCGCTGCGCGATCAACTGCGCCGCGAGGTCCTCGTAGTTGACGGGCCGTTCGCGGGAGACTTCGGTGCTCATGAAGGAGAACTCGTTGCCGCGACGCGCCCCGCGGAGGAACCCCTCCGCGTACACCACCACCCCGTCGGCGCCCTGCTCGTCGAGGCCAACCACGACCGGTTCACCGGCGCGCACCCGCCGTGGCTCAACCGTCTCCAGCTCCCCGCCGCGCTGAACGATCACGCAGTCCATTCGCGGCCGGGTCGGCACCGCCCACCCGTCAGGGAGGCGAACGTAGGTCGGCAGATTCGACGTCGAGAAGAAGCCGTCCGGCACCACGCCGTCGGCGGGCGCCGGGCGGAACGTCGCCACCGGCGCGTCCGCGAAGGGCGGGACGTCGAGATCGGGGAACCAGGTCATTGCCCGAAAGATAAGGGCCCCTCCCCGCCCCCGCGCCGTTGCCGCCCCGGCCGGAGCGGGCGACGTTTCGGCCATGGCCCTTCGCACCGCCCCCGCTGCCGCCCTGCTCATGCTCCTCACCCAGGCCACCCTGCTTGGGGCCCAGCGCCCCGACAGCGCAGCGGCCCTCCCGCCGATCCGGGTCAGCGTCACACGCTCCCCCGACTCGCTCGCCCGGCTCGGGGCATCGGTCACGGTGGTCGATTCCCTCGCGCTGCGCCGTGGGAGGCTGGCCGGTGGGCTGGACGAGGCGCTCGCCTTCGTGCCGGGAGTGATCGCGGCCAACCGGGGGAATCCGTCCGTTGACCAGCGGCTCATCATCCGCGGCTTCGGTGCTCGGGCGGCCTTCGGGGTGCGCGGCCTCAAGATCCTCGTCGATGGCATCCCGCAGACGCTCCCCGACGGGCAGAGTCAGCTCACCAACCTCGACCTCGGCGGCATCGAACGGATCGAGGTGCTGCGTGGCGCCGCGTCATCGCTCTATGGAAACGCCGCCGGCGGGGTCATCGCGTTTACGTCGCGGAGCCACCGCGATTCACTCCCGCGTCTGCAATTGGCCGTGGAGAACCTCGGCGGCGCGCACTTCCGATCGGAGGCGGCCTTTGGCATGCGCCGGGGCCGGTTCACGGCATTGTTGAGTGGGTCGGGAACACGCCTGGAGGGATACCGCGCGCACTCGCTCTCGGAGCAACAGCGGCTGCAGTACGCGCTGGCCTACCGGATCCGCGCCACCACGTCCATCACCGCGCGCGCAGCCCTGGCAAACGATCCGGACGCGGACAACCCCGGCGCGCTAACGGCGGCCGAAGTCGCCTCGGATCCTGACCTCGCCGCGCCGAACAACTTGTTGCGGAACGCGGGCAAGGCGGTTCGTCAGAAGCAGTTCTCCCTGGGCCTCGACGATGCGCGTGGGGACTGGACCAGCGAGGTGCGGCTCTGGCTGCTCACGCGGTCGCTCGAGAACCCGCTGGCCGCCCCAGCCCCCGCGCCGAACCCCGCCGACGAGGGGCTTTGGGTCGGACTCGATCGGCTCGGCGGCGGTCTCCGCGCCAGCACCACGCGGCGGTGGGGACAGCACCAGGTGACTGCGGGCGTGGACTTGCAGTCGAGTCGCGACGATCGCGTCAATCGACGCCACCGCCAAGGCACCCCGTTCGGCCCGCTGCTGCTCGACCAGCGCGAGACGGTGGGAGAGGCCGGGCTCTTCGCGCAGGCCACGATCGTCCGCGGGGCGTGGCAACTGCGGAGCGGCGTCCGGTGGGACCACACCTCATTCGACGTGGCAGACGCACTGGGCAGCGGCAGCGGCGCGCGCAGCATGGCCGCGGTGAGCGGAAGCGCTTCGCTCACTCGGGCTGTGGGACGCGCCACCACGTGGGCATCGCTGTCGACGGCGTTCGAGACGCCAACCACCACCGAACTCGCGAATCGGCCCGACGGCAGCACCGGGCTCAACCGCGTGCTCGATCCGCAGCGCAGCGTGTCAATGGAAGTTGGGGTGCGGAGTTCGCTCCCGTTTGGTCAGATCGAGGCGTCGGCCTGGGCCACCGCGACCCAGGATGCGATCACGCCGTTCCAGGATGTCGGTGGCCGGTCGTTCTACACCAACGCCGGGAAGACGCGCACCCGTGGCGTCGAGGCCGCGGCGCAGGCATCCCTGCGTCCGGGCATCATGGGCCTCGCCACCGTGACGGTGACCGATGCAACCTTCCGGGACTACTTGCTGAATGGCGTGCGGCTCGACGGCCGGCGCATCGCCGGCATCCCGCGGGCGGTAGCGCGGCTGGGCGTGCGCGGCACGGTGGCCCGGATCGGCTTCGACATCGATCACGCCCTGGCGAGCAGCCAGTACGGCGACGACGCCAACACGCTCGAGGCGGCCGGATGGGGTGCGGGGATCACCGGAGTTCGACTGCGCTGGATTGCGCGTGGTCGGCACGCGTTCGCCCCGTTCGTCACGGCGCAGAATCTCTTCAATCGGCGAGTGATCGGATCCGTGACGGTGAACGGGAGCTTCGGGCGCGTGTACGAACCGGCGGCCGGACGCACCATCACCGGGGGCGCCACCTTCCGCTTCTAGGGCGCCTCAGCTCAGGCGCCAGGCCAGCGCGGCGAGGGTGACAACCAGCACCGGGATCGTGAGCACCACACCAACTCGAAAATAGTAGCCCCAGGTGATGGTGATGCCCTTGCGCGCCAGCACGTGGAGCCAGAGCAGCGTTGCCAGCGACCCGATCGGCGTGAGCTTCGGGCCGAGGTCGCTGCCGATCACGTTGGCGTAGATCATCGCCTCGCGTGCAGCCCCACTGGCCGTGGACGCATCGATCGACAACGCCCCGATCAGCACCGTCGGCATGTTGTTCATGATCGATGAAAGGAAGGCCGTGAGCAGACCGGTCCCCAGCGCCGGTGCCAACGTGCCTTCGGCCGGAATCCGGTTGAGCACGCCGGCGAGCGCATCGGTGAGCCCCGCGTTCCGCAGCCCGTAGACCACCAGGTACATCCCCAGCGAAAAGAGCACCACCTGCCAGGGTGCCTCGCGCAGCACCTTGCGCGTGTCGATCACGTGGCCGCGCGCCGCCATGGCGAAGAGCACCGCGGAGCCGGCCACGGCGACCGCGCTGATCGGCAGGCCCAGCCGCTCGCCGAGGAAGAAGCCGGCGAGCAACAGCACCAGCACGACCCAGCCGAGCAGGAAGGTTGGGCGATCCCGGATGGCCTCGGCGGGGTGCTTCAGCGCGCTGGCATCGTAGTGCACCGGGATGTCGCGGCGGAAGTAGAGCAGCAACACGCCGAGCGTCGCTGCCACGGAGGCGATGTTCACCGGCAGCATCACCGCGGCGTACCGGGCAAAGCCGACGTGGAAGAAGTCGGCAGTCACGATGTTGACGAGGTTGGAGATCACCAGCGGCAACGAGGCAGTGTCGGAGATGAAGCCTGCGCCCATGACAAAGGCGAGCGTCGCCGCCGGCGGCATCCGCAGCGCGGCCAGAATGGCCATCACGATCGGCGTGAGGATCAACACCGCGCCATCGTTGGCGAACAGCCCCGACACGGCAGCCCCGAGCAGGATGATCGCCGCGTAGAGCCGACGCCCATTCCCCCCCCCCCCCCGCCCATTAAGAAGCCGGCCTCGTCGAGGATCATCGAGGTGAGGATGATCGCCACGAAGGTGATCGTCGCATTCCAGACGATGCCCCAGACGGTGCCGATGTCTGATACCGAGACGACGCCGAGCAGCAGCGCCACCAGCGCCCCGCCGCACGCGCTCCAGCCGATGCCGAGCCTGCGCGGTTGCCAGATCACGAGGGTGATCGTCACGAGGAAGATCAGGAGCGCAAGGAGCATGTTGGGGGTGGTGAAGGGTGAGGGGGTGAGGGGTGAGGGGTGGCCAGTGACCAGTGACCAGTGACTTACGACCTACGACTTACGACCTATGACATCTCACGACTAACGACTAACGACCAACGACCAACGCCTCTACAACAACGACACCGGATCACGATCCAGCGCCAGCCGGACATCGCCGCGCATCGCGCCCAGTTTCGGCGCAAGCGCCCGGACCACGCCGCCGAGCACCGCGGCGTCGCCCTTGAGCAGCAGGTGATGCCGCCAGCGGTTGGTGATTCGTTCGATCGGACAGGGCGCCGGCCCGAGCAAGGTCAGCGGCAGGTCGAGTCGCGTGATCAACGCGTCGCACCACCGGGCCAGCGCGGTGATCCGCTCGGCCACGGCGCCGCCATCCTCGCCACTCGCCACGATCCGCACCAGCGACGTCGTCGGCGGATACGGCGGCGCGCGGCGCCCCTCGAGCTCGGCGACAAGGAACCCCTCGGCATCATGCTGCGCGGCGAAGCCAAGCGCCGGGTGCTCCGGTTGCCGCGTCTGGACCAGGACCCGACCACCCTTCGGGCCGCGGCCTGCACGCCCGGCCACCTGCGCGATCAGCTGGAAGGTGCGCTCCGCCGAGCGGAAGTCGGGGAGGTGCAACGCGGTGTCGGCATCGACCACCCCCACGAGCGTCACGTTCGGGAAGTCGATGCCCTTGGCGATCATCTGCGTGCCGATCAGCACGTCGACCTCGCCCCTCCCCACGCGCTCGAGGATCCGATGGTGGCCCCACTTGCTCGCGGTGGTGTCGAGGTCCATCCGGGCGATGCGCGCCGTCGGGAAGCGCTCGGCCACCAGGCGCTCCACCTGCTGCGTGCCGGCGCCGAGGTGCCTGGTCGTGGTGCCATGGCAGGCCGGACAGGCGCTCGGGATCTGCGCGCGGTAGTCGCAGTAGTGGCAACGGAGTTCGTCGGGGTTTCGGTGCACGGTGAGCGAGATGCTGCAATTCGGGCACTGCACCACCTCGCCGCAGGCAGTGCACTGCACGAAGGCCGCCCAGCCGCGGCGGTTGAGCAGCAGGAGCACCTGCTCCTGCCTGGCCAGCGCCGCCGTCACCGCATCATCGAGCACGCTGCTCCACGGGACGCCGGTGGGATGCGCCACCATCGGGGTCGCACGCAGGTCGACCAGCTGGACCGGCGGCATCGGCCGCTCGCCGATGCGAGCCGGGAGCCGCACGACATGATCCGGCGCGAGACGCGCCCAGCTCTCCGGGGCAGGCGTCGCGGAACCGAGGATGATCGCTGCACCCTCGAGACGAGCACGCCAGGCCGCGATCTCGCGCGCGTGGTAGCGAGGCGTCTCACCGTTCTTGTAGCTCGATTCGTGCTCTTCGTCGATCACGATCAAGCCGAGATTGCGCACCGGGGCGAAGATCGCCGAGCGCGCGCCCACCGCGACACGCCGCTCGCCGCGACGGAGCGATCGCCACGCGTCGGCGCGCTCGCCATCGCTGAGGCCACTGTGCAACACCGCCACGTCGTCACCGAAGGCGCCGCGGAGTCGTGCCACCGTCTGCGGCGTGAGTGCGATCTCCGGTACCAGCACGATCGCGCCGCGATCCTCGGCCAGGAGTTCGCGGATGCGCTCGAGGTAGACGAGCGTCTTGCCGGAGCCGGTCACCCCGAAGAGCAGCGACGTCTCGCCGGGAGCGATTTGCCGCAGCGTCGCCAGGGCGCGCGTCTGGTCGGCCGTCAGGTGCGGTGGCGGCGGACTGGAGGGGAGGTCGGCGAAGGGATCGCGCGAGGTCTCGTCGTCGAGCAGGGCAATCACGCCCGACACCGCCAGCTGCTGCAGCGGGCCGATGGTGGCCCCGGTCGCGTCGAGCAGCGCGCGCACCGCCATGCGCCCACCGCGACCCTCGAGCGCCTCGTAGAGCTTTCGCTGCGCAGGTTTCCTGGCAAAGTGCTGATCGCGCGCAAGGAGCGGGAGGACCTCGCCGACGATCGCCGCGGTGCGGGTCGTCGCCGCGGCACCATCGGTGTCCGGCGGCACCACCTCGAGCGAGAGTGCGCCGACGCGCTGCAGTCGGTCGGCCGCCTCCCAGAGCGGCTTCTTGAGCGCCCGGCTGGCGGCCTGGATGGTGCCGCTCCCGCCGCGCCGCTGCAACCATTCCACCAGGTCACCCGCGGTGCCACCGGCGATCGCGCGCCAGCCGTCCTCGAGATGCAGCATCACCGTCGACTGGCCCCACAGCGCTGCCGGCAGCATCGCCCGCAGCATCAACCCCGGTGGCGCGCCGTAGTAGCGCGCCGCCCGTGCGGCGAGCGCCAGCAACGATGCCGGCAGTGCGACCTCGGCGTCTGGCGCGGCGAGGATGTCGCGTGCCGCGGCGGGCGGCGGCGCGACATCGACCGCTGTCACGATGCCGATCAGCTCCTCGCGCCGGACCGGAACGACGACGCGCGCCCCGGGGAGCGCGCGATCGGCGAGGGTGGCCGGGATCCGGTAGCGATACGGTTCGGCGAGTGGCAGCGGCAGGGCGACCTGCGCGTACCGGTCGGTCATCGTCGCGTCACACCCAGCCCGGGGGCATCGGGGAGCGTCACCTGCCCGCCCGCGATGCCGGCCCCGACGAAGGGATCTTGCGACAGCAGCGCCGCGCCATCGAGGTCGACGATGTCGACCAGTGGCGTGAAGTGTGCCGCGGCGGTGATCCCAAGTGACGACTCGATCATGCAGCCGACCATGACCGTCATCTGGTGCGTGCGGGCAATCGCGATCATTCGGAGCGCCTCACGCAGCGAGCCGCACTTGGCGAGCTTGATGTTGATGCCGTCGACCCGGCCGACCAGCCGCGCGATGTCACCGGAGGTGACGCAGCTCTCATCGGCAATCAGCGGAATCCGCGCATGCCGATGAATGTGGGCGAGGCCATCGAGGTCGTCGGGGGCGACCGGTTGCTCCAGCACCGTGACGCCGAACTCTTCGAGGACCGGCAGCATCCGCACCGTGTGCACCGCGGTCCAGCCGCAGTTGGCGTCGACGCGCAGTTCCTTGTCCGTCGCGTCGCGAATCGTGCGCAGCAGCGTGAGGTCGTCGGGGCCACCGAGCTTGATCTTGAGGATCGGATACTCCGCCGCCTCGCCCACCTTCAGGCGAATCATCTCCGGCGTGTCCATCCCGATGGTGAACGTCGACCGCGGGGCGGCGGCGCGGTCGAGCCCCCAGTAGCGCCAGAGCGGGACGCCGAGGCGCTTGCCGACGAGGTCGTGCAGCGCAGCGGAGATTGCCACACGTGCCGCCGCATTCCGCCGGAGCGTGACCTCGAGTCGACGTTCGATCGCCTCGAGCTGGTGTGGGTCGTCGCCGAGCAGGGTGCCATACGTGGCGAGCGCCGCCTGCACGGTCTCCAGCGTCTCGCCGTAGAAGCGCGTCGCCGCGGCCTCGCCCCACCCCTCGACGCCGTCGTCGTCGGTGATCTTGACCATCACGGTGCGATAGTCGCTCTGGCCACCGCGCGCGATGATGAACGGATGGCGCGTCCGGAGGGCAAGGATCTCGGTGCTGAGGCGGAGGGTCATGGGGGAAGCTTAGGCGAGCGCCGCGACGGTCGCCAGCACCCCGTTGGCGAGTCGCGCCGGGAGGTAGCCGCCTTCCATCAAGGCCACGATCGGGGCCGAGGGGAAGGCGGTACGGAGCCGCCCCACCCAGTCAGCGAAATGGGGTGGCTCCAGCGTGAAGCCGCCCAGTGGATCGCCCTCCATTCCGTCATAGCCGGCGGATATCAGGACGAGATCGGGTCGCCATTCGGCGGTGGCCACCGTCACGGCATCCCAGAGCGCTTCCACGTAGCGTGCGGCGGGAAGCTGCGGCGGCATCGGCACGTTGAAGATGTTGCCCACACCACGCTCGTCGGCAGCGCCCGAGCCAGGCCACCAGGGCGATTGGTGCATCGAGATGAAGCGGATCGTCGGATCGTGCTCGACGAGCGCCTGCGTGCCGTTGCCGTGGTGCACATCCCAGTCGACGATCAGCACCCGATCGCGACCCGCGCGTCGAGCCTCCGCGGCCAGCAAGGCGACGTGGTTGGCGTAACAGAACCCCATCGCGCCGTGCCGCAGGGCGTGGTGCCCGGGCGGGCGGATCGCCGCGAAGGCGTTCCCCTTCCCGTCGAGCGCGTGGGCGAGCGCGGCGCGGGCTGCCCCGCCCGCCGCCAGCGTGGCACGCCACGTCGCCGGCCCGACCGGGCAATCCGGGCCATAGTCCCCCACGCCACGAAGGCTCATCGCCTCGAGGTCCTGGAGATAGTCGGGATCGTGGAGTGTGGCCAGCCACTCGGGTGCGGCCGGCGTGGCATCGGCGACGGCGACTCCCGCCGTGGCGAGCCGTTGCAACACCGTGCGAAGGCGCGCCGGTTGTTCCGGCATGCCGCGGCCGGGGTCGTGCGCCAGGCACTCCGCCGCCGTCACGACAAGCATCGGCGCTGCTCCCTTCAGTGGACGGGGCGGCGCGCCCTGCGCAACACGATCAGTGGCGCACCGGCCGGCATCCCGCTCTGGGCAACCGTTTGCGCTTCATCGGCCAACTCCGCCCCGCGAAACTTCACGAGGAAGGCGTCGGCGGATTCGACGACACGGGCAGCGCTCAGTGCGCGCTGCTTGATCTCGCGCACTGTCGTGGCCGCCGTCACCACGAGCGGGATCTCGTCCCAGACCTCGTGCACCATCACCCGAATCGGCACTTCGGCGGCGGTCACGTGGGCTCCGCGGCGGGAGGCAGCGTACTGAGGAATCGATCCACCGCGTGATCGAAGAGCAGGGTGCTGGCGCGCACGCGCGTCGCGCCATCCACCGTGGTGGTGGCGAGCGCAATCTCCTCCCCTCCCTGCCCGCGGAGGACCAGCCAGCTGTCGCCTTCCTTCTCCGGGAATGCGGCGTGGTGCGGCACCCGTTCGGCAAAGAAGCGCTTGGCGCTGCTGATCACGGCGCCGGGGTCGAGGGAGGTCGTCACGTTGAATACCATCAGGGCACCTCATCGCGCGTGTCGGAGACCGCCTGCACCGCACCCTGATGCAGGGGGCGGGAACGAAAGAGGTCGAACAACCGTGGCTTCACCCGCAGCACGAGGATCAAGTCGCCGGGGGGCGGCTCATCCACGCCATCCACCAGAAGATAGGCGGGCAGCGACGTCTGCGGCGGCACCTCGGCGACATAGCGCTTGCCGTGCCAATTGAAGCGTACCGCCGAGGGAACCTGCCGCACCACCAGGTCGAGAAACCAGTCGTCCTCGACCTGGTAGACATCGGCGACTGGCGCGTCGCCATCGAGGAAGAAGAGGGGATCGAACGGGTCGCCATCCTGGCGGGCGTAGTTGGCTTCCGCCGCGCGATCGAGCGCCTCGAGGTCGTCGCCGCGTGCACGCCATTCCACGTGGTGCCGCAGCTCGTGGGTCAGCGTTTCCCAGCCTTCCCGCTCCCAGTCGAACGATGGGTCGAGGTGCGCCAGCGCGAGGAAGGAGCCGTGGTAAAGCACCACCCGACTCTGGACGGCCTCGGGGGCCTCCTGCTCAAGCGGCAGTGGAATGCACTCGCCCAGCGTATAGATCTCGGCGCGCGTCGGATGCGGCACCGCCCGCGGCGACACCACCACCTCGGTGACGCCGTCGAAGTACTCGGTGGGCACCTCGGTACTCATCCGGCGGATCATCCGCTCGAACGCCGCGAGCGTCACGAACGCTCAGGCATGGTCGAGGGCCTGCGCCAGGTCGGCGATCAGGTCCTCGTAGTGCTCGACGCCCACCGAAAGCCGGATCAGCCCGGGGGTGATGCCATAGCGCGCCTGATCCGCCTTGGAGACGTCGGCATGCGTCATCGACGCGGGGTGCTCCACCAGCGACTCGGTGCCCCCCAGCGAGACCGCCAGCTTGGCCAGCTGCATCGCATTGAGGACCCGGAACGCCGCCGCCTCACCACCGAACACCTCGAAGGCGATCAGCGACCCGGGCCCGGTGCACTGCCGTTCGTAGACGTCGCGCATCGGATGGTCGGCGCTCATCTCGCCGAGGTAGTGCAAGGCGGCAACCTTGGGATGGGCTTTGAGAAAGCGGGCGACATGCCGCGCGTTCTTCATGGCGGCCGTCATCCGCATCTTGAGCGTCTCGAGCGAGCGCATCAGGAGCCAGCCATCCATCGGCGACAGCATCGAGCCGAGGAACGTGCGCAGACCGCGCACCGGCGCCATCATCGCCTTGCTGCCGAGGGCGGCCCCCGCAATCACGTCGCTGTGGCCGCCGATGAATTTCGTCGCCGAGTAGAGGACGATGTCGGCGCCGTGCCGCAGCGGCTGCTGCCAGAGCGGGCCGAGGAAGGTGTTGTCGACGAGCACCGGGGCATGGCGGCCCGGCGTTTCGAGTCGCCTCGTCATGGCGACGACCGCCGCGATGTCGATCAGCCCGTTGGTCGGATTGGCGGGCGTCTCGAGCAGGACGGCGCCGAGCGGCCGGCCGGCCAGTTCCTCGCGCAGCCGCGATTCGTGCGCGGCCGCCGGTTCGCCGGCGGGCAATGCAATCGCCGTCACGCCCCAGGTCGGCAACACGTGGTGCAGGAAGTGATCCGACCCGCCGTAGATCGGCGCGCTGTAAATCACGACGTCACCGGGACGGAGGTAGGCCATCAGTGCCGTCGTCGTCGCCGCCATCCCGCTGCTGAAGACCGCACAACTCTCGGCCTCGTCCCAGAGGCAGAGTCGATCCTCGAGCACCTCGAGGTCGGGATTGTTGAGCCGGGAATAGATGAGCCCCGGCACCTCGCCGGGGCTCGCCTCACGCAGCCCGTAGGCCACCTCGAAGAAGGCCTTGCCGGCCTCGGCGCTCTCGAAGACGAAGGTCGACGTCTGAAAGATCGGGCACTTGATGGCACCCTCGGACAGCGTCGGGTCGTAGCCGTACCCCATCATCAAACTCTCGGGGCGCAACCGGTGCGACCCGATGGCCCGATGTGCTGCGTGCTTCGCCATGGTCACTCCTCCAGCTTGGCGGCCACCCAGGCAACCACCTGGTCGAGGCCGATACGCTCCTGCTGCATCGAGTCACGGTGACGCACCGTCACGGTGCGATCCGTCAGGGTGTCGTGGTCGATCGTGAAGCACCACGGCGTGCCGACCTCGTCCTGACGGCGATAGCGCCGGCCGATCGCACCACCGTCATCGTAGAACGACGGGAAGCGACGCTTGACATCGTGATACAGCGCGTCGGCGACCTCGGGCAGCCCGTCCTTCTTGGTCAACGGCAGCACGGCGGCCTTGATCGGCGCAATGCGCGGGTGGAATCCGAGCACCACGCGCACTTCACCCTCGACCTCTTCCTCGCGATAGGCGTCGGCCATCACCGTCAGCGTCACGCGATCGGCGCCTGCCGAGGTTTCGACGACGTACGGGAGGAAGCGCTCATTCGCCTGCGGATCGAAGTACTCGAGCTTCTTGCCGGAGTGCTCCTGGTGCCGCCCGAGATCGAAATTGCCACGATTGTGGATGCCCTCGATCTCCTGCCAGCCGAAGGGAAACTCGTACTCGATGTCGTAGGCCGCCTTGGCGTAGTGGGCGAGCTCCCCCGGGCCATGCTCGTGCCAGCGCAACTTGCTCGGCGTCAGGCCGAGGTCGTGGTGCCACTGCATGCGGATGGCACGCCACTGCTCGAACCACTCCATGTCGCTGCCGGGGCGGACAAAGAACTGCATCTCCATCTGCTCGAACTCGCGGGTCCGGAAGATGAAATTGCCGGGCGTGATCTCGTTGCGGAACGCCTTGCCGACCTGGGCGATGCCGAAGGGGATCTTCTGCCGCGAACTGTTCAGGACGTTCAGGTAATTGACGTAGATTCCCTGGGCCGTCTCCGGCCGGAGGTAGACCACCGCCGCCGTGTCCTCCACCGGCCCCATGAACGTCTTGAACATGAGGTTGAAGAGCCGGGGTTCGGTCAGGTCGCACGCGGTGTGCTCCCCCGGGACCTTGCTCGGCTTCTGGGGACAGCGGGCGTCGGCCAGCTTGTCGGCCCGAAAGCGGCCCTTGCAGGTCCGGCAGTCGACCATCGGGTCGGTGAAGCCGGCCACGTGGCCGGAGGCCTCCCAGACCTTGGGGTGCATCAGGATGGCGGCATCGAGCCCCTCGATGTCGTCCCGGGCGTGCACCAGGGAGCGCCACCAGCGGTCCTTGACGTTACGCTTCAGCTCAACGCCGAGCGGGCCGTAGTCCCAGACCGAGCCCAGCCCGCCGTAGACTTCCGAGGATTGGAAGACGAAGCCCCGGCGCTTGGCCAGGGAGACCAGCTTGTCCATTAAAGTCAGATCAGCCATGGTCCGAAACTAGCAGAAGTGGAGGAGGGTAGCCCGTGTTCGCGAGCGGGAAGGTAACGGCTCCCGGCAGTCGGCTCCATCCAGAGGCAGGACAATTGGCCATCATTGCTCGATGCATCATGAAACGTCGCCCCCCGCACCATGGCCCCGCGGCCCGGTGGGGGCGCCTCGGCGTCACCCTCATCGAGCTCCTGATTGTCATCGTGATGATCGGCATCCTCTCCGGGATCGCCGCCTCACGGCTCGACTGGCAGCGCTACCGGACCGATGCCATCGCCCGGGAAGTGATCACGGAAGTGAGCAAGGCACAGCGACTTGCCGTCACCCTGCAGGCCAATGTCCGCTTCGTGGTGGTCGATCCCCAGCGGATCCAGATTCACGAAGACGTGGATAACAATGGTGCCGTCGGAAGCGGGGAACGGGTCCGCACCGTCGTCCTGGACGAGCCGGCCCGGATGACCAGGGGGACCTCGACCGACGTGCCTGGTCCCTCGGACCCGACCGAGATCTCCACCATCGTTTTCCGCCGCGACGGCTCCGCCTCCCGGGGCGGTACCATTTACCTCACCTCGGCGCTGACTGACGCATCCTGCAAGCGCTGCCGAGCGATCTCGGTGGTCCGGGCGACCGGACGCCCGACCCTCTATTCCATGAGCACCGGTAGCTGGCGGAGGGCCAATTGACGCAGACACGTCGCGGTTTCACCCTGGTCGAAGTCCTGCTCGCGGTGGTGATCCTGGTCCTGATCACCACCACCTTCGCGCGATTCTCGACCGAGTTCACCAAGGGGATGACCGGATCGTCGATCCGGGTCGTGTCGGCCGGGGTCGCTCAGGACCGGTTGGAGCTGGTCCGGGCCGACCCCCGCTACCCGCGGCTGGCGACCCTCTACGCCAGCGGGGCCGGCGCTGACACCACCGGGTTCTCCGGCTTCCCGCGGATGCGCCGGATCACCACCATCGTCCGCGACCAGTCCGGGTCCCCCGCACGGGACCGCACCACGGTGACCGTCCGGGTGATCGACCCGGGCCTCAAAGACACCGTGGCCGTCACCGCCGTCATCGCGAGTCCCTGACATGACCCACCCGACGCCCCCCATGCTGCGCCGAGCCGGCTTCTCGCTGATGGAGCTGCTGCTCGCGGTCACCGTGCTGACCTTCGTCACGGGGGCCACCTATGCGCTGTTCCGGTCGCAGAGCCAGAACTTCAAGAACAACACGGCCCGCTACGACCTGATCGAAAACGCTCGCGGCGCCATCGAGGCGGCCGAACGGATCATTCGGACGATGGGCGCCGGCACTCCCAACAACCAGCCCGTGCTGGTCTATGGCGCCAACGGCGTGCTGGCCTTCAACACCGACTATGTCGAGCACGACACCGTCGACATGCGCTGGGCCACCTATTTCAACATCGACACCCCGGTCGAAGAGACCACGGCGTGGACCCAGGCCGCACAGGCCGCCATTCCGAACTCTTCCCCGTCGTACACCTATCCGCCGGAGACCTACCAGCTTGGCAACGGCTCCCCGTCGGCCGCGGAGACGTACATCCTCTACTTCTCCCTGGATGCAGGCACCACGCGCAGCGACGACTATGTGCTGTGGCAACGCGTCAATGCCGGGACGCCGGAGATGGTCGCGCGCAACATTCTGGCGCACCCGAACGGCAGGCCGTTCTTCGAGTACCTGATGCAGCGGCAACTTACGACCGGGGACACGCTTCAGATCGCGCCGGCCGGCGTGCTTCCCTTGATCCGTCGCCCGCTCGTCGCCGGGATCTCGGCCACCGACTCGGCGAACTATGTCCGGCCCGACTCGATCCGCGCCGTGCGGCTGCACTTCCGACTGACGAATGGCGAGAGCGGAACGGCCGAACGGTTCCGCGACATCTCGACGACGATCGAAGTGCCGAACAACGGCATCCCGCTCCCGACGGTGTGCGGGCGTGTCCCCCTCGAGCCTGGGACGCTCACGGCCACGGAGCCGAATCCCGGCGACGGGGTGATCCGAATCGCGTGGACGGCGTCACCGGACCAGGAGTCCGGCGAGCAGGACGTCACCCAGTACATCATCTGGCGACGACTCTCGTCGGCCAGCGTCTGGGCCGAGCCGTTGCTCGTCGTCCGGTCCGAGGCCGGCCAGACGAGTTACACGACCGACATCACCGGTCACGCCTTCTCGACCGGCTACACCTTCGGCATCGCCGCCCAGGACTGCACGCCGTCGCAGTCCACGATCCGGACCACCGCCATCACCACGAGCGCCGCGCCATGACCAGCCTGTTGCCTCGCCACCGCGCGTCGCGCCACAATCGGCGCGGCGCCGCCCTGATTCTCACGCTGCTGATCTCGATCGCCATTTCGGCGATGGCCCTCGGCGCGATCCTGATGAGCGGGGCCGCCCAGGAAACCACCAAGTTCACGGCGCGGGAAGCCGCACTGCAATCGGCGGCGAACGGCGGACTCGAAATCATCCGCGACTCGCTCAACCGCGGCATCTTCGACTCGCTGCTGCCGTTCAACGGCTACACCACCATGGCTTCCAATGCGCCCGTGCTCGACGCGCTCGGCGGCACGGTCCCACGGATTTCGCGCTCGCTCTATGTCGGGCGTACGGGTGGACGTACCGGCGGCTCGGCCACGGCCGGACAGTATGGCAGCAACTTCGCCAGCGCGCTCTCGGTGATTCGTGACCCGCGCGGCGCCGTCGCGGCCCGGCGGCTGCTGCTGACCCAGGAGTCCTGGGCCAAGTTCGCCGTGGCCGTGAACAACTGGGCCGGCTCGGCGGCCTACGGCTGCAGCGAGTCGATCACCGGCCCGTTCCATTCCAACAACGCCCTCAAGTTGCAGTCGGGGTGCACCTCGCCGAAGACGGTGTTCGCCGGTCCGGTGACAGTCGTCGGTTCGGTGACGAACCAGAGCTCGGGCGACTATCGCAAGGGCATCAAGGTCGGCGCGACGGCCGTGCCATGGCCGACCCCGGCGCGCATCAACCTGATGCGACAGTATGCGCAGGATGCCGACGCGGCCAATGGCGACTACGACCTGACCGCGCCGACCACCGGCTCCCACACGCCGGGGATGCGGATCGAGTTCCTCACCGTCGACGTGAACGGCAACGGCACGATCGAGTGGAACGAGGGCTTCATGCGGGTCTGGGTTGCGAAAAACACCTCGGACTCGGTGTTGGCCTACACCACCGCCCGCCGGTGGCCGCGCGTGCCATCGGGTACGACGTACAACAACGATCCGAACATGTATTCGTTGAACTGTGGTGCCGTCGTGAACCTGAACGGCAACCAGGAGTTCTATTCGGCCAAGAGCGTCTACGAGAATGTCACCGGCTCGGCCTCGGTGAAGCGCGCCGCGGTGCAATACGTCCTCTCCGGCGGCACGCAGGGGACCCGCCCGTCCTCCATCGCCGCCTCGCCATCGCCCGCCGGCACTCGCAAGTGCCTGCTGGGTGGCGCGCCCGAGCTTTTCTCCACGACAGGCTCCGGCGTGATCACGCCGGACTCGACCATCACCGACGCGGCCTCGTATCCGATGGGCTTCTGGAAGAAGCGCCGGGCCGGTGCAATGGCCGGCCTCGGCGCGGTTCGCTCCGATGCGGCGTACCTCATTCCCCTCGGCGCGAACGTCAACTTCAAGGGCGTGGTCTTCGTGCAGGGCGACGTCGCCGTCAGTGGCAAGCTCCGCGGCCGCGTCTCGGTCTTCGCCACCGGCAACATCATCCTCGCCGACGACGTCCTGTATCACAACGCGCCGGGCACCAAGTGTGACGCGGAAGGCGACATCATGGGAAGCATCGCGACCCTCGATGCGATCATCGCCGACAACAACGTGCAGACGCCGTTCCGCGTCGCGGCCCGCATGTTCGGAGGCTTCGACGACACGCCGGCCGACGAACAGTTCAACATGTTCATTCTCGCGGCGGGCAGCGGGAGCGGGACGACCGGCAACTTCTATTCGACCGGCTTGAATGGTGTGCCGGGACCCTCCGCGCCGTACTACCTCACCGGCACGTTCGACGCGACGGCCACCGCCGAGCGGTGTGGCGGCGCACCGGCCGGGTGCGTGCGGGTCAGCGGCGGCATCGCGATGGGTCGCGTCGACTATTACACCTACAGTGCCTACAACAGCTCGACCGCCTACGGCTACGCCGAGGCGCATGCATACGATCCCTGCGGCGCGATCAACCCGCCGCCCTACTTCCCGACCACCGGTCGCTTCATCGAGTCGCGGTACTACGAACTCGACCCGGTCTGGCTCGCGCAGAAGGGATTGGCGGCCTACTTCGCGGATTTGCGGGCGCAATGAAAGGTCATAGGTCGTAAGTCGTAGCTGACCGAAGGCCGGCGTCCCAGGAGGACGCCGGCCTTCACGTTGTGCGACCTACGACCTATGACTTACGACCTACGACTCCCGCCTAGCACTCGATGATCTGATCCCGCCGCGTCCCCACACTCACATACCGGATCGGTGCGCCGGAGAGATCCTGCAGCCGGTCGAGGTAGGCCCGTGCGGCCGGAGGCAGGTCGGCCAGCTTGCGCGCGCCGTCGGTGGGCTGCTGCCACCCCGGGAGAGTCTCGTAGACCGGCTCGACGCGCCCGAGTCGTTCAACATCGCTCGGCACCTCACTGCAGACGTCGCCGTCGAGGCGATAGGCCGTGCAGACCGGAATCTCGGCGAAGGAGTCGAGGACGTCGAGCTTGGTGACCGCGAGCCCGGTCAGGCCATTGACCCGGACCGAGTAGCGGACGACCGTCGCGTCGAACCATCCGCAGCGACGTGGCCGGCCGGTGGTGGCGCCGAACTCCCCCCCAAGGGTGCGCAGCCGCTCCTCGAGGTCCCCGCCCGCTTCGGTCGGAAGCGGGCCATTGCCGACGCGCGTCGTGTAGGCCTTCACCACGCCGAGGACACCGTCGATTTCGGTCGGACCGATGCCGGCGCCGATCGCGGCGCCACCGGCCGTGGTGTTCGAGGAGGTGACGAACGGGTAGGTGCCGTGGTCCACGTCGAGCAGGGCCCCCTGTGCGCCCTCAAGAAGGACCCGCTGGCCGTCGCGGAGCGCCTGGTGGACCAGCAGTCCCGTGTCCGTGGCCAGGGGCCGCAGGCGGGCGCCCAGGCGCGCCATCAGGGCGAGATGTTCGTCCAGATCGGCGCGCATCGTCGATCCCATCATGGCGAGCAGCGCATTGGCGCGCTCGATCCGCTCCGCCACCATTTCCCGCGACACGGTGGCGCGGATCAGGTCGGCCACACGGACCCCGCGGCGGCCGATCTTGTCCTCGTAGGTCGGGCCGATGCCCCGCCCCGTGGTCCCGATCTGCTGCTGCTTCTCGCTTGCCGCGTCCAGCAGCTTGTGGTACGGCAGGACGACGTGGGCGCGGTCGGAGATGAAGAGTCGCCCGCCGACGTCGATCCCCTGCGTCGCCAACTCATCGAGTTCGGCAAAGAAGGTCTCGGGGTCGAGGACCACGCCGTTGCCCACGACGCACTTCGCCCCGGCGTGGAGGATCCCCGAGGGAATCTGGTGCAGGACGAACTGTCGATCGCCGACCACCACCGTGTGGCCGGCATTGGCCCCGCCCTGGTAGCGGACGACGACGTTCGCCTGCTCCGCGAGGACGTCGACGAGCTTCCCCTTCCCTTCGTCGCCCCACTGGGCGCCGACCACCACGATGCAGCTGTGCTTCCGGTCGAACATGGCTCACCCTTCCGGCACAAGAAAACGGCCCCTCGCGAGGCCGTTGAACGACTTCCCCGAAAGCTAGTGCGTTCGGGGCCGGGGGGTCAATTCAGCGGGAAGGCCCGCCTCGGCCATTGCCCTCGCGAAGGTCTCCCCCTTCCCCTCCTTCGTGGCCCGGTCGAGCGCCTTCTGGAGGGCAGCCGCCTCGCCCCCGCCGGCCAGTGCGTCCCGGAGGGCCGGAATCGGCTCCATCCACTCGAGGATCGGCAGCCGCCCCTCGCCCTCCGGATTGGCGACCAGGCGCTGGGCCACGACGGCACGCAGCACGCCCGCCAGCCGCATCCGCCCGACGTCGCGTTCCCCGGCGGGCAACGTCGCCACCAGCTGCATGAGCGCCGAGGTGGCGTCGCTTGCGCTGACCGCCGCCAGCACCAGGCAGCCGGACTCCGCCGCACGAATGGCCCGATCCACGGCGAGCGAGTCGCGGAGATCACCGATGACGATCACATCGGCGTCCTGCCGCAGCGCGGCGTGAATGCCGCCCGCCACATCCGCCGTGTCGGTGCCGATCTCGCGCTGGGTGATCGAGCTGGCAAGATCACGGTGGAGGAACTCGATCGGATCCTCGAGCGTCACGACGTGCCGCTCCCGTGAACGGTTGATGTGATGCACCATCGCGGCAATGGTCGAGGTCTTCCCCGAGCCACTCGGGCCCGCCACGATGACCAGTCCGTCCTCCGCCTCGGCAAAGCGCGCGACGAACTCGGGCAGCCCCAGCCCCTCGGGCGTGGGCACCGAGAACTGGATCACGCGCAGCACCACCATGAACGACGACCGCTGGCGGGAGACGTTGACGCGGAAGCGGCCGATCCCCGGGACGCCCCACGAACAGTCGAAGTCCCGAAGCGTGTCGAGGCGAGGGTCGTCGAGCTCGATGCCGGCGAAGGTCGCGGCCAGCGCGCGCGTCTGCGCCGGTGTCAGGCGCTGCTTCGTCAACGGCACCAGCACGCCGCCGACCCGTGCCCGGAAGACGTCCCCGGCCTTGGCATGGACGTCGGAGGCATCGCGCAGCACCGCGGCCTTGAGGACACGCGCCAGCATCGGCGAAGTGGTGGTCATGCTCCCTCCACGAGAAAGCCCATCCGATCGTTTACGTCCGTCATCGTCTCGGTCGCCAGGCGACGCGCCGTGGTGGCGCCATCACCGAGCACCTGGCGCACCACCTCGGGCCGCGCACGCAGCTCGAGCGAGCGGTCGCGCAGCGGCGCCAGCCGTTCCGACAGATTCGCGGCCAGCACCTTCTTGCAGTCGATGCAGCCCCACCCCGCCGTCCGGCAATTGACCGCCACCTCGGCCACCGTCGCCTCGGGCGAGAAGTGCCGATGCAGCGCGTAGATGTTGCAGATCTCCGGCGTGCCCGGGTCGGTGCGCAGCTTGCGCGCCGGATCGGTCATCGCGGGCCGCAGCTTCTGCCAGATCGACTCGGGCGACTCGGTCACCCCGATGGTGTTGCCCAGCGACTTCGACATCTTGGCTTGGCCGTCGAGACCGATGATCCGCTTCGCCGGCGAGAGGATCGGCTTCGGCTCCGGGAAGAACGGCGCCTCCTTCGCGAAGGTGGCATTCCAGCGACGCGCCAGCTCCCGCGCGAGTTCGAGGTGCTGCACCTGGTCGTCCCCGACCGGGACCGACTCCGCCCGGTAGAGGAGGATGTCGGCCGCCATGAGGACCGGATAGGTGAGCAAGCCAGTCGGCACCGATTCGAACCGCTGCGACTTATCCTTGTACTGGGTCATGCGCTCGAGTTCGCCGAGCGGCGCGATCGTGGCCAGCAACCAGGCAAGCGTGGCGTGTTGCGGCACGTGACTTTGCACGAAGAGCACGGCGCGCGACGGGTCGACGCCCGCGGCCAGCAGCGAGATCGCCATCTCCCGCGTGCGATCCGCCAGCGTCGCGACCTCGTAGCTGCCGGTGATCGCATGCTGATCGACCACGCAGTAGAGACAGTCGTTGCCATCCTGGAGGGCGACGTAGTTCTGGATCGCCCCGAGCCAGTTGCCAATGTGCATTTCACCGGAGGGCTGGATGCCCGAGAAGATGCGTGCCATGGCGGCAAGCTACCGCCAGCGCGAAGGGGCGGCAACATGAGCCGCGAGGCCGCCGCCTTGGCGCGGCTGGCGGAGCGGGCCGCCGCCCGGGCCGCCGCCTTCCTCCTGACCGCCCGCCGCCCGGACCCTGCCGCGTGGACCGCCAAGGGCCATCACGACTACGTGACCGCGATCGATCAGGGGGCGGAGGAGCGGATCCGCGAGACTCTGCTCGGGGCCGAGCCCTCCAGTCGGGTGCTGGGGGAGGAGATGTCGCCCGACGCGGTGGCGATGGACGGCCTCGTCTGGGTGGTCGATCCGCTCGACGGCACCACCAACTTTCTCCATGGCCACCCGATGTGGTGCGTCTCGATCGGGGCGGCGATCGACGGCGAACTGGTGGCCGGGACGGTCTTCCACGCAACGGCCCATCGACGCTACACGGCGTGGCGGGGCGGCGGGGCATGGGCTGGCGGTGACCGGATGCAGGTCTCCCCGATCGAGTTGCCCGCCCAGGCGCTCATCGGGACCGGTTTCCCCTTCAAGCACCCCGACCTGATTCCGACCTACCTTCCCCAGATGGCCGCCGTCCTCGCCGCCACGGCCGGCGTCCGTCGCGGCGGGTCCGCGGCGCTCGACCTGGTCGACGTGGCGCTGGGACGCTTCGAGGGGTTCTGGGAACTGATGCTGGCCCCATGGGACATGGCGGCGGGGATCGTGCTGGTGCGCGAGGCGGGGGGGGTGGTGACCGACTTCAACGGCCGGGACATCGGCGTGGAGCACAGCGGGGTGGTGGCGGGGAGTGCGGCGATGGCGGGGTGGCTGCGGGAAGTCGTAGGTCGTTAGTCGTTGGGCGTTAGTCGTTACGGGCTGCAGGTCCTTCGACTTCATCCGCTGCGCGGACTTCGCTCGGGATGACACCTCGAATGACTAACGACTAACGACCAACGACTAACTCCCATCGGTCAAGATCCTCGGCCCACTCTCCAGAATCGCCACCGTGTGCTCGAAATGCGCGGCGAGCGAACCGTCGGCGGTGACCACGGTCCACTTGTCCTTCAGCGTCTTGGTCGCGGGCTTGCCCATCGTGATCATCGGCTCGATCGCGAGCGTCATCCCGGCCCGCAGTGCGGCGCCGCGCCCCGGCTTGCCGAAGTTGGGGACTTGCGGCTCTTCGTGGAAGCGGGTGCCGATGCCGTGGCCCACGAGCTCGCGCACCACGCCATAGCCCGCCGCCTCCGCCACGGTCTGCACCGCGTGGCCGATGTCACCGACCTGGTGCCCGACCGTGCACGCGGCGATCCCTGCGACGAGCGACTGCTGCGTCACGTCGAGCAACCGCTGCGCCTCCGCGGTGATCGCGCCCACGGGAATGGTCGTGGCCGAATCCGCGTGCAGACCCTCGATGCAGACCCCGCAGTCCACGGAGACGATCGACCCCTCGGCGAGGATGCGCCGTGGCGACGGGATGCCGTGGACGATCTCCTCGTCGATCGAGATGCAGAGCGTCTTCGGGAAGCCGTAGAGTCCCTTGAACGAGGGAAGCGCGCCGGGATGCGAGCGGATGAATCGCTCGGCTTCCGCGTCGAGGTCCTCGGTCGACATCCCGGGCCGGACGATCTCCCGCATGCGCTGCAGGGTCGCGTGCAGGATGCGCCCGGCGCGGGCCATGGTCTCGAGCTCCCGCGCCGACTTGATGGTGATCACGCCGTCGACACCGCCGCGCGCACGCGCGCCGCGACCTCATCGACGCTCCCCACCGCGTCGATGGTCGTCACGCCGCAATGCGCCTCGTACCACGCGAGCACCGGTGCCGTCTGCCGGCGATAGGCCTCGAGGCGCGTGGCGACGGCCGCCGGATCGTCGTCGGCGCGACCCTCGATTTCGCGACGCTTCACCAGCCGCCCGAGGATCACCTCATCGGCAATCTCGAAGAAGAGCACGTGGGTCATCTTCCGTTTCGCGTCGGAGAGCAGGGCGGCCATTCCTTCGGCCTGCGGGATGGTGCGCACGACGCCGTCGAAGATGACGCCCTGCGCGGCCTCCGGCTTGGCCAGCTCGGCACGGATCACCCCGAGGATCAGGTCATCTCCCACCAGGTGACCGGCCTCCATGAGGGCGCGCGCCTGCAACCCGAGCGGCGTGCCGCGCTTCACCGCGTCGCGCAGGAGGTCACCGGTGGCGAACTTCGGCAGGCCGAGGGACTCGGCGAGGATGGCGCCCTGGGTGCCCTTGCCGGCGCCCGGCGGGCCAAGAAGCAGGATGTCCACGTGGGAGCTCCGTGCGTACAAGTGAGTCAGGGGGTGAACGGTAAACGGTGAACGGGTCGGAAGGCCATCCCGTTCACCGTTCACCGTTCACGATCTAGCTGTCCGATCGGTCCAGCCTACATCCCGAAGCGGCTCGACCGGCCGCGGTACTTGATGCGACCCGACTTCATGAACCCGTCGTACTTGCGCAGCGTGCGGTGCTGCTCGATCTGGGCGATCGTGTCGAGCATGACGCCGACCACGATCAGGATCGAGGTGCCACCGAGCGAGAACTGCGACACGCCCAGTGCCCCGGCCACGATGATCGGCACGATGGCGATGAAGGCGAGGAAGAGCGACCCCGGGAGCGTGATCCGGCCAAGGACGCCGTCGATGTAGTCGGCGGTCGCGGAGCCCGGCTTGACGCCCGGAATGAAGGCGCCCTGCTTCTTCAGGTTCTCGGCCAGCTCGACCGAGTTGAAGATGATCGAGGTGTAGAAGTACGAGAACACCACGATCAGCAACGCGAAGATGAGCGAGTACGCCGCGGTGCCGGGGGCCAGGAAGTTCGCGAACTCGGTCATCATCTCCGAGCTCGAGAAGCGCGCGGCCGTGGTCGGCACCAGGATGACCGTCTGGGCGAAGATGATCGGCATCACGCCGGCGGTGATCAGCCGGATCGGGATGAAGGTCTTCTGGCCTTCGCGGATGCGGCCGCGGCCCATCACCTTGCGCGGGATCTGGATCGGGATCTTCCGCGACGCCAGCGTCATCGCGACCACGCCCGCCACCATGGCGATCAGCACGACGAGGAAGGTCGACGCGCCGAGGAACGAGACCACGCCGTCCTTCACGAAGCCGACGAGCTGCAGCAGCGAGGGCCAGAGGCGCTCGAGGATCGAGACCGCGATGAGCAGGCTCATCCCGTTCCCGATGCCGCGCTCGGTGATCTGCTCGCCGAGCCACATCACGAAGATCGCGCCGGTGGTCAGCGTCGCCACCATCACGAAGCGCGACAGCATCCCGATCTCGGGCACGGCGCCCGGGATCGACTCGACGAAGAGCGTGAAGGTGTAGGCCTGCGCCAGGGCGATCGCGACCGTGAGGTAGCGGGTCCACTGGGTGATCTGCTTCCGGCCTTCTTCGTCCTTCTGCATCTTGCTGAGGGTCGGCACGACGCCGGCACCCAACTGGAAGACGATGGACGCGGAGATGTACGGCATGATGCCGAGGGCGAAGATGGCCGCCTTCTGCAGGTTGCCGCCCAGGGCGTCATACAACTGGAAGAGTCCGGCCGAGGCCGAACTCTGGATCGCGGTCGAGAGGGCCACGACATCGACCATCGGCGCCGCGATGTGGGCGCCGACACGGTAGATCAACACGGCCATCAGGACGAACTGGAGCTTCTTGCTCAGTTCGTCGTCGATGTTGAGGCCCGGCGTGGTGGGCGCAGTCATCAGTCCTCGACCCGGCCGCCTGCCGCCTCGACCTTCACCTTCGCCGCCGCGGACACGGGCATGCCGCGAACGGTGACGGCGCGAGTGATCTCGCCGTGGCCGAGCAGCTTCACCGGCTCATCGACGTTCTTGAGAATGCCGGCGGCGAACAGCGTCGCGGGCGAGATCTCGCCGTCGGTGACCTTCGCCAGATGGCGGAGGTTGACGGCGAGGAAGGTCACCTTGAACGGGTTCGTGAAGCCGCGCTTCGGGAGGCGGCGGTACATCGGCATCTGGCCGCCTTCGAAGCCCGGGTTCGTGGCGCCGCCGGAGCGAGCCTTGGAACCCTTGTGGCCCTTGCCGGAGGTCTTGCCGGTGCCCGAGCCCGGACCCCGCCCGATCCGCTTCCGGTTCCGGTGCGAGCCCGGGGCCGGACGCAGGTTCGACAGCGTGATCTGCTCGACGCCCTTGGTCTTGTCTGCCATGCTTACTTGCTCCCGGCCGGCGACACCTCGACGAGGTGGCGCACCTTGAACAGCATCCCGCGCATCGTCGCGGTATTGTCGACTTCGATCACGGCCTGGTGGTGGCGCAGCCCGATCGACTTGAGCGTCCGATTCATCGTCTCGGCGTGGCCGATGCCCGACCGGATCTGCTTGACCCGGAGGCGCGTCGCCTCAGCCTCGCTGGGGATGACGGCGGCGTGATGCGCCGGTCCCTGGCGACCAACTACTGGATTCCGTCCCATGACTCAGGCCTCCTGACGGGCGCGATAGCCGATCTGGTCCACTTCGACGCCGCGCTCGCGCGCGATCTGCGCGACCGACACGAGTGACTGCAGGCCCTGCAGCGTGGCCCGCACCATGTTGTGCGGATTGTTCGACCCGAGGCTCTTGGTGAGGATGTCGGTGATGCCGGCACACTCGAGCACCATGCGGACCGGACCACCGGCGATGACGCCGGTACCGCTCGCCGCCGGCCGCAGCAGGACGCGACCCGCGCCGTGCTCGCCGATGATCTCGTGCGGGATCGTGGTGCCGGTGCGGGGGATGACGACCATCGCCCGCTTGGCCGCCTCGACGGCCTTGCGCACGGCCTCGGACACTTCATTCGCCTTGCCCGTCGCGATGCCGATCTTCCCCTTCCCGTCGCCAATTGCCACGAGGGCATTGAACGAGAAGCGGCGACCGCCCTTCACGACCTTGGCGACGCGATTGATCGACACGACGTTCTCGACGAATTCCTTCTCCGCCTCGTTGCGGTCGTCACGACGCGGCCCACCGCGCCCGCCGCCGCCCGGACCACGGCCGCCGCCACCCTGCCCGCCCCCGCGACCGGGGCCGCGCCCACGGTTGCCGTGCGTGCCGGTGCCGCCACCGCCGCCCATGCCACCCTGCTGCCCGCCGCTGTTGTTGCTCGGCCGCGGGGCTTCGGGGGCGCTCGCCGTTTCCGGCGCCTTCGTCTCGTCGCTCATTAGAACTCCAATCCGCCCTCGCGGGCGCCCTCGGCCACGGCCTTCACACGGCCGTGATACTGGTAGCCAGCCCGGTCGAACACCACCTTGGTGATCCCGGCGGCCTTCGCCTTCTCGGCCAGCAACTGGCCGACGGCGGCAGCCTTCGCAGTCTTCCCTTCACCCTTGAGGGCGATGCCCTCGGAGGTATCCGAGACGCCGAGCAGGGCCACGCCAAGGTCGTCGTTGACGAGCTGCGCGTAGATGTGCTTCAGCGAACGGTACACCACGAGGCGCGGACGCTCGGCGGTGCCGGCCACCCGAAGGCGGACGCGGAGGTGACGACGATAGCGGCGGTCTTCCCGGCGCTTCGGTGAATGAATGGCCCGCATTACTTGGCTCCCGTCTTGCCCGCCTTGCGGCGGACCTGCTCACCCTGGTAACGAATGCCCTTCCCCTTGTACGGCTCGGGGGGGCGCACGCTGCGAATCTCGGCGGCCACCTGGCCGACCAGTTCCTTGTTGATCCCCTCGACCTTGAGCAGCGTCGGGGTCTCGCAGATCAGCTTGATCCCGTCCGGCGCCTTGATGGGCACCTGGTGGGAGAGGCCGACGACGAGGTTGACGCCATAGGGCTTCGATTCGGCCTTGTAGCCGACGCCCTGCAGCTCGAGCGCCTTCACGTAGCCCTTCGAGACGCCCTCGACCATGTTGGCCACGAGGGTGCGCGAGAGGCCGTGGAGCGCCTTGTGCCGGGTCGCCTCACTCGGGCGCTCGACCAGGATCTCGCCGCCTTCCATCCGCAGCGTGATGTCCTGGGGCAGGGTGCGGGTGAGCGAGCCCTTCGGGCCCTTCACCGTCACCGTGGTCCCCTCGATGCTCGCCGTGACGCCGGCCGGCAGCGGAATCGCCTTCTTGCCAATGCGTGACATGGCCGCCTCCTACCAGACGACGGCGAGAAGTTCGCCGCCCAGGTTGGCTGTGCGCGCGTCGCGGTCCGTCATCAGCCCCTTCGGGGTCGAGACGATCGCGATGCCGAGCCCGTTCTTCACGCGCGGGAGGTCGCGGCACTTGACGTACCGACGCAGCCCCGGCGAGGAGACGCGCTGCAGCTCGCGAATCACCGGCATTTCGTTGTGGTACTTCAGGTACAGGCGGAGCGTCCCCGCGGGGCCGTCCTCCAGCACCTTGAAGTCCGCGATGTAGTGATTGTCGCGCAACAGGCGCGCGAGCTCGCTCTTGAGCTTCGACGCGGGCATGTCCACGCGCTTGTGCCCCGCCGAGCAGGCGTTGCGGATGCGAGTCAGCATGTCCGCGACTGGATCTGTCATGCTCATGCGTTGCCGTCCCTCTTGGTCCCGTTCGTCATCATCATCGCGCTCCCTCAGGCCACTCGGAGAGACGTCGGCGTCTCCCCGCGGAAGGGCCAGCCAAACTCGCGCAGCAGCGCCATCGCGAGATCATCGCGACCCGCCGTGGTCACCAGCGTGATGTCCATCCCGTGGACATTCTCGACCTTGTCGTAGTCGATCTCCGGGAAGACCATCTGTTCCTTGATCCCGAAGGTGTAGTTGCCGCGACCGTCGAAGCTCTTCGTCGGCAGCCCGCGGAAGTCGCGCATGCGCGGCACCGAGAGCGTGATGAAGCGGTCGAGGAATTCGTACATCCGGGCGCCGCGCAGGGTCACCGCGCAGCCGACCGGCATCCCGGCCCGGAGGCCGAAATTCGCGATCGCCTTCTTCGCCTTGGTCACCACGGCCTTCTGCCCGGTGACCATCGCCAGCTCCTCGACCGCGACGTCGACCAGGCGCGGCGTCTTGGCGCCCTCACCCAGGCCGACGTTGAGCACGATCTTCGTGAGCCGCGGCACGGCGTTCGGGTTGGTGAGGCCGAACTGCTTCACCAGCCGCGCGCGGACGACCTCTTCGTAGTGGAGCTGCATGCGGGGCTTGCCCACGCGCGCCTTGGGGGCGGCGTCGACCGGCAGGGTCGAGACTGCGCCCTTGGCGCCGCCCGAACTCGCCTTCTTGCCGCTCGCCGCGCCGCCACCCTTCGCGCCGCCGCCACCCTTGACCGGCGCCTTCGCGCCGTCCTTGCCGCCCTTCGTCGGAGTCTTCGCCATTACCGGGTCCTCGGAATTGCTGCCCCGGACTTGATGGCGATCCGCTCCACGGTCCCGTCAGCATCCTTCTGCCGCCGGATCCGGGTCGGTGCGCCCGTCGTCGGGTCGATCAGCATCACCTTCGAGTGGTGGAGCGGAGCGGCGAACGTGAAGATGCCCCCCTCCGTCGTCTGGGTCGGGCGGCGGTGCCGCTTCGCCAGGTTCACGCCGTCCACGGTCACGCGGCCGGTCTTCGGGTAGACCCGAAGGACGGTGCCGCGCTTCCCCTTGTCGTCGCCCGAGATCACCTGGATGGTGTCACCCTTGGTGATGTGCATCCGGACCGACACGGGCGCCTTGTGGCGGACGCGCTTCGCCTTCTTGTAGACGAGCTGCTTCATGTCAGAGCACCTCCGGCGCCAGCGAGACGATCTTCATGTAGCGCTTCTCGCGCAGCTCGCGGGCCACCGGCCCGAAGATGCGGGTCGCCTTCGGCTCGCCCTGGTCATTGATGATGACCGCTGCGTTCTCGTCGAAGCGGATGTACGACCCGTCCTTCCGGCGCACTTCCTTCGCGGTCCGCACGATCACGGCCTTCGCCACGTCGCCCTTCTTCACCTGGCCGGTCGGAATGGCGTCCTTGATCGCCACCACCACCCGGTCGCCCAGGGAGGCGTAGCGCCGCCGCGACCCGCCGAGGACCCGGATCACGAGCGCCTTACGGGCCCCCGAGTTGTCCGCGATCTTCAGGATGCTCTCCTGCTGTACCATCGTCTCGTCTCCCCGGCCTAGCGAGCCCGCAGAACCAGCTCAACAGTCCGCCAATGGACCGTCTTCGCCAGCTTGCGCGTCTCCATGATCTTCACCGTGTCGCCCGCCTTGGCGTCATGGTCGTTGCGAACCTTCACCTTCTTGCTGCGGGTGACCTGCTTCCCGTACTTCGGATGCGCCAGGCGGCGCTCCAGCACGACGGTCACCGTCTTCTGCATCTTGTCGCTCGTCACGACGCCCGTACGGATCTTCCGGGCGAGGCGTTCGGCGGCAGTCGTCTTCTCAGTCATCGCCATCTCCTCACGCCTCGCGGCGCTTCTCGCCCAGGATCGTCAACACCCGCGCCACATCGCGTCGGATGGTCCGGAACCGCATCGGATTTTCAATCGTCTCCGTCGCGGCGCGGAAGCGCAGGCGGAAGCGCTCCTCCCGCAGCTCGGCCAATTTTGCCTCGAGCTCCTCGACCGAGAGCGCCCGCAGGTCCACGCTATTCGTCATGCCTCAGATCTCCTCGCGCTTGAGGACGCGGGTCCGGACCGGCAGCTTCGCCTGGGCCAGCGCCAACGCGGCACGAGCCAACTCTTCCGTCACGCCATCCACTTCGAAGAGCACGCGGCCCGGCTTGATCACGGCCACCCACCCTTCCGGATTGCCCTTGCCCTTGCCCATGCGGGTTTCGGCCGGCTTCTTCGTGATCGGCTTGTCCGGGAAGATCCGGATCCACACCTTGCCGCCACGCTTCATCTCACGGGTCATCGCCACGCGGGCCGCCTCGATCTGGCGGTTGGTGATCCACCCCGGCTCGAGCGAGGTGATCGCCCACTCGCCGAACGCCACGGAATTCCCGCGGGTGGCCACGCCCTTCGTGCGCCCCTTGAACGTCTTGCGGAACTTGATCCGCTTCGGTGCCAACATGGTGTCAGGCCCCCGTGCTGTAGGTGCGGCCGCTCATGTCGTCCACGACCTCGCCCTTGAAGATCCAGACCTTGATGCCGATCGCGCCGTAGGTCGTCTTCGCCGTGCCCGTGGCGTAGTCGATGTCGGCGCGCAGCGTGTGGAGTGGCACCCGCCCCTCGCGGTAGCCTTCCGTCCGCGCGATTTCGGCGCCGCCGAGGCGACCCGCCGCCCGCACGCGGATGCCCTGGGCACCCATCCGCATCGCGCTCTGCACCGCGCGCTTGAGCGCCCGGCGGAACGAGATGCGCTGCTCCAGCTGCGCGGCGATGTTGTCGGCGACCAGCTTGGCCGAGAGCTCCGGCCGCTTGATCTCCTCGACGTTCACCGCGACATCCTTGGTGACCTTCAACTGGCGCTCGAGCACCATGGCCAGCTCCTCGCGGAGCTTGTCCACTTCGGCGCCGCGCTTGCCGATCACCACGCCCGGTCGCCCGGTGTGAATCGTGACCGTCACCTTGCCCGGCTTCCGCTCGATGTGCACTTCGGCGATCGCCGCGTGCCCGAGACGGCGCTGGATGTAGTCACGGATCAGGCGGTCCTCGGCCAGCAGCGCCGGCATGTCCTTCGCCGCCGCATACCACCGCGACAGCGGCTGCTTGGTGATCCCGAGCCGGAATCCGACTGGATGCGTCTTCTGACCCATTACTTCGCCCCCTTCGTCGTCACGGCAATCTTGACGTGACTGGTCGGCTTCCGGATCGGCGTCGCCCGGCCCTGTGCCGCGGCGGCGAACCGCTTGAGCGGCGAGCCCATGTCCACCTGCGCATCCGACACGACCAGCAGGTCGACGTCGAACGCCTCGTTGGCCAGGAGGGCCTTCTGCTCCGCATTCGCGACCGCCGACTTCAGCGTCTTCGCGATCTGCTTCGCCGCCAGCTTCTTGTTGAACATGAGGAGCGCGTAGGCCTCATTGACATTCTTGCCACGGATCAGGTCCATCACCAGGCGCATCTTGCGCGGGGACTGCCGAACCGAGCGCTGAATCGCATAGCCATGCATATCAGGCCTTCGCCTTCTTGTCCGCGACCAGCTTGCCGCTGTGACCGCGGAACAGTCGGGTCGGCGCGAACTCGCCCAGCTTGTGGCCGACCATGTTCTCGGAGACGTACACCGGGACGAACTTGTTCCCGTTGTGCACGGCGAAGGTGTGACCGACGAACTCGGGGAGAATGGTGCTCGCCCGGCTCCAGGTCTTGACGACCTTCTTCTCGTTCTTGCTGTTCAGGGCGACGACCTTGTCGGCCAGCGCCTGCTGAACGAAGGGGCCCTTCCGGATGCTGCGTGCCATTACTTGGTCGCCTTCCCGCGCTTGCGCCCGCGCACGATGAGTCGGTTCGATGCCTTCTTCCGCTTCCGCGTCTTCGTCCCCTCAGGCTTGCCCCAAGGCGAGACCGGCGGACGTCCGCCCGAGGTCTTGCCTTCGCCGCCGCCGAGCGGGTGGTCCACCGGGTTCATGGCAACGCCGCGCACATGCGGCCGCTTGCCCTGCCACCGGCTCTTGCCGGCCTTGCCGACCGAGAGCAGCTCGTGTTCCGAGTTGCCGACCTCGCCAATCGTCGCCAGGCAGCGGCCATGCACCAGCCGCATTTCCGACGACTTCATCCGCAGCGTCACGTACTCGCCCTCGCGGGCCAGCACCTGGGCGCCCTGACCGGCCGAGCGCGCCATCTGGCCGCCCTTGCCGATCTTCAACTCGATGTTGTGCACCATGGTACCCAGCGGCACCTCGGCCAGCGGCACCGCGTTGCCCACGCGGATGTCGCTCCCCGGGCCGCTCATCACCATGTCGCCCTGCTTCAGGCCGGCTGGATGCAGGATGTAGCGCTTCTCGCCGTCGGCGTAGAAGAGCAGCGCAATCCGCGCCGTGCGGTTCGGATCGTACTCGATCTCGGCCACGCGCGCCGGGATCCCGAACTTGTCGCGCTTGAAGTCGACGCGACGGTACATCTGCTTGTGGCCACCGCCGCGATGCCGCGAGGTGACATGGCCCTGGTTGTTGCGGCCGCCCGACGACGTCAGGGGCTCGAGCAACGACTTCTCAGGGGTGCCCCGGGTGATCTCGTCGAAACCCGAGACCGAACGGAAGCGCGTGCCCGCAGTGATCGGGCGGAACTGACGAATACTCATTTAGCCCTCGAACACGGCCAAAGATTCGCCGTCCTTCAGGGTCACGATGGCCTTCTTCCAACGCGGCGTCACGCCACGGGTCTTGCCCCGGGCGATCGCGTTGCGGCGCATCTGCATGGTGCGAACTTTCGTGGCATTGACGCCGAAGAACTGCTTCAGCGCCGCCTTGATCTGGTCCTTGGTCGCCTCCGGATGCACCTCGAAGACGTACTCGCCGCGATCCTGCCACGCGGCCGAGCTCTTCTCGGTGATCATCGGACGCACCAGGATGCCGTGCAGGTCCGCCATCACTCACTCTCCGTCGTGGGGGCGGCCTTCTTCTTGGCAGCCGACTTCTTCGCCTTCGGGGCCGCCTCGGTCTCCTCGACCTCGGCCTCGCCGCCGAACGCCGTCCCCTCGATCACCAGCGCATCCGCGCGCAGGATGTCGTACGCCGAGGCGTCGGCAAACGGCAACACCGTGAGGTGCGGCACGTTGCGGGCGCTCAGGTACACCGCCGGCTTGCTGCCGTCGGTCAGGATCAGCGTCTTCACGCCCTCGAGCGACAGCTTGGCCAGCAAGCCGAGCAGCTCCTGGGTCTTCGGCGCCTGGAAGGCCACCGTCTCGATCACGTGCAGCATCCCCTCGCGGGCCCGGGCGTTGAGCGCCGAGCGGCGGGCGAGCTGGCGGACCTTCTTCGGCAACTCGGTCCGGTACGAGCGCGGGCTCGGACCGAAGGCGACACCGCCGCCACGCCAATGCGGCGCGCGGTTCGAACCCTGACGGGCCCGGCCGGTCCCCTTCTGCTTGTACGGCTTGCGACCACCGCCGGACACTTCGGCGCGGGTCTTCACCTTGTGCGTGCCCTGGCGCTGGTTGCCGAGGAACGACTTCACCGCCTGGTGGAGTACGTCCTCGTTCACCGTGCCGTCGAACAGCTCGGCCGGGAGCGCATACGCCTCGGCGCGCTTCACGCCCTTGGCGGAATAGTGCGGCGCGTTAATCATGGCGGCTCTTTCCTCCCTGCTTCGCGACCGTCACGATGCCGTTCTTCGAGCCGGGGACTGCCCCGCGCACGAACAGCAGGTTCCGCTCCGCGTCGACCCGGACAATCGTCAGGCCCATTTCGGTGTGACGCTCGGCACCGTGGTGGCCGGGCATCTTCTTCCCCTTGATCACGCGCGACGGGTCCGTGCCGGGGCCGATCGAGCCGGGCTTCCGGTGACGGGTGTTGCCGTGCGAGGCGGGGCCGCCGTGGAAGCCGTGCCGGTGGACGACACCCTGGAAACCGCGACCCTTCGTCGTCCCGGTGACCTTGACCAGGTCGCCGTCGGCGAAGATCTCAACCGTCACCATCGAGCCGGCGGTCAGCTCCATCCCAGGAACCTGGAACGAGCGGATCACCTGCGGGGCGTAGTCGAACCCAGCCTTCTTGGCGTGGCCGAGGGCGGCGCCGGTCGTGCGCTGCGCCTTGCGCCGGCCGTAGCCGAGCTGCGCCTGCGCCTCGTTGACCTGGAGCACCGGACAGGGCCCAGCCTCGATCACCGTCACCGGCACTGCCGTGCCGTCCGCGGCAAACACACGCGTCATGCCGAGCTTGCGTCCAATGATGGCCATGGACTACTCGACCTTGATCTCGACGTCCACGCCGGCCGGAAGATCCAGCTTCGTCAGCGCGTCCATCGTCTGGGGCCTGGAGTCGTGGATGTCGAGCAGGCGCTTGTGCGTCCGCAGCTCGAACTGTTCACGGCTCTTCTTGTCGACGTGCGGCGAGCGCAGCACCGTCCACCGCTCGGTCTTCACCGGCAGGGGAATCGGTCCCGACACTTGCGCACCGGTCTTTTCCGCAGTGCGTACGATATCCGCCGCGGCCTGGTCCAGCACCACGTGGTCGAACGCCTTGAGGCGGATCCGGATCTTTCCAGCCATCGTGAGTCCTCTCTGATGCTCATCATGGCGCGGGATTGTCCCGCGTCACTGCCGCTGTGGGGTGGACGAGCCACCCCGGTTCACCCACTCTGTACGGGCGACGCATGCGTCGCCCCTACCGATCATCCGCCCGCGTGGGCGGAGCTACTTCAAGATCTTCGTCACGACCCCGGCGCCGACCGTGCGGCCACCCTCGCGGATCGCGAAGCGCAGCCCCTCGTCCATCGCCACGGGCGTGATCAACGTGATCGTCATCTGGATGTTGTCGCCCGGCATCACCATCTCCACGCCCGCCGGCAACTCGCAGCTCCCCGTCACGTCCGTCGTGCGGAAGTAGAACTGCGGCCGGTAGCCCTTGAAGAACGGCGTGTGACGGCCCCCTTCATCCTTGCCCAGCACGTAGACCTCGGCCTCGAACTCCGTGTGCGGCTTCACCGATCCCGGCTTCGCCAGCACCATCCCGCGCTCGATTTCGTTCTTGTCCACGCCCCGGAGCAGCAACCCGACGTTGTCGCCCGCCATCCCGGAGTCCAGCAGCTTCCGGAACATCTCGACGCCCGTCACGATCGCCTTCTTCTCCGCCCCGAAGCCCACCAGCTGGACCTCTTCCTGCACCTTGACCTGGCCGCGCTCGATCCGGCCCGTCGCCACCGTGCCGCGGCCGGTGATCGAGAACACGTCCTCGACCGGCATCAGGAACGGCTTGTCGGTCTCGCGGATCGGCTCCGGGATGTACGTGTCCAGCGCGTCGTACAGCTCCTGGATCTTCTCGACCCACACCGGATCGCCCTCGATCGCCTTGATCGCCGAGCCCCGGATCACCGGCGCGTTGTCGCCGTCGAACTGGTACTGCGTCAACAGCTCACGGACCTCGAGCTCGACCAGGTCGAGCAGCTCCGCGTCGTCGACCAGGTCGCACTTGTTCAGGAACACCACGACCTTCGGCACGTTCACCTGGCGCGCCAGGAGGATGTGCTCGCGGGTCTGCGGCATCGGGCCGTCCACGGCCGACACCACGAGGATCGCGCCGTCCATCTGCGCGGCGCCCGTGATCATGTTCTTCACATAGTCGGCGTGCCCCGGGCAGTCGACGTGCGCGTAGTGGCGGTTCGCCGTCTCGTACTCGACGTGCGAGGTCGCGATCGTCAGGATCTTCGTCGAGTCACGACGCCCCTGCGATTCCGACGCCTTCGCCACTTCGTCGTACGCCACGTACTTCGTCCCGAAGCCCTTGTCGGCCGAGACCTTCGTCAGCGCCGCCGTCGTCGTCGTCTTGCCGTGGTCGACGTGACCGATCGTCCCGACGTTCACGTGCGGCTTGCTGCGGTCAAACTTTGCCTTGGCCATGTCCCGATCTCCGCTACAGCGTGGTGGTCTTCGCCAGTATGGGCGCAGCATGCTGCGCCCCTCCAATCCGTCCTGCAAACCGCACGTGGGGGCACGACATGCTGCGCCCCTACTGCCTTACCGTCGTGCTACGACCGCACCACGTCCCGACCGGCGTTCTTCGCGATGATCTGCTCGGCCACCGCCTTGGGGACTTCCTCGTAGTGCGCGAACTGCATCGTGTAGACCGCCCGGCCCTGCGTCGCGCTGCGCAACGTGGTCGAGTAGCCGAACATCTCGGCGAGCGGGACGTGGCCGGCGACCACCTGCGATTCGCCGCGCTGCGTCATGCCGCCAATCTTGCCGCGCCGCGACGACAGGTCGCCAATGACCGCGCCGAGGAAGTCCTCGGGGCAGACCACTTCGACTTCCATGATCGGCTCGAGGATGATCGGGCCGGCCATGCGGACCGCTTCCTTGATCGCCATCGAGCCGGCGATCTTGAACGCCATTTCGCTCGAGTCGACGTCGTGGTACGAACCGAAGACCAGCGTCGCCTTCACGTCGACCATCGGGTAGCCGGCGAGCACGCCGTTCTCGAGCGCCTCGCGCATCCCCGCTTCGGCCGGCTTGATGAACTCGCGCGGCACGACGCCGCCGACGATCTTGTCGACGAAGGTGAAGCCGGTGCCCTGCTCGCCCGGCTCGCAGTTGATGACGACGTGGCCGAACTGGCCCTTGCCGCCCGACTGCCGGACGAACTTCCCTTCGACGTTCTGCACGGCCTTGGTGATCGTCTCGCGGAAGGCCACCTGCGGACGGCCGACGTTGGCCTCGACCTTGAACTCGCGGCGCATGCGGTCCACCAGGATTTCCAGGTGGAGCTCGCCCATGCCGGCGATGATCGTCTGCGAGGTCTCCGGGTCGGTCCGCACGCGGAACGTCGGATCTTCCTCGGCCAGCTTCTGCATCGCGATCGCGAGCTTGTCCTGGTCGGCCTTCGACTTCGGCTCGATGGCCACGTCGATGACCGGCTCCGGGAACTTCATCGACTCGAGGATGACCGGGTTGTCGGCGTCGCACAGCGTGTCGCCGGTCCGGGTGTCCTTGAGGCCGATCGCCGCGCCGATGTCGCCGGCCAGCACTTCGGAAATTTCTTCCCGCTTGTTGGCGTGCATCTGCAGCAGGCGCGACGTCCGCTCCCGCTTGTCCTTGGTGGCGTTGTAGACGTAGCTGCCGGCCTCGAGCTTGCCCGAGTAGACGCGGAAGAACGTCAAGCGGCCGACGAACGGGTCGGTCGCGATCTTGAACGCCAGCGCCGCGAACGGCGCGTCGTCGGTCGCCGGGCGGGCGAGCTTCTTCTCTTCGTCGCCGGGGGCGTGGCCTTCGATCGGCGGCACGTCCACCGGGCTCGGCAGGTAGTCGATGACACAGTCGAGCAGCGCCTGGACGCCCTTGTTCTTGAACGAGGCGCCGCAGAGCACCGGCACGAATTCCATCGCGATCGTCGCCTTGCGGATCGCGCTGTGGATCTCGTCGACCGTCAGCTCCTCGCCACCGAGGTACTTCTCCATCACCGCGTCATCGTACTCGACGGCCGCCTCGATCGCGGCATGCCGCGCCGCGTTGACGACCTCGAGGTACTCGGCCGGACAGTCGACGACCTGGAACTTCTTGCCCATCGTCGAGTCGTCGAAGATGTACTGGCGCCGCGTGATCACGTCGATGTGGCCGGTGAACGTCTCACCCGACCCGACCGGGATCTGCAGGGCGAACGCACGGCGGCTCAGGCGATCCTTGATCATCGCCAGGCAGCGGTCGAAGTTCGCGCCGACGCGGTCCATCTTGTTCGCGAAGATCATCCGCGGCACGCGATAGCGGTCAGCCTGCTTCCACACCGTCTCGGTCTGCGGCTCGACACCGGCGACCGAGTCGAGCAGCGCGACGCACCCATCGAGGACGCGCAGCGAGCGCTCCACTTCGACGGTGAAGTCGACGTGGCCCGGCGTGTCGATGATGTTGATGCGGTGCTCCTCGCCCGTCCCGGTCGAGTCGCTCTCGCCGTGGCGCGTCCAGAAACACGTGGTCGCGGCCGACGTGATCGTGATCCCGCGCTCCTGCTCCTGCTCCATCCAGTCCATCGTCGCGGCGCCATCGTGGACTTCGCCGATCTTGTGGCTCTTCCCCGTGTAATAGAGGATGCGCTCAGTCGTCGTCGTCTTCCCGGCGTCGATATGGGCCATGATGCCGATGTTGCGATAGAACTGGATCGGTGTATGTCGCGCCATGCTCTCCAACTCCCAGCGAAAAAGCGGGGCGACCGGACCGGACCCGTAGGTCCGCGGTATCGCTCCGCGCCACGTCCGGGCTTTCACCCGAGACAGGAACCCCCAAAGGGAGTCCCGGCGTCATTTCGAAGGTCCAGAGGTGGGTGGGGTGACTCCCCGCTCACGTTGACCTGATGATCCCAAAATCAGCCCTGCCGCCTCACCCTGTACGGGCGAGGCATGCCTCGCCGCTACTACCAGCGATAGTGCGCGAAGGCCCGGTTCGCTTCCGCCATGCGGTGCGTATCGTCCTTCTTCTTGATCGTGTTGCCTTCGCCCTTCGAGGCGAGGATCAGCTCGGCGGCAAGCCGCTCCGCCATCGTCTTTTCGCCACGGGCGCGGGCATACGAGATCAACCAGCGCATCGCCAACGCGGTCCGACGCTCCGGACGCACTTCGACGGGGACCTGGAGCGACGCACCGCCGACGCGGCGGCTCTTCACTTCGACGGCCGGCTTGGCGTTGTTCACGGCCTGCTTGAACACGGCCACGCCCGGCTGCCCGGTGCGCTCTTCGATCATGTCCATCGCGCCGTAGAAGATGCTCTCGGCCAGCGACTTCTTCCCGTCAAACATCAGGTTGCTGACGAACTTCGATACCGTCTGGGAATCGTACCGCGGATCCGGCGGGACGACGCGCTTCACGGCCTTGGTGCGACGACTCACTTCTTACCTCCCTTGCCCTTGGCCGCCACCGCGCCGGCCTTCGGCCGCTTGGCGCCGTACTTCGAACGGCTCTGACGGCGGTCGTTGACGCCGGCGGCGTCAAGGGTGCCGCGGAGAATGTGGTAGCGCACGCCCGGCAGGTCCTTCACGCGGCCGCCCCGGATCAGGACGATCGAGTGTTCCTGCAGGTTGTGGCCTTCACCCGGGATGTACGCGATCACTTCGATGCCGTTCACCAGGCGCACCTTGGCCACCTTCCGAAGCGCCGAGTTCGGCTTCTTCGGGGTGGTGGTGTAGACGCGCGTGCAAACGCCGCGCTTCTGCGGGTTTCCCTGAAGGTGCGGCGCCTTGCCCTTGTAGATGGGCTCCTGGCGGCCGTGGCGGAGCAGCTGGTTGATCGTCGGCATCGGATTCCGGTCGTGCGTTCATCGTTTGGCCGAAAAGGAGAAAAGACCCCTTTTGGGCGACAGATCCACAAGATACGGGGGAACTGCAACCCGGTCAAGGGAGCGGGATACGGTGTGACCAGTGACCAGTGACCCGTGACCCGTGACCAGGGGAGACCGCACCGTGGCGGTTACACAGTGAAACGGCGACCGGGGTGTTCCCGATCGCCGCTCACTGGTTACTCGTCACTGGTCACTGGTCACTGGTCACCAGCTGTTCAGACCTCGATCTCATCCCCGATCAGCAAGGCGACGTCGGGAACCGGCGCCTCCTCCACGATCTCGACCGGCGGCGGCGGCTCGAAGCCAGCCGGCGGCTGGATTTCCAGGTCGACGTACCGGTAGTGACCGGTGCCGGCCGGGATCAGGTGGCCGATGATGATGTTCTCCTTCAGCCCCTTGAGGTCGTCCTTGGCGCCGCGGATCGCCGCGTCGGTCAGGATCCGGGTGGTCTCCTGGAAGGAGGCCGCCGAGATGAACGACTGCGTGGTCAGCGAGGCCTTGGTGATGCCGAGCAGGACCGGCTCGGCGTTCGCCGGGTCGCCCTTCTTCTTCATCACCCGCTCGTTCTCGTCGCGGTAGGTGAGACGATCCACCGTCTCGCCGTCGAGGAACGACGTCTCGCCCGGATCGGTGACGCGCACCTTCTGCAGCATCTGTCGCACGATGACGCCGATGTGCTTGTCGTTGATCCGCACGCCCTGGAGTCGGTAGACCTCCTGGACCTCGTTCAACAGGTATTCCTGTACCGCGCGCGGACCCTTGATCTGCAGGATCTCGTGCGGCGACACCGGGCCCTCGGTCAGGCGGTCACCCGCGCGGACGCGGTCGCCCTCGTGCACCCGGAGGTGCTTGCCGGCCGGCACTTCGTAGAGACGCGCCTCGGCCGCTTCCGGGATCGTCCCGTCCGGCGCCAGCGGATAGACGTAGATCTCGCGCTTGCCGCGCTTGATCTCGCCGAACTTCACCATGCCGTCGATCTCGGCCATCGTCGCCGGATCCTTCGGACGACGCGCCTCGAAGAGCTCGGCGATCCGCGGCAGACCACCGGTGATGTCGCGCGTCTTGTAGGCCTGACGCGGAATCTTGGTGATCGTGACGCCCTTGCTGATCTTCACCGGCTCGGAGAGGAAGACCGTCTTGTCCTTGCTCTCCTTCTTCGACTTGCTCGGCCACGCGACGTTGATCGGGTGCTCGGTGACCTTGAAGTGCTCCGACCACGGATTCGCTTCCGGCGGCAGGTCGAGGGCCCGGGTGACCGGGTCCGTCGGCGAGCCGAGGATGATGCGCGACCCTTCGGCCAGGGTGTATTCCTGCGGGTCCTTCCGGTTGACCTGGTAGACCAGGACGGACGGATGGAGCTCGCGATCCGGATCGGTCACGACGACGATCGAGCGCAGGCCGGTGCCTTCGTCCAGCTCCTCGCGGAGCGTGACGCCCGGCACCAGGTCCTTCCACCGGAGCTCGCCGTCGACCTTGATGATGCTCGGGTCGTTGTACGGGTCCCAGGTGTAGAGGATCGACGCCCGCTTGTCGTTGTCGCCCTTCGATGCCAGGTCCCCTTCCTTGATCTGCAGGAAGGCGCCTTCCGGCACCGGGTAGCGATTGAGCGCGCGCTTCGGGTCCTTCGGATCGACCAGGACGATGCCCGCCTTGGTCTCCTCGGTGGCCGACTCGGTCTCGCGCGTGAGGGCGATGCGGACGGTGGTCCGGATGCCGTCCTCGTACTCGACCGGCACGTCCGCCCACTCGAGGTCGTCCGTGTAGGTGACCAGGCCGTCGGTCCGCGCACGACGCTCCGCCTCTTCGGCGATGCGCGACGAGGTGCCGCCGATGTGGAACGTCCGCAGGGTCAGCTGCGTGCCCGGCTCGCCGATCGACTGCGCCGCCAGAATGCCGACCGCCTCGCCCAGATCCACCATTTCCATGGTGGCCAGGTTCCGGCCGTAGCACATCCGGCAGACGCCGCGCTTCGACTCGCAGGTGAGCACGGAGCGGATCTTGACCTTCTCGATCCCGGAGTCGTCGATCTGCTGCGCGATCTCCTCGTCGATGAGCTCGCCGGCCTGCACCAGGAGGCGGGCATCGCCGAACTCGTCGAGCACGTGCGGATCGGTGACGTCGTCGGCCGCAACCGTGCCGAGAATCCGGTCACGCAACGGCTCGATGATGTCCTCCCCTTCCTTGAGCGGCGACATCTCCAGCCCCATCACCGTCCCGCAATCCTCCTCGGTGATCGTGACGTCCTGCGCCACGTCGCAGAGGCGGCGCGTCAGGTAGCCGGCGTCGGCCGTCTTCAGGGCGGTGTCGGCCAGACCCTTCCGCGCGCCGTGGGTCGAGATGAAGTACTCGAGCACCGTGAGGCCTTCGCGGAAGTTCGACTTGATCGGCGACTCGATGATTTCGCCGATGCCGCCGGTCAGCTTCTTCTGCGGCTTCGCCATCAGGCCGCGCATGCCGGCCAGCTGCCGGATCTGGTCGCGCGATCCACGGGAGCCGGAGTCGTACATCATGTACACCGGGTTGTACCCGCCGCGCGACTTCCGCATCGCGGTGAGCATCGCCTCGGCGACGTCGTTGTTGGCGTGCGTCCAGGCGTCGATGACCTTGTTGTAGCGCTCGCCGAAGGTGATCTGGCCGGTGTTGTACGCCTTCTGGAACCGCTCGACGCGCTTCTGCGCCTCGGCGAGCAGCTCGTGCTTCTCCCCCGGGATCTCGAGGTCCTCGATGCCGATGGAGATGCCGCCGCCGGTGGCGAACTCGAACCCGAAGCGCTTGAGGCGGTCGAGGAAGTCCACCGTCTCGCGGAGCCCGGCACGCCGGTAGCTCTGCAGCACCATTTCGGAGAGCTGCTTCTTCTTCATCAGCTCGTCACGGAAGCCGAGCTCGGCCACCACGCGACGCGGCAGGATGTTGTTGAACAGCACCCGGCCCGCGGTGGTCTTGACCCAGCGCGGCCGCGCGTCTTCGGACTCGGCCGGCGGGATGAACCAGTAGTAGATCGCCGTCTGGTGCCGGATGGTGCCGTGCAGCAGCGCCATCTCGAGTTCCGCGATCGCGGCGTAGTACGGCGCGTCCTTCCACAGCTCGGCCTTGACGGCCTCGAGCTTGCCAGCGGGCACGCGCATCTTCTCCTCGAAGTGCGGCGGGAGCTTGGTGAGGAAGTACGACCCCAGCACCATGTCCTGCGACGGCTCCGCCACCGGGCGGCCGTCGGACGGCTTCAGGATGTTGTTCGACGACACCATCAGGAGGCGGGCCTCGAGCTGCGCCTCGAACGAGAGCGGCACGTGCACGGCCATCTGGTCGCCGTCGAAGTCGGCGTTGAACGCCGCGCAGACGAGCGGGTGAATCCGGATCGCCTTGCCCTCGACCAGCTTCGGCTCGAACGCCTGGATGCCGAGGCGGTGCAGCGTCGGGGCGCGGTTGAGCAGCACCGGATGGTCCTGAATGATCTCCTCGAGGATCTCGTACACCTCGGGGCTCTCACGCTCGACGATCTTCTTGGCGCGCTTCACCGTCTCCGCAATCCCCTTCTCCACCAGCTTGTGGATGATGAAGGGCTTGAAGAGTTCGACGGCCATGGTCTTCGGCAGGCCGCACTGGTGCAGGCGGAGCTCCGGGCCGACGACGATGACCGACCGGCCGGAGTAGTCCACGCGCTTGCCGAGCAGGTTCTGCCGGAAGCGGCCCTGCTTGCCCTTGAGCATGTCGGAGAGCGACTTCAGCGGGCGCTTGCCGCGACCGCGGATCGCCTTGCTGCGGCGACCGTTGTCGAACAGCGCGTCGACGGCCTCCTGCAGCATCCGCTTCTCGTTCCGGAGAATGACTTCCGGCGCCTTGTGCTGGATCAGCTTCTGCAGGCGGTTGTTCCGGTTGATCACGCGCCGGTACAGGTCGTTCAGGTCGGACGTGGCGAAGCGCCCACCGTCGAGCGGCACCAGCGGCCGCAGGTCGGGCGGAATCACCGGGATGACGTCCATGATCATCCACGTCGGATCGTTCGGATCCTCGCCGTTGTCGCCCGACCCCAGGAAGGCGTCGACGATCTTCAGCCGCTTGAGCATCTGCTTCTTGCGGTGCTGCGACGTCTCGGTGGAGACCGAGGCGCGGAGCTGCTCCGCGACCAGCTTGATGTCGAGGCGACGAAGGAGCTCGCGCACGGCCGGCGCGCCGATCTCGGCGCGGAAGGCCGCGTCGTTCTCGTCACGCGCCTTCATGCGCAGCGCGAGATACTCGTCCTCGTCCAGCAGCTGCTTCTCCTCGACTTCCTGCTTGCCCGGATCGAGGACGATGTAGCTGGAATAGTAGAGGACGCGCTCGAGCTCCTTGAGCGTGATGTCGATCAGGTTCCCCATCGGCGACGGGAGCGTCTTGAAGAACCAGATGTGCGCGACCGGCACGGAGAGCTCGATGTGGCCCATCCGCTCCCGACGCACCTTCGACAGCGTCACCTCGACGCCGCAGCGGTCGCAGATCACGCCGCGATAGCGGATCCGCTTGTACTTGCCGCAATGGCACTCCCAGTCCTTGACCGGGCCGAAGATGCGCTCGCAGAACAGGCCGTCCTTTTCCGGCTTGAACGAGCGGTAGTTGATGGTCTCGGGCTTGGTGACCTCGCCCCATGACCACCAGTAGCGCGACCCCTGGAGTTCCAGGCGCTCGCGCTCCTTGGGATCGCGCGGGCCCCGGATTTCCTCGGGGCTCGCGATCCGGATGCTGATGTAGTCGAAGCTCGAGCTCTTGGGCTCGCGTCCGCTGCGGAAGTCGATCATTGGTTACTCCTCCCCTTCGGCCGTGGTGCCCAGGGTGACCTTGAGCCCGAGGGCCTGCAGTTCCTTGACGAGCACGTTGAACGACTCCGGGATGCCGGGTTCCGGCAGGTTCTGCCCCTTCACGATGGCCTCGTACACGCGGCTGCGGCCGTTGACGTCGTCGGACTTGACGGTCAGCATCTCCTGCAGCACGTGCGCGGCGCCGTAGGCCTCCAGCGCCCAGACTTCCATTTCGCCGAAGCGCTGGCCGCCGAACTGCGCCTTGCCGGCGAGCGGCTGCTGCGTCACGAGCGAGTACGGCCCGATCGAACGGGCGTGGATCTTGTCGTCGACCAGGTGGCTCAGCTTGAGCATGTAGATCGTGCCCACCGTCACGTCACCGGTGAACTCGACGCCCGAGCGGCCGTCCCGCAGCCGCGCCTTGCCGGCCGGCGTGAGGCCGGCGTGCCGGATGAGCGCATCGGCGGCTTCACCGATCTGCTCGGGCGTCGCCTTGCCCGCCGCCACCAGCGCCAGCGAGCCGAGGCCGACGGCCTCGAGCAGCTTGGCATCGTCGGCCTTCGCCGCCGTGGTGATGATCTTCTTCGCGGCCTCGAACTCGGCCTTCGCCGCACCGGTCGACTCCGCGAGGAGGGCGCCGTGCACGGTGAGCTCGGTCTGGCGCTGCGCCCGGAGCCGTCCGGCGAGTTCCGCCGCCGACGCCGTGAGGAACGCTTCGACGCCCTTCGCCAACCCGACCGTGACCTTCGACGCGCCCTTGATCGAGAGCGCCTCGACGCCGGTGGCATCGAGCGTCGCACCGACCAGGGACTTCGCGGCCTTCAGGTCGCGAACGAGCGCCTCGACCGTCGCCGCATCGGGCGACGGGGCGGCATGCGCCAGCGCGAGCGACTGACCGGCCCAGCCGAGTCCGGCCAGGCGGAGCAGCACGCCGATCTCGGACTCTTCGGCGCCACGGAAGACCGGGGTCTTCGCCTTGAAGCCGAGGATCCGGCCGCACCAGCCGAGGTGCGTCTCGAGAATCTGCCCGACGTTCATCCGGCTCGGCACGCCGAGCGGATTGAGCACGATGTCGACCGGGGTGCCATCCGGCAGGAACGGCATGTCCTCTTCCGGCACGATGCGGGCGACGATGCCCTTGTTGCCGTGACGGCCGGCCATCTTGTCGCCGACGGAGATCTTCCGCTTCTCGGCGCAGTACACCTTGACCAGCTGGATGACGCCCGGGGGCAGTTCGTCCGGCTGGAGGATCTTGTCGATCTGGTCCTCGGCCTTCTCTTCGACCTTGGCCCGTTCCGACGTGGCGGCATCGAGGGTGGCACGGAGGCGCTCGTTGGCGGCCTTGTCGACCACGCGCAGCGTCTTGAGATCCACCTCGGTGAGGTCGATCGTCTTGAGCAGCGCCTTGGTCAGCTTGGTGCCCTGCGCCTGCAACTCCTCGACACTCCCGGCGCGCAGCATCAGGCCGACGGTCTGGCCGTCGAGCAGTTCGAGCGCTTCCTCGAACATCGCCTGGGTGATGCGGGCCTTCTCCTCGGTTTCGCGGCGGCGCACGTCGCCGATCCGCTCGCCGCGGTCCTTGTCGACCACCGGCCCTTCGACGCGCGAGAAGATCTTCACGTCGATGACGGTGCCCTTCATCCCCGGCGGCACCTTCAGCGACGAGTCCTTCACGTCCTTGGCCTTCTCGCCGAAGATCGCCGTGAGGAGCTTCTCTTCCGGCGACAGTTCGGTCTCGCCCTTCGGCGTGATCTTGCCGACGAGGATGTCGCCCGGCTTGACGTGTGCGCCAATCCGGATGATCCCGCGCTCGTCGAGGTCCACGAGGGCCTCGTCCGAGACGTTCGGGATTTCCCGGGTGATCTCTTCCTGGCCGCGCTTGGTGTCGCGGACGTGCAGCTCGAGCTCCTGGATGTGGATCGACGAATAGACGTCGTCCTTCACCAGCCGCTCGGAGAGGACGATCGCGTCCTCGAAGTTGTGGCCGTACCACGGCATGAACGCGACCAGCACGTTGCTGCCGAGCGCAAGCTCACCGGCCTCGGTCGCGGCACCGTCGGCGATGATCTGCCCGGCCGCAACCTGCTCGCCCTGATGGACGAGCGGGCGCTGGTTGATCGCGGTGTCCTGGTTGGTGCGCCAGAACTTCTTGACCCGGTACCGGTCGATCCGCGCGAGGCGGCCGAGCGGCACGGCCCGGTCCGTCGCCTCGACGCCCGCATCGACGATGATCTCGTCGGCGGTGACGCGGGTGACGGTGCCGGCGCGCTTGGCGATGATCACCGCGCCCGAGTCCGAGGCGACCTTCCCCTCGAGCCCGGTGCCCACGACGGGCGACTGCGGGAAGAGGAGCGGCACCGACTGACGCTGCATGTTCGAGCCCATCAGCGCGCGGTTCGCGTCGTCGTGCTCGAGGAACGGAATCAGCGCGGCGGCGATGGAGACCAGCTGCTCCGGCGCCACGTCCATGTAGTCGATCCGGGCCGGCGGCATCAGCGGGTAGTCATCGCCGCGCCGCGTCAGCACCATCGAATCGACGAAGGTACCCTGCTCGGTCAGCGGGGCGTTCGCCTGCGCGACCGCGAACTCTTCTTCATCGCTCGCCGAGAGCCAGTGCAGCTCGTCGGTGACCTTGCCCTGCTTCACGACGCGATACGGCGTCTCGATGAAGCCGAGCTCGTTGATCCGCGCGAACGTCGCGAGCGACGTGATCAGGCCGATGTTCGGGCCTTCCGGCGTCTCGATCGGGCACATCCGGCCGTACTGCGAATAGTGCACGTCGCGGACTTCGAAGCCGGCGCGCTCGCGGGTCAGGCCGCCCGGCCCGAGGGCCGAGAGCCGGCGCTTGTTGGTCAGCTCCGCCAGCGGGTTGGTCTGGTCCATGAACTGCGACAGCTGCGAGCTGCCGAAGAACGCCTGGATGACCGCCGAGACGGTGCGGGCGTTGACCAGGTCGTCGAGCGAGATCTTCTCCGGATCGGAGTTGATGCTCATCCGCTCCTTGACGAGCCGGGCCATGCGCGAGAGGCCGACCGAGAACTGGTTGGCAATCAGCTCGCCGACCGACCGGATCCGGCGGTTGCCGAGGTGGTCGATGTCGTCGGTGTTGCCGCGACCGTCATGCAGGTCGATCAGGTAGCGGACGATCGCGATGAAGTCCTCTTCGGTGAGGACCGTGTGGTTCGGATCGACCTTCAGCCGGAGCCGCTGGTTGATCTTGTACCGGCCCACGCGCCCGAGGTCGTAGCGCTTCGGGTTGAAGAAGAGCTTCTGGATCTGCTGCCGCGCCGTCTCGAGGTTCGGCGCATCGCCCGGCCGGAGGAGGGCGTAGATCTGCTCCAGCGCCTCCTGCTCCGAGTGCGTCGGGTCCTTCGAGAGGGTGTTGCGGATGAGCGGCGACTCCCCCTTCCCGGCCGGGAGGAGGATCTCGACCTTCTGCACGCCGGCCTTGAGCAGCTTGGCGCGGAGCTTGTCGGTCAGGTCGGTGCCGGCCTCGGCGAGGACTTCGCCGGTGTCGGGCTCGGCCACCGCGAAGGCGAGCACGTGCGCGCTGCGGTCGCGGTTCGACGTCGGCACTTCATCCTCGCGCAGGTCGAGGATGGTGTAGCCGGCGAAGACGCGCACCTGCTTGACGCCCACGTGGCGCATCGCCTGGAGGCGTTCCGGGGTCAGCTCCTCGCCGGTCTTGCCGAGCGGGGCGCCGCCCTTCTCTTCGGGGTTCGGGACATCGGCGGCGAGCATCGCCCCGACGATTTCCCGGCGTTCCTGGCGCGAGTCGGCGCGGCCGGTGATGTCGAGCATCTTCTCGGCGAAGAACAACCGGAGGATGTCGGCATTGTGGCCGTGGCCGAAGGCGCGCAACAGCGCCGTCGCCGGGAACTTCTTCTTCTTGTCGATGTGGACGTAGATCACGTCGTGGATGTCGATCGTGAACTCGACCCACGAGCCGCGGAACGGGATGATCCGCGCCGAGAAGAGGCGCTGCCCGTTCGGGTGGGTGTCCTCCTCGAAGACCACGCCCGGCGACCGGTGCAGCTGCGAGACGACGACGCGCTCGGCGCCGTTGATCACGAAGGTGCCCAGGGGGGTCATGCACGGCAGTTCGCCGAGATAGACCTCCTTCTCGATGGCATTCTTCAGGCGCCGCTGGCCGTCCACCTCCTCGAACACGTCGAGGCGGAGCTTGGTGCGGAGCGGGGCCGCATAGGTCATGTCCCGCTCGATGCACTCCTCGACCGTGTACTTCGGCTCGCCCAGCGCGTAGCTGACGAACTCGAGCGAGTACTTCCCGTTCACATCGGCGATCGGGAAGAGGTCGCGGAAGACGCGCTCCAGGGAGACGTCCTGGCGATCGCCATCGACGTCATCGGGCACCAGCAGGGACTCGAAGGCCCTGGTCTGAATGTCGAGCAGGTGGGGCATCTGCATGCCGCCCTGCATCGAAGAGAATTGAATCACCGGCAGCGTATCAGGCATCGCCCCATCCCGTGCAAATGGCCACGGCAGTGCCGAAGCCCCCGCGCTGGGCGGGGGCTGGCACTGTCGTCATGCAGAACTCGAGTTCGCGTTCAGTCGGCATCGCGTCTCACTGAGAGTGACCGTGGAGAAGTCGGAAGGCCCCGGGGCCGGCAGCGGATGCCACCGGCCCGGGACGTCCCGCTTCACGGGTCACTTCAGCTCGACGCTCGCGCCCTGCTCCTCAAGCCGCTTCTTCATTTCCTCGGCCTCGGCCTTGGAGACGCCGTCCTTCACGGTGCTCGGCGCGCCATCGACCAGGTCCTTGGCTTCCTTCAGGCCGAGCGAGGTGATCTCGCGGACGACCTTGATCACGTTGATCTTCTTCTCGCCACCCGCCTTGAGGATGACGGCGAACTCCGTCTGCTCCTCGACCACGGCCGCGGCCGCGCCGCCGCCACCCGCCGCCGGAGCGGCCGCGATGGAGACGTTGAACTTCGTGGTGAAGGCCTCGATCAAGTCGGCCAGTTCGAGCACGGTCTTGTTGCCGATCGCGTCGATGATTTCGTCGTTGCTGAGCATAGTCGCCATGATTGTATCTCCCGTATGTTACGCGGCCGAGCTGGCCGAACGCTGTTCGCGGAGCGCCTCGAGCGCACCGACCACCTGATAGAGGACTCCGTTGAGCGCGCCGGCAAACTGGCCGAGCAGCACCTCCCGCGGGGGGATCTCGCCGAGACGCTTCACGTACGCCGGGGCAACGGCCTTGCCGTCGACCCACCCGGCCTTCACGGTCGGCTTCTCGTGTTCCTTGGCGAACTCGCCGATCACCTTGGCCGCCGCCATCGGATCCCCGCCTGCGAAGACGAGGCCGGTGTTGCCGGTCAGGTGACTGTCGAGATCCGCGATGCTGTTCGCGGCCAGCGCCCGCTGGGCCAGCGTGTTCTTCACCACGACGTACTGTCCACCCGCTGCCCGGAGGCGCCGGCGGAACTCCGTCATCTTCAGCACGTTGAGGCCGCTGAAGTCGGTGACGAAGAGCGTCGGGGAGGCCTTGATGGCCTCGGTCAGCATGGCGACTTCCGCATGCCGTTCAATCTTGCTCATCGGTACCCCGCGGTGTCGAGCTTGATGCCGGGGCCCATCGTCGCGCTGACGGTCGCCGAGCGGACATAGGTCCCCTTGGCGGCCGACGGCTTGGCCTTCACGATGGTCTCCATGAATGCGTCGAGGTTCGCCGCCAGCTGTTCGCCGGAGAACGAGACCTTGCCGATCGGAGCATGGACGTTCCCCGTCTTGTCGACGCGGAACTCGATCTTGCCCGCCTTGATCTCCTTGACGGCCTTCGCCACGTCCATCGTGACGGTGCCCGCCTTCGGATTCGGCATCAGGCCGCGCGGACCGAGGATCCGGCCGAGCGCGCCCAGCTGCCCCATGACGTCCGGCGTGGCGACGATGACGTCGCACTCCAGCCAGCCTTCCTTCAGCTTGGCCAGATACTCGAGCCCGACGAAGTCGGCACCCGCCGCCTCGGCGTCCTTGGCCCGGTCGCCCTGGGCGACGACGAGCACGCGAACCGTCTTGCCGGTGCCGTGCGGGAGGATCACCGTGCCGCGGACCACCTGGTCAGCGTGACGCGGATCCACTCCGAGCCGGACGGCGACGTCCACCGTCGCGTCGAACTTGGCGTACGTGGTCTGCTTGACGAGGTCCACCGCCTCGGACGTCGAATGCATCCGGGTGGTGTCGACCTTGGCCACGGCAGCGCGATACTTCTTGCCCTGGGTCGCCATCAGTCGATGACCTCCAGCCCCATCGACCGTGCGGTCCCGGCGATCATGCGCATCGCGGAATCGATGTCGGAGGCGTTCAGGTCGACCATCTTGATCTCGGCGATCTTCCGCACCTGCGCGGAGGTCACCTTCCCGATCTTGGTGCGGTTCGGCGCGGCGCTGCCCTTCTCCACTCCGGCTTCCTTCAGCAGGAGGTTCGGCGCAGGCGGGGTCTTGGTGATGAACGTGAACGTGCGATCACCGAAGATCGTCACGACCACGGGAATCACCATTCCCGACTGCGCCTGGGTGCGCGCGTTGAACTGCTTGCAGAATTCCATGATGTTGACCCCGTGCGGGCCAAGCGCCGTGCCGACCGGAGGTGCGGGATTCGCCGCGCCAGCCGGACACTGCAGCTTCACCATGGCTGTGATCTTCTTGGCCATGTTACTCCTGTAACGGTGCCCGCTGGCTGCGCGGGACACCGAATGACGGACCAGCGGTCATCGCTGGACCTGCCGCCGTTTGACCCGGGGCGGTCGCCGGGGGAGAGCGGAGCTCTCCGGTCCTACCTCATCCGTCGATGATCGATTCCTGCTAGTGACCCCGAAGCTGCAAATAATCCAGCTCCACCGTCGTCGGCCGCCCGAAGAGCGACACCGACACCTTGACCTTCCCCTTGTCGGCGAGCACATCCTCGACGACGCCGGAGAAGTCCGAGAACGGTCCTTCCGTGATTTCGACGGCCTGCCCGACGAGGAAGGGAATCTCCTCCTTCGGGGCGGACTCGGCTTCCGGCTCGGCCATGCCGAGGAGTCGCTTCACTTCGTCATCGCGGAGCGCCAATGGCGCCTTGCCGGTCCCGACGAACTTGATCACGCCCTGGATCGAGTTCACGACGTGCTGCGCTTCCTGGCTCAGCCCCATCTGCACGATCACATAGCCCGGATAGAGCTTCCGCTCGACCGTGACCTTCTTGCCGTTCTTGATCTCGACCACTTCCTGCGTCGGCACCAGCGCCCGGGCGACCAGCTTCTGCCCTTCGGGCCGCGGGTCGTCCTTGATGCGCTGTTCGAGCAGCATGCGGACCTTGTTCTCGTGGCCCGCGGTCGTCTGGATCGCGTACCAGCGATACGTCACTTCGGTGTCGCTCATCGGGCCAGCGCGGCAACGCCGTCAACGAGGAGCTTCTGGAGCAGCCAGTCCACCAGACCGAGCACGACGCCGAAGATGGCGGCGCCGATGAGGACGGCGCGCGTCGCCTTGACGAGCTCGTCCTTCGGCGGCCAGCTGACCTTGTCCATCTCGGCGCGGGTGTCGAGCAGGAATCCCTGAGCCGAAGCCAGCTTTCCTGTCGAGACCGTCGCGACCTGCGTGTCCTGATCCGTCATTGCTACTCCGTGCCTGGGCCTGCTCGCGGGCGCCGCATCCGGCGCCCGTATGGCTGCCCATGCGGCGCCCTGCGGGCCCCTGCAGCCTACTTCAAGATCTTCGTCACGACCCCGGCGCCGACCGTGCGGCCACCCTCGCGGATCGCGAAGCGCAGCCCTCGTCCATCGCCACGGGCGTGATCAACGTGATCGTCATCTGGATGTTGTCGCCCGGCATCACCATCTCCACCCCCGCCGGCAACTCCACCGACCCCGTCACGTCCGTCGTGCGGAAGTAGAACTGCGGCCGGTAGCCCTTGAAGAACGGCGTGTGACGGCCCCCTTCATCCTTGCCCAGCACGTAGACCTCGGCCTCGAACTCCGTGTGCGGCTTCACCGATCCCGGCTTCGCCAGCACCATCCCGCGCTCGATTTCGTTCTTGTCCACGCCCCGGAGCAGCAACCCGACGTTGTCGCCCGCCATCCCGGAGTCCAGCAGCTTCCGGAACATCTCGACGCCCGTCACGATCGCCTTCTTCTCCGCCCCGAAGCCCACCAGCTGGACCTCTTCCTGCACCTTGACCTGCCCGCGCTCGATCCGGCCCGTCGCCACCGTGCCGCGGCCGGTGATCGAGAACACGTCCTCGACCGGCATCAGGAACGGCTTGTCGGTCTCGCGGATCGGCTCCGGGATGTACGTGTCCAGCGCGTCGTACAGCTCCTGGATCTTCTCGACCCACACCGGATCGCCCTCGATCGCCTTGATCGCCGAGCCCCGGATCACCGGCGCGTTGTCGCCGTCGAACTGGTACTGCGTCAACAGCTCACGGACCTCGAGCTCGACCAGGTCGAGCAGCTCCGCGTCGTCGACCAGGTCGCACTTGTTCAGGAACACCACGACCTTCGGCACGTTCACCTGGCGCGCCAGGAGGATGTGCTCGCGGGTCTGCGGCATCGGGCCGTCCACGGCCGACACCACGAGGATCGCGCCGTCCATCTGCGCGGCCCCGTGATCATGTTCTTCACATAGTCGGCGTGCCCCGGGCAGTCGACGTGCGCGTAGTGGCGGTTCGCCGTCTCGTACTCGACGTGCGAGGTCGCGATCGTCAGGATCTTCGTCGAGTCACGACGCCCCTGCGATTCCGACGCCTTCGCCACTTCGTCGTACGCCACGTACTTCGTCCCGAAGCCCTTGTCGGCCGAGACCTTCGTCAGCGCCGCCGTCGTCGTCGTCTTGCCGTGGTCGACGTGACCGATCGTCCCGACGTTCACGTGCGGCTTGCTGCGGTCAAACTTTGCCTTGGCCATGTCCCGATCTCCGCTACAGCGTGGTGGTCTTCGCCAGTATGGGCGCAGCATGCTGCGCCCCTCCAATCCGTCCTGCAAACCGCACGTGGGGGGCACGACATGCTGCGCCCCTACAACAACTGCCTTCGCGCGAATCGCGGCGACCTGCCTGCTTCGCCCTGACACGACGCGCCGGGCGCGGGAACCTCGCCCCGCCTGCCCGGCGTGCCTTGGGCGTCCACTTGGCACGCCCCGTCCTGCCGTATTGTCCGCCCGAACCCTCGTGGCTCGACGGTCACTCAGAGCTCACGACCGGGATCGAACCGGTGACCTCATCCTTACCAAGGATGTGCTCTGCCAACTGAGCTACGTGAGCAAGCGGGCGACGGGACTCGAACCCGCGACCCTCAGCTTGGAAGGCTGATGCTCTACCAACTGAGCTACACCCGCATCGGGTCATCCGTACGCCGACTTCGGTACCACATGGTGGGGGTAGGATTCGAACCTACGTAGGGCGTAGCCCGGCAGATTTACAGTCTGCTGCCATTAGCCACTCGGCCACCCCACCGTCTTCTGCCCTACCCTCGCCGCTGGAGCTGACGGAGGGGATCGAACCCACGACCGCCCGATTACAAATCGGGTGCTCTACCAACTGAGCTACGTCAGCCTACAAAAAAAGGCCGTTCGACCGACAGACCCTCAACTTACCTGCCTCGGAAAGCAACGTCAACGGGGCCTTATCGGCGCTGCACCTCGGCCGTCCCGTCCCGGTTGTCCCGAACGTCCCAGCCCGCCTCCGCCAGGAGCCCGCGAATCCGGTCGGCTTCGGCAAAGTTTCGGGTTTGCTTGGCGGTCAACCGACGCCCCGCCCAACCCAACGCCCACGCCTGCTGGGCCGCCTGATCCGCTGGCACTGCCTCCTCGAGGTCGCCGGCGCTGGTGGCTCCGGTCGCCGGCAGGCTGAACCCCGCCGCCGGTGTCGGGAGGACCTGCAGCACATCCGTCGCCTTGGCCCACGCTGCCCGGAAGGCCGGTCCGGGCTGCTCACCGGCGTCGAGGAGTCGATTCCCTTCCCGCGCGGCCTCGAACAGCGCCGCCAACGCGCGCGGGGTGTTGAGGTCGTCGTTCATGGCGGTCGCAAAGTCGGCCGCGAGGGTGGCGCCGACCGCCTCGTATGCCGGACTGCCAGCCGACGCCGGCAGCTGGGCGAGGCGCGCGGCCACGGCGCCGAGGCGGCGCGACCCCTCGCGCGCCGAATCCAGCGCCTGATCGGTGAAGTCGAGCGGGGCGCGGTAATGGGTCGTTGCCAGCAGCAGGCGCACCGTGCCGGCGTCGACTTTCTCCTCGCGCAGGTCGCGGGCCGTGAGGATGTTGCCGAAGCGCTTCGACATCTTGGTGCCGGCCATCGTCAGGAACTCGCCATGCATCCAGACGCGCGCGAAGTCCGGCTTGCCGGTGTGGGCGCAACTCTGCGCGATCTCATCCTCGTGGTGCGGGAAGACGAGGTCGATGCCGCCCGCGTGGATGTCGAGCACATCGGTGCCAAGCTGTTTCCCGATCAGGTCGAGCGCCATCGCGGAGCATTCGAGGTGCCACCCTGGCCGACCGCGGCCGAATGGCGCATCCCAGGCGGCGCCGACCGCTTCGTCTTCGTCGCGTGCGGCCTTCCAGAGGACGAAGTCACGCGCATCCTCCTTCGCGTATTCGTCGGCGAGGGTGCGACCACCGGCGCCCGCCTGCAGCTCGCGCGTGTCGAGCCGCGAGAGCTTGCCGTAGGCCGGATAGCGGGCGATCGCGAAGTACACCGAGCCGTCGTCACCCTTGTAGGCGACGCCCTTGGCCAGCAGCGACTCCACCAACGCGATCATCGGCGCGACGTATTCGGTGGCGCGCGGATAGACATGCGCCGGCAGGAGGCGGAGGTACCCGCAGTCCTCGCGGAAGGCGTCGATGAAGCGCACCACATGGTCGGCCAGCGACGCCCCGGCCGCCGCCGCGCCGCGGATCGTCTTGTCGTCGACGTCGGTGAGGTTCATCACGTGGAAGACGTCGAAGCCGCATGCTGCCAACCAGCGGCGCAGCACGTCCTCGAAGAGGAACGTCCGGAAGTTGCCGATGTGCGCGTAGTTGTAGACCGTCGGCCCGCAGGTGTAGAGCGAGACGTGGGGCGCCTGAAGCGGGACGAAGTCCTCGACGGACCGCGTCATCGTGTTGTAGAGCCGGAGTGTCACGCGCCCCCCGCGGCGGCATCGGTGATCGCAGCGCGGGTGGCCGGATCATCCGGCGCCGCGCCATGGTGGCGGACATGGACGGTCCGCTGCGGGAAGGGAATCTCCACCCCTTCGCGATCGAGACGGATCTTGGCGAGGCGCCGGAATTCCCGCCCCGCCTCCCATTGGTTGCCGGGCTGGGTGCGAAGCAGGACGCGGATCGTCACCGCGTTGTCACCCAGCGATTGCACGCCCACCACCTCGGGCATCCCGTCGAGCTTCGGCACCCAGGTGTCGGACTCGCCGAATCGCTTCGCCTCGTCGCGGAGGATCGCGAGCACCGCGTCGACATCGGCGTCGTAGGCGACGCCGATGTCGACCACGGCGCGCGACCAGCCGCGGGTCCGGTTGCTCACCGTCGTGATCTGCCCGTTGGGGACGATGTGCAGCGTCCCCTCCATGTCGCGCAGCATCACCACCCGCAGCGTCATCTTCTCGACCGTGCCGGTCTTCGCCGCCACCTCGATCACGTCGCCGACGGCGAACTGGTTCTCGACCAGGATGAAGAAACCGCTGATGACGTCCTTGACCAGCGATTGCGACCCGAAGGAGACGGCAAGGGCGAGGATGCCGGCCCCGCCGAGCAACGGGGTGATGTCGATGAACTGATTCAGCGTCAGCACGATCGTGAACAGGACGATCACGATCTTCCCCACGCCGCGCAACAGTTCGGCGATCGTCTGCGCGCGCTTCTCGTGCGACGAGAGGCGGGTGTCGTCGCCGTCGTCGGCCGCGATGACGATCCGGTCGGCGACGACGAGCACGACGCGCCACGCGATGAAGGCCGCCACCCAGAGGAGCAGCACCTTCACGCCAGCGGCGCGGAACTCCTCCAGCTTGACGCCGAAGAGCGACAGCACGCGTTCGACCGAGGCCATCAGGTCGAAGAGGACAGTGGGGACGAGCCGATTCATCCCGGCAACTTGTCCACCCGAGGGGGGCGGGTCAACGGCGCCCCCCCCTCACGGGTCGATCACCACGATCGCCCGGCGCACGCTGACCGTCCGCCCCCCCTCCTCAACCGTCACGGTGAGCCAGTGGCGGCCGGCGGGCAGCTTGCCCAGTGCGAGGCTGCGACGGATCGGCGTCAGCGGTCCGGTGGCGCGATCGGTGCTCACCAGGCGGACCAGCCGCTCCGTCCGACCGGACATCGGGCGAACCTCCAGCGTCGTCCGATAGGGTGTGCCCTCCGTCAAGCCGTGCACCTGATAGTACAGCTCGACGGTGCCACCCTTCGGCCAGGTGCCGAGGGTGTTCAGCGGGAAGCCGACGCCGTCGCCGGGCCAGCGCGTCGGCGAGTTGGCGACGCCGGTGAGGATGTCGCTGATCGCGAGCGTCGCCTCCGGCACGACCAGGCCGCGCTGCAGGCCGAAGGCCCCGACGGTGTCGCCGTGCTGCGAGAGCCGCACCGCCACCTGCCACGTCCCGGCGGTGAGCGGGAGTTCCAGCCAGCCGCTGAGGTTCTCGCGCGCTGCCGCGCCGCTCGGCGAGACGAACCGGCGCAGCGTGTCCAGCACGACCGTCGCACCGCTCTTTGCTTCGTACGCCACGACCCGGAACTGCACCGGCGTGACCCGTCGGCCGGCTGCGTCGGTCTCGACCGCGAGCGGCGCGCGTGGAATCGCGAAGGTGACCAGCGCGCGCGCCGTGCCGTCTCGCGTGGTGCCGACGGCAAAGCTCTGCAGCACGGCGTTCCACGGCTCACGGATCAGCGGCGTGTCGGAATCGCTGCTGGTCCCGGTATGGGCATCGTCCCGACTCTTCCGAATGGCCAAGGTGACGGCCTGGATGCAGCTCTTCTCGACGATCGTGCGCTCGATCGCCATGCGCGCCGCCGCCGCCGCGTACTCGGGCATCAACGTGCCGCGCCGCTGCCATTCACCGAAGTAGCCGTTGACCGGCAGGTAGCCCGACAGCGTCGTTGGCGCCATCGAACCGAGCGCGTCACTGCCGCGGAAGTGCAGCAGCCGCCAGCCCCCTTCGAACCAGTAGAGCCACGATTCGTTCTGTCGCATCTTGAGCCGCGTCTCGTCCTCCAGTTCGGCGCGCGTGCTGAGCCGTCGTTCGCGGAAGAGGCTTGAGGAGGAGAACGAGTTGGTGCTGTCGAGCGGCATGATCGAGTCCCCGGTGCCCCCGAGGCCGCCGACGATGCGCCGCATCGGTTCGCCATGACGCAGGTAGATCAGGCCGCGATGATCGAGCAGCGGCTCGAGCGCGCGCACGTCGCCGGGGAGCGTCGGTTGCATCCGCGCCAGGGTCTCGTACAGCGCGGCGTCACTGCCGATGCACTGATCGAGGCCCTCGAAGAGGTACTCGACTCGGCGGAACTGGGTGCGACGCTCGGGGATGAAGACGCGATAATCGCGGAACGCCTTGACCCAGCGGCGGAGATGTTCCTCGAGGCGCTCGCCGGGGAGATTCGCGGCGGCGGCGTCGCGTTCGGCCCAGAACCGCCGGAGCCACGGGGCCACCGCGACATCCGGGACCGCATCGAAGGTCGCGAGGGTGTCGCCGACGAGGATCCACGCAAGGTCGAAACGATAGGCTTCGCGGGTCGCCGGCGTGACGCGCTGAACGCCAGCCCAGTAGGCGGCTGCAGCCTCGGCGGGCCGGCCGAGGGCCATGAGCGTGCGCGCGCGCTCGAGCTGGGCGCGTCCGGCGTCGCCACCGTCGTGGGCGGCCTCGCCAAAACGCACCAGGGCGCTGTCGAGCTCCCCCTTGCGGCGCAGCTCACGGCCCCGGATGAGGAGGAGATCGGGATCGCGTGGGACGGCACGGGTGAGCACGTCGAGCGCCCGACGTTGGTCGCGCCCGAGGCTCCGGTCGCCGCCCGCGAGCAGGAGGTCGAGCGCCATGCGCCGTGCGGGAGGGAAATCAGGCTGCCGCTCGAGGGCTGCGTGCAGATGCCGCCAGATGGCATCGGCGTAGGCCTCACCGTCGAACTGCCCCTCGTTGGCCGTGGCGGGTGCGCCCGCTCGCCAGAGGGCGAGCAGCGCGCGCGCCGAGAGGTAGTAGCCCCAGGGCGCGTCGCGCTGCTGTTTCTCCGTGAGCGTGGCGCGTCGCAACGCCAGCGCCAGTTCGCGTCGATCGGCGGACAACTCGCCGCGCCGCAACCGCCACAGCGTCTCGGCCAGGTCCGCGGTCGCGCCACTCCCGGCCGGTGCCGCAGGCAGCGCGGCGACCGCCGAGGACGCGATCAACGTCGAATCCCAGCCGAGCAGGCGCGGCGCGTCCAAGCCCTGCCCGGGCGCGCCGGTGGCCAGGGCCGCGGTGAGGGCAGTGACAAGGCGGAGCGACATGGCGCGGGGCATGGGCGCTACTCCAGGTCGAGGATCACCGTCCGGCGCGCCAGCAACGCGCCGGTCTTGTCGCCAACGCGGACTTCCATTGCATACCGGCCCGGCTTCAGTTGCGAGAGGTCGAGGACGCGGTTCACGCCGGTCACACCGTCAGGCAACTCGCCGGTAAAGGAGACCTGAATCGCGGCCGGCTGTTCGGCCCCCTCGGCAACGCTGCGCACCTCGATCGTCGTGACAGCCAGGGCGATCGCCCCCTGCGCACGGACTTGGTAGAAGAGATGCAGCGGCTCGCCCCGCGTGATCGTGCCACCGGGCGAGAGATAGATCCGCTCCGAACGAAGCACCCAGGAGAGCCCACGCGACTCCGGTGCGACGATGAGGGAGGAGAGGGCGACTGCATCCACCCGATTCGGCACGGCCGTGCCGTAGGCACGCCCCCACCGACGATCCGGTTGCGCCGCCGTGAGCCCCCAGCTGCCGACGCCACCGACACCGGCCAGCGTCGCGAAGCCGGTCAGGTGGGTCTCGTCGCTCCGCTCCTTCGGCACGGCGAAGTCCCGCGTCAGGGAATCCTCCTTCCACTCCGCAGTGAGCGGATGCCACCGCGCCAGGGCGAGCACCACGCGGGCGGTTTCCCTTCCGGCGCTGTCCTTCAGCACCTGGAGGTCGCGCAACCGCAGACCGTACGCAATCACTGCCAGCGGCTCCTCACTCACCGGATCCCAGAGCTGCGCGAACTGCGCCACGGTGTGGATTGTCTTCTGGCTCGGTGGCGAGTTGTCGTCCTTGGTCGTGGCGATCCCGATGTACTCGCGATCGGCCTCGCGCAGCCGCTGCCGTTGTTCTGGCGGGACCGGCATTCGGCCTCGGCCCGCTCGCCAGGCTGCAGCGCCATTGGTCGAGGCCGCACTGCCACGTCCCGTAGATGCCGGTCATCAACGTGGTGGCACCCGCGCTCCCGTCGTGATCGACTTCACCGAACGTCACGAACATCGGCGTCCCGTCCACGTCGTACCGCCAGCTCATGTAGGCCTGGGATCCCGGCTTGGGAGCGTTGACCGCCACCTTGTCGGGGGCACCAAAACGCATGTAGATCACGCCACGATCGTCGAAGTCGACCTGCCAGCGGCGATACTCGTTCCATCGTGTCGTGTCGGCCCGATTGCCGCTGAGATCGTAGGCCTGGAAACTGTTCGAGCTGGACCGCGCACCCTCACGCAAACCAGCTGGAATCGATAGTCGAAAATTCTTCTCGACATGTTCGAGTCGTGCAAAGTGTTCCGCCAGTCGACTCCCTGGCGGCCTCCCATCGCGCACGTCGCGCTCGATCAGTCGATCGCGCACCCAGGTGGCACGGCTGGAATCGTCCACTTCGCTCCACGCCGCACGCTCCGCCGGCGAGAGGAACCACTGCAGGTGCCAGTCGACATCGAGCTGGGCCAGCGAGTCACGTGCCGCCCCCGCGCCGTCGATGAAGTGTGCCACGCCACCCAGCGAATCGCCCTCGAGGAAGGCCTGCCGAGCGAGTCGCAACAGGTGCCAGGTCGAATCGATGCCGGCGCGCAGTCCGGCGTCGGCACAGGCGTGGGCACTGGCCCCATCGCCGCTCCGCACCGCGAAGTCGCTGCAGGCACGAAGCACGACGGGGATGCGGACGCCCGAGTCGACAGCCGTCCGCATCAACGCCGTCAGCCGGGGCAACTCCTCCGGCTCGGCGTTCGCCGTGGTCAGCAGGGCGAGCAACGTGATCGCCGATTCATCGGATGGCGAGAGCGCCAAGGCGCGGAGTGCGGCGTCGATCGCCCCCGCGCCCCACGAGGTCCCCGGACTCATCTGGTGGCTGCCACGCGCCGACGGGGCGTCGATGAGCTGCAACAGCGCCCGGCCACAGGCAAGGTCGCGCCACTGCGCACCGGTGACGGCGCGCCGTGCGTCGCGGACTCGGCCTGCGAGACGTTCTTCGTTGGCGACGAGGGCCACGCGGTTGAGCGTCGTGGGGAGTGGGCAGCGCGCGCGGACCTGCTCCCCCAGCGCGGGGTCGGCGCCCGGGTATTCCATCGGCGTGAAGGGAGTGGCCTGCAGCAGGACACCGAGCGCGAGGGAGAGGATCACTCAGTTGCCTCGGACGTCGAGCAGGGCGCCGGTCAGCTGCACGCTGCCGTTGACGATCGGCCTGATGATCGGACGGGGGGAGACCGGGCGACCGCCGCTGATCACGATCGAGCGACCCGTGGGATAGGTCACGGCGTTCGATTCGATCGGCGCGAAGATCTCCCACCGCACCGGCAGCCAGGCACCACTCTCCAGCCGGGCAAACGCGATCATCCCGCCCGCCTTCCCTTCCTTGATGTGCTTCGGAAGGTTGCGATGCACGAAGGAGAACTCGCGAAGCGCCAGATTGGCGGCATCAATCACCAGCTCGCCGGAGACGTCGACCAGCTTCGACTTGCCCTGCGGTTCGTACTTGACCCGGATGACCCCGGCTGCCTCGTCCTTGTCGTTCAGGTTGAAGGAGAAGCAGTGGGAATCGATGAACCAGTCGGCAAAGAGGACGCGCAGGTCGGGGCCGTTGTACACTCGACCTCGCCCCTCCTCCGGCGTGAGCTGCCGGGAGAAGCCCTCGCGGCGGAGAGTCTCGGGATCGACGCTCTGCAGGGGCCAGGCCGTCAATTGCCGGCGGGAGGTATCGGCGCGCACTGTCGTGCCGCGCGAGAGGTCCACCGTTCGCGTCACCACTTCCTGCACCGTGAATCGTGCCCCGACGCCGAGGGTCGCCTCGATCAACGTCAGGGAGGCGCGGCCACCTTCCAGCAACCGGCTCAGGAGCGGATCAGCGAGGATGTCGGGACCGCAGGCACGTCGCTTCCCGGCGGCGATGACATCCGGGAGAATCGTGGCGGCCGGTTCGAGGCGGACGTCGGGCATGACCGCATCGGCATCGGTCACCCGCACAGCGTCCACGGGGCGCATGGTGTAGCCGATCGCGGCGATGCGCACGCGGTACATCGCCGGCCCGGCGGTGACGAAGCGAAAGCTCCCGCTCGGCGAACTCACGCCACGCTGGAGGGCACGCCCGGTGCTGTCCTGCAACTCGACGAGCGCTCCTGCCACCGGCAACCCCTGGACGGCGTCGACGACGCGACCGCGGATCGCCTGCGCGTGGCCGAGCGACGGCTGCCCGAGGGCGAGCAGCAGCAACAGTCGAAGCAGGCGCATCGCGCGTGAGGTCATGGTGGGGGAGGCGGGACGATGGTCCCAACCAGCACGACGCGCCCTCGGACCTCGCCATGAATCGTCATGGCGGGGGCGCGACTCGCAACGACCAGATCACGCTGGCTGCTCATCCCGACCGTCGCCATTTCCATGGGGGCGTAGATCTCCCAGCGCACCGGCAGCCAGCCATCACCCTCCTGCAGGGCGAACGCGATCCTGCCGCCGGCGCTCCCCTTCGGCATGAACGCGGGGAGGTTCTCATGCGCGAAGGTCAGTTCGCGCAGCGCCAGGGTCGAGACATCGAGCACGAGCTCGCCCGAGATGTCGACCAGCCCGGTCCGGGCGCGCGGCTCGTAGCGGACGCGGATCACCCCCGCGGCTGCGTCCCGCACATCCCGCGAGAAGGAGAAGCAGTGGCCGTCCAGGAACCAGTCGGCAAAGAGCACGCGCAGGTCCGGACCGTAGTACACCCGGCCGACCCCCTCCGCGGGAGCGAGCACGCGCGAGAAGCCGTCGCGGCGGAGCGTCTCGGGGTCGATGCTCTGGAGCGGCCAGCCGGCGAGGATGCCCGTTGTCGTATCGGCACGCACCGAGTCAACCGTCGCGGTCACGACCGTCCGGGTCGCCACCTCCTGAAAGGGAAACTCGGTCCCGACCTCGAGCGTCGCCTCGATCTGGGTGAGCGCCGCCTGCCCCGCCTCGAGGAGGCGTCCGAGGAGGGGATCCGCCATGATGTCCGGCCCGCAGGCACGACGTTTCCCGGCGGCCACCACGTCGGGGAGAATCGTCACCGCCGGTTCGAGGCGGAAATCGGGGAGCGCGATGCTCGCCGCGCCGATCCGCGCCACCATGACCGGATGGATCGTGAAGCCGATTGCGGCGACCCGCACGCGATAAGCGGCCGGTCGCGGCACGACCAGCTGGTAGGCACCGGTCGGGGAGGCAATCGTGCGCCGCAGCACCCGTCCGGCGCTGTCCTGCAATTCGACGAGGGCGCCGGCGATCGGGAGCCCCTGCGCCGCGTCGACGACGCGACCGCGGATTGCCTGCGCGTGGCCGAGCGACGGCAGACCGAGGGTTAGCAGGGCGAGCAATCGGAAGAGGCGCATTGGGAGGGGCTCACGGTGGGGGTACTGGACCTCCCAAAGGTACCGCCCCGGGCGGCAATTGCCCCGCCACCTGTCTCCACTCGCAACGTCGCCGGTCCGGGCCCATCTTCCACGCCGTCCTCCACTCCCCGGAGCCCCGCCCCGTGATGTCCCACCGCAAATCCGCCAAGCTCGCCACCGTCGCCTACGACATCCGAGGCCCCGTGCTCGACAAGGCGCGCCGGATGCAGGCCGCAGGGGAGTCGATCATCCAGCTCAACATCGGCAACGTGGCGGCCTTCGGCCTGCAGCCTCCCGACGCGATGGTCGCGGCGATGATCGCGCGCTTCCCGCAGGAGGCCGGCTACACCGACAGCAAGGGACTGCTGGCGCCGCGGGAGGCGGTCGCGCACTACGCCGCGACCAAGGGCATCGCCGGCGTGACGGCCGACGATGTCTACCTCGGCAATGGCGTTTCGGAGCTCATCCAGGTGGCCATCAACGCCCTGCTGAACGATGGTGACGAGGTCCTGATCCCGACGCCCGACTATCCCCTCTACACCGCGCTGGTCGGCCTCGCCGGCGGAGTGCCGGTCCACTACCGCTGCGATGAGGCGGCCGACTGGTTGCCGGACCTCGATGATATCCGCCGTCAGGTGACGCCGCGCACCCGGGCGATCTTCGTGTGCAATCCGAACAATCCGACAGGTGCCCTCTACCCTGAGTCAATGCTCCGCGAGCTCCTGCAGATCGCGCGAGAGCACAACCTGGTCGTGCTCGCCGACGAGATCTACGATCAGACGCTGTATGACGGCCACGCGCACACCAGTGTCGCGTCGCTCGCCGACGACGTGCTGGTCCTCACCTTCAACGGGTTGTCGAAGAACTATCGCGCGTGCGGCTTCCGTGCTGGCTGGATGATCGTCTCGGGCGATCGCGCGGCCGCGCGGGACTACGTCGAAGGGCTGACGATGCTCGCGTCGCTGCGGCTCTGCTCGAACACCCCGGGGCAGATCGCCATTCAGGCCGCACTGGAGGGCGACTGTTCGATTGCGCCGCTGGTCGCGCCAGGAGGCCGCCTGCAACGCCAGCGTGACCTCGCGCACGCGCTGCTCTCGGAGATTCCCGGCGTCACTGCGGTCAAGCCGAAGGCCGCGCTCTACCTCTTTCCGCGTCTCGATCCGGCGATCTACCCGATCGCCGATGACCAGCAGTTCGCCTACGACCTGCTGGCCGAGGAGCGTTTGCTGATCGTGCAGGGCACGGGCTTCCACTGGATCGCCAACGACCACTTCCGACTGGTCTTCCTCCCCGAGGAGGCGGTCCTGCGCGACGCGATCGGGCGGCTGGCGGCGTTCCTCGCTCGCTACCGCGAGCGCATGAGTTCGTAGAAGCCGGCGGGTGCAGTGCCGCGCATGGCGCAGGAGATGGAGCGCTCCTGGCTGGCCGCCGGGGGAGGCGCGCACTGTGGATTCCTTCAGAGCGGTGGTGCCACCGCATGGCCGGGTCGTGGGTAGCTTGGGAGCAGCCCCTTGGCGACCAGCGGAAGCTTTGGGGCAATGCAGACATGAAGCGGGCGTGCTGCAGATGCCGGGGGAGGCGTCACCTTGGGATCCCCCATACCGCGCGTCCCCACCCTCAGGAGGGCTGCCATGTCCCAGACTCGTTTGGTGTTGATGCTTGCCACGCTGACTGCGGTTGCGCCGGCCGGCGCACAAACCGGCACCGCCTGCCTGCAGGGGCAGGTGTTTGACGCGCCCGGTTCCCCGTTGCCGGGGGCGCGCGTCGTCGTCGTCGGGTTGGGTCTCTCCACGATTTCGGATGCCGAGGGGCGCTTCGCGTTCCTCCGGCTGCCACCAGATACCATCAGCGTCCGCGTGACGTATATCGGCTACAAGGCGGGGCTCGTGTCGGGGCTTCGACTGCCGCCCAACGGGACGATCACGCAGGACGTCACCCTCGAAGCAGCGAAGGTGACCATCTCGGAGACCGGGGGGCTACCACCGGCGAGGATGGTCGGCAATGCCGCGCGACCGCAGCCAGCGAACCTGCCGGTGGCTGCCACAAAATGCCCGATTGCGGTGCCCGAGCACGGTGACGGGAGCTATGTCGACAAGCTCGCGGTCGGCGATATTTCCCGCACCGTCGTGCTCAACGAGGGAGTCCGGCCCACCCCGGGCCAGTGGCTGCACCCGGGCAGCGAGAACACCTACGTCGACGGCGTCCCGACGCAGCGCCGCTCAATGGTTCGGGATACGACGGTGGGCCTCGTCCAGGGGACAATCCGCGATGGTCAGCGTCGACCAGTGGCGGGCGCGCGGATCGCGATCGAGGGGACTCCCTACTACGCGTTGAGCGACAGCGTCGGCCATTACGCTTTGCGTAACGTCTCCGTGGGGTTGGTGACGCTGGTCCTGTCCAAGGACGGCTACGGGATCAGTCGTTTCGAGGGACTGCCGGTCTACTCGGATCGGACGACAACCCGCGATCTCGAATTCATTCCAACCGGCACCCAGCGACCCTGAGAACCGCCACGGCGCGCTACCTTGCGCCGGGAGGGAGGGAGGCTACCTTGGGGAAGGTGTTTCACCCGTGAAACGCCTTCCCCTCGCCAGTCAATGCTGCGCTCCCTCTCCCCGCGGAGACTCTCGCCATGCCATGGATCGATGCCGCCCTCGGCACCATCGCCTCGGTCGCTCTGGCGCTCTTCTTCGTCGTGAATGCGACGTTCGTGATCGCGCTGTGGCGCACCCGTGATCGCCGCTTCGTCGATCGTTGGACCAAGCCGTTGGTGATGACCGATGCGGCCCTGATCTTCGCGGCCGTCGGTACCCCCGTGATCGGCATCGCGATGAAGCTCGGCGGGCAATTCCTCGGCTTCCTGGCCTCCATCCCGGCGACCCTGATCCCGGGCAAGTGACGCTCGAGCGCATTGCCCGTTGGATCATCGGCCTCTTCCTCCTGCTGGTGGCCGTCGCGGCGATCGCGCTCGGCTACACCTATTTCACCAGCAGCGCACGCCTCGACCGCCGCTGGACCTTTCCCGCTGACGTTGTCGCCGTTCCCACCGATTCCCTCTCGATCGCGTATGGCGGACACATCGCCGCGCTCCAGGGCTGCGACGGGTGCCATGGCTCGGACCTCGCTGGCCGTCTCTTCATGGACGCGCCAGGAGTGGTTCGGCTCTATGCCCGCAACCTCACCCCGGGTGCAGGTGGCGCAGGGGCGCGCTATCGCGACGCCGACTGGGTCCGGGCGATTCGTCACGCGGTGGCCCCGGACGGTCGTGGCCTCCTCTTCATGCCGTCGCAGAACTACCAGCGCCTCAACGATCGCGACCTCGGCGCACTGATCGCCTGGCTCAAGTCCCGGCCGCGCATTGATGCGGAGTTCCCCGCGACGACCGTCGGACTGCTGGGGCGGGTGATGCTGGTGATGGGGAGCCTGCCGCTGGTGACGGCGGAGCGGATCGACCACACGGCGCCGCGGCCGGCCTCGGTGCCGATCGGGCCGACGGTGGCCTACGGCGAATACCTCGCCGGCGGTTGCCGCGGCTGCCACGGCGAGACCTTCTCCGGTGGCGAGATCCCCGGGGGCGTCGCGATGGCACCATCCCGCAACCTGACGCCGGACAGCGCGAGCGGGATTGGCCGGTGGTCACTGAGTGACTTCCGTGCCGCCATGCGCATCGGGCAACTCCCCGAAGGCGTCGTGATGGATTCGGTGGCGATGCCGATCAAGATCAGCCGCGAATTCACCGACGACGAGACCGCCGCCCTCTTTGCCTATTTCAAGTCGCTGCCGCCCCGGCCCTACGGGGGGCGATGACGTCTGCCCGGGGCATCACCCCGGCTGGCGCGATGCCTCGCTGCGCCGATACTCTTGGGGCGGTCACGCAACAACCACTCTGGCTCCGGAGCACCGATGGGAACCGTGATCTTCTTCGGTCTGATCGCCGCCTTCTTTCTCTGGCTCATCACGGCATTCAATCGCCTGGTTGCGCTCAAGGGCCAGGTACAGAATGGCTGGAAACAGATCGACGTGCAGCTCAAGCGCCGTCACGACCTCATCCCGAATCTGGTGGACACCGTGAAGGGGGCGCTGCAATTCGAGCGTGAGACGCTCGACGCCGTCATCACGGCACGGACCCGCGCGGTCGGTGCGACGGGGGTGAAGGAGGTGGCGCAGGCCGAAGGTGAGCTGACGCAGGCCCTCGGTCGGCTCTTCGCGGTGGCCGAGGCGTACCCCGACCTCAAGTCGCTGGCCAACGTCAGTCAGTTGCAGGAGGAATTGACCTCGACCGAGAATCGGATCGCCTTCTCCCGCCAGCACTACAACGACGTGGCCACGACCTACAATGTCGCGCAGCAGCAGTTTCCGACGTCGCTGGTGGCGAGTCTCGCCAAGGCCTCCATCGTCGAGCTGTGGGAGATCACCGATCCCGGGGAACGCGCCGTGCCCAAGGTCGACATCTCCCTCCGGTGATTCCAGCAGTCAGCAGTGGACGCGTTCGCCGGGATCTCTTCAGCCAGCAGGAGGAGAACCGGCGGAAGTCGTCGTGGTTGCTGATCGGTTTCATCGGATTCTTTGCGTGGCTCGGCTTCGGCGGCGATGTCGCGCTGATGCTCTCCACCGCCGATGCCAGCAACGGCTATCAGCACCGCATCCCCGTGATCGGGATCGGGATCACCCTGGTGGCGGCGGGTGTGGCCTGGTCTGCCTGGCGCAACGGCGACAAGCAGATCCTCTGGTCCACCCGGGCGATGGAGCTGGTGAACGCCGTCACCCCCGAGCAGCAACGCCTCGTGAATGTCGTCGACGAAATGTCGATCGCGAGCGGCCTCCCGCGCCCGAAACTGTGGATCGTCCCGGACGACGACCCGAACGCCTTTGCCACCGGCCGCGATCCGGAGCACGCCTCGATCGCCGTGACCGAGGGGCTCCTCACTCGGCTCGACCGCGACGAACTGCAGGCCGTCGTGGCGCACGAGATGGCGCACGTCGCGCGGTACGACACCCGCCTCATGACACTGGTCGCGGCGATGGTCGGGGCGATCGCCCTCCTGAGCGACGGCCTCGGGCGCTTCCTCTGGCATTCAGGGCGGAGCGGGAGCACCGCTGCGCGGACGATGGGCGGCGTCGCCGCGCGACGGAGCGGGGGCCGCAATGCCGGCGTTGCCGTGGTGCTGGTGCTGGTGTGGGTGCTGACGCTGCTGATCGCCCCACTGGTCTCACGCCTGGTGGCGATGGCCATCTCGCGCAAGCGGGAATTCCTCGCCGACGCCACGGCGGCACAGTACACCAGGAACCCTGGCGCCCTTGCCTCTGCGCTGGCCAAGCTCGACGACGCCAGCGCGCCGACGCATCGCATCGGGCGTGCGGCCACCCACCTCTGCATCGTCGACCCAGGTGACCAGCGGGTGCAGCGCCTGCGGGGCGCGCTCGGCAACCTCATGGCGAGCCATCCGCCGATGGCCGAGCGCGTTGCTCGGCTCCAGGCGATGGGGTAAGCGCCGGTCGGCGAGCGGCGTGTCGACGGCGCGCTAGAGACCGCCCGTCCGGCGCGGCGCTGGCGCGGCGGGTGCGGCCGGCGGAGGCGTTGCGGCGCGACGGCCGTTCTGGGGCCCGCCATGCAGGAACTCACCCACCAGAATCACTCCGCCCTGCTTGTACACGAGCCCATCCTTCAGGACGAACTGCACGTCGCGCAGCGCGTCGAGTGACTCGAGCGGATTCTCCGACAACGCGATCAGGTCAGCGGCCATCCCCGGCTTGATCGGCCCCCGGCGCGTCTCCAATTCACTGACCTTGTACCCGTTGATGGTCAGCGCCTTGAGGACCTCGGCGTTCGGCACGCCGGCATCCTGCCAGGTCTTGATGAACTCGATGGCCACCTCGCCGCGGGTCTTCCCAGGCACGTAATAGTCAGCGTCGGTCGAATAGGTGAGCAGCACCTTGTTCTCATAGGCGTTCTTCAGCCCGGCCACCGTGCGCTGATAGGCCGCGGCGCTGGTGTGCCCGACGAGCGTGATGGGGGTTTCGGTTCCGACGCGCCAGATCCCCTTGGCAGCCATCTTCTTGTGCAGCGTGTCATTGAGCGCGGAGGCGTGTTCGATCGACCAGATGCCGGCGTCGATGGCGCGCTGCGCACCGGCTGCCGTCTGCACGTGCCCCGCCACCTTCAACCCGGCCTTGGCGGCCTCGCTGATGAAGAGCTGAATCTCCTCGGTGCTGTAGCCCCAGCGCTTGCAGTCGACGCAGATCTTGATGACCCGCGCGCCGAAGAGGGCGTTCTGGCGCACCGCCTTGATGATCTCGTCGTGGGTGTCGGCCTCGAGGTACTCGGGATAGACAATGTTGTGGTCGAGCGCCATCGTCGGCGTTGGCGAGAATTGTCCGCCCATGCCCCCGATGATCAACCCCGAGGTCACCATCGTCGGCCCCGGCAGCCACCCCGCCTCGATCGCCTGGCGGAGCGCGACGTCGGCGTAGTTGGCGTTGTTGCCGAGGTCGCGCACGATGGTGAAGCCTCCGCTCAGCATCTGGAGCCCGTTGGACGCCGCCTGGATCGCCCGCAACTCGGAGGACTCCTTGATGTAGGTGATGTAGTAGTCGTTCCGCTCGGGGTCTTCCTTGTAGGTCAGCGCGAGGTGGTTGTGGGCATCCACCAACCCTGGCATCACGGTGAGCTTCGACAGGTCGATCACCTTGGCGCCACTCGGCACGGCGACGTCGGTGCCGACGGCCGTGAAGCGTCCGCCCTGCACCAGGATCACCGCGTTCCGGGTGATGCTGCCGTTCTCCGGGTCGATCAGGCGACCGGCGCGGATGGCGGTGATCGGTCCGGTGGGTGGCGCGCCAGCGCCTCCCTGGGCTGCAAGCGGTGTGACGGCAAGGGCGACTGCGAGCAGCGGACTGGACCAGACGAAGCGGCGCATGGCAACACTCCAGACGGGTGGGGTGACGGCGGGCGGAGCAGCGATTGTAGGGATGGTGGTTGGCGCGCGAGGCGCTCAGGGAGAGTACGGCGTCCGGGGGCCGGGCGCCAGTCGGTTGGGGGGGCCGAACGAAGCAGCGGGTCCGGAATCAAGATTCCGGACCCGCTGCGACACCCACTACCAGAGAACGGTGCGGAGTTACTTGCGGTTGCGGCGGCGCTTGGCGGCGGCCATACCGGCCAGGCCCGTCGCAAGCAGCGTCATCGTGGCCGGCTCCGGCACGACTTCCTGCGGCGTCCCGCCGTCCTCAGCCGTGATGCGGAACATCATGTCCTGGTAGTCCCAGTCGCCGGCGCCGTTGTCTTCGATGCCCGCGATGTAGGTCGTCGGGTCGAGGCGACCGAAGCCGAAGAGCGCGAACTGCTGATCGGTGTCGGAGAACGCCGTGCCACCGCCGAGCAGGTTCACCCAGAGGCCCCAGGACACGCCGGCGGTCAGCGTCGCGGGCAGCGGGTACGTGGTGTTGAAGTTATACAGCGTGGAGCGATCGTTGGTCGCGAAGATGCCCCAATCGAGATTGGCACCGGCGATGTCGCCGCCGACGCACGGCGCCGTGCAGCCCGCGCTCGTGGTGCCGCCGAGGTACTCGAGGGTGTACGTGCCGGCCCCCCGAGAAGACGATCGGCGCCCAGTTGCCGCTGAGGTTCCAGTACTCGTTGGCCGGGGTCCCGGTGTACGGGAGCCAGGTGTTCGGGCGCTGGTTGATGCAGCTGGTCGGGGCAACGCCGGTGACGACAAAGCCCGAGTTGCAGTTGTTCGGGTTCAGGGCGAGGCCGTCGTCCGAGAGGTTGTCCCAGAATTCGACGCCGTCGTTGTTGGCCGTGAAGCCCGAGAACGCCTGGGCCTGCAATGGCGCCGCGCTGACGAGCGCAGCAGCCGAGAGAGCGAAAACAAGGTTCTTCATCTTCAAACAGAACTCCGGTGTGGGTTGCCCAGCCTAGGAGCACCTTCCATGCCAGTAGAAATGACCCGGTGGCACACATTTAAGTCATTTACAGACAACAACTTAGCAAACCATTGGAACTAGCCCGGCGGAGCGATGTGGCGAACGCGCAACACAAACTGTCGCAGCTGATCGGCAGTTACCTGACACAGCCGATCGGCTATCGTCGCACTCCGGCAATGGCAGCGACCAACGGGGTGGCGTCAAACCGCACCGGATCGGTGCAGGGAAGCCCCGTCTCGCGCGCCGCCTCCACGCAGGCGCGACGTGCCGCGTCGTCGTCGAGGTCGTAGGTGTTCAGGGCGATCCCGATGACCCGCGAGGGGTGCACCGTGCTCGCCATCGTCTCGTAGAGCCGGACGTACTCGCTCAGCGGGGGGATGGCCAGCCACGCCTGGGGCCGGTAGTCGCCGATGAACTTCCGGCTGGCCTGGTGGCAGAGGATCATCGCGTCTGGGCAACTGCCGTGGAGCAGTCCGAGGGTCACTCCGGAGTAACCGGGGTGGTTGATGCTCCCCTGCCCCTCCACGAGGACGATGTCGGCTCCCTCCGCCCCCTGCAGCGTGATCCGTTCCGCCGCGCCGGCGATGAAGTCGGCGACCACCGCGTCGACGGCGATCCCCCACCCCTCGATCATGATCCCGGTCTGCCCGGTGGCCACGAAGTTGGTCCGGAGCCCCTGGGCCTTGAGGCCGTCCACCAGGCGCAGTTGTGCCGTCATCTTGCCGACGTTGCAGTCGGTCCCGACGGTGAGGATCCGGACCGCCTGGGTCGCCTTGGCGCGACCTGACGCCACGGGGAGGTCGGCGGGTGGGCGACGGAGATCCTCGATCCGGCGACCGTGGGTACGAGCCGCCTCGGCGAGGAGCGGGTCGTCGCCGAGGAAGGTGTGGAGCCCGCTGACAATATTGCAGCCGCCTTCGAGCGCCTCGCGCAGCCACGCGCGCCACTCTTCCGGGAGGCGGCCACCCACCGGCGCGATCCCGATCAGGACCGAGTTCGCGCCGAGGGCGAGTCCTTCGTGCATGGTGGCGATCACCGGGATGTCGCCACCCGCACCGAGGATGTCCTGCGACGTCTTCCCCGCGTGCTTCCGGTCGAGCACCGCGACTACCCGGTCGGGCTGGAAGCGGATGATGGAGTTCGCCGTCTTCGACGTCAGCGGCCCGAAATCACCATCAGCCAGGATCAGGTGGCGCAGTGGGGTCACGATCCGCTGGACTCCGTGATGATGGTCTCGCCACCCTGACCGAGCTGCTTCGGTGCCTCGGCCTTCGGGGCCGAGAGCATCCCCATCTTGGCCTTCAGTTCAAGCAGCTGCTGGTCGGACGAGCCGTGATACTCGAGCTGCTCGAATTCCTTGGCCAGCTTGTCGCCGGTGAACTCCTCCTGGAGCTCCGCGGCGGCGAGCGCCTTGCGCTCGTTGTTCTCGATCTTCTCCTGCATCCGCTCGAACGACTCGAAGGCACTCTTGTCGCCCATGCCGGAGAGGGTGTCCTGGATGCGCTGCTGTGCCTCGGCGCGCCGGGCGCGGGCGACCAGGATGTTCTTCTTTCGCTTGGCTTCCTCGATCTTCTCGTTCAGCTGCCGGAGCGAGCCCTTGAGCGAATCGGTCTCCTGCTTGCTCTTGGCCCAGGTCTCGTGCAGCTGCTGGGCGCCCTGCAGCGCCTCGTTGTAGCGCATCAGGGCCTGCTTGGCGAGGTCGTCGCGGCCTTCCTGCACGGCGAGCATCGCGCGACGCTCCCAGTCCTCGGCCTGCTTCTTCATCGCGATCGAATCGGCTTCAAGCTTCTTCTCGTCGGCGATCGCCTGGGCCACCTGCTGACGCGCCTTGTCGAGCTGGCTGCGCATGTCCACGATCAACTGATTCAGCATCTTCTCGGGATTTTCGGCCCGGGAGATGAGGTCGTTGAGGTTGGAGCGGAGCATCGTGGCGAAACGGTCGAAGATCCCCATGGCGATTACCTCTCCCCGAACGCCGCGAGGGCGCCCACATGCGACGCGAGGGCAAGCGCGAGCGAATCGACGCTCGCCTCGAACTCGCTGAAGTCGAGATCGGACAGCAACAAGGCGTCGGTCAGGACGACGTGATCGCCCTCGACGCCATACGAGCCATGCACCAGCTCCCGCGCGTTGAACTCGAGCAGGCGACGGCAGAGCTCGCCGGCCCGGACCGAGTCGCTCGGCAACTGCATCACGCGGACGCGCAACACGAGCACCGGCGGCGCGTAGTGGACGATCAGCTCGGCATCCTCGGCCGTGCGGACCAGCCACATATCCTCGGCGACCGACTCGACCGGCAAGTCGAGTCGATCGAGATAGGCCTGCACATCATCACGATTGGTCATCGGCGACTCCTCCAGCCCGGACACGCCAGGCGACGTCTGAAACGTAGTGCGGGCCCAAAAGACCCGCCAAGCACCCCGCCGCCACCTCACCTCGCCGCCGGCGGTTCCTCGCGGCGGGCCAACAGTCGCTCCGAGAAGTCCTGCCGCTCCTCCAGCTCGGCCACGCGAGTCCGGAGTTCATCCAGTTCGGCATACAGCTCGTCGGGCAATTCCGCCGGGCCGGTGGCCTCCGGCAGTTCGCCGGAGATTCGCGCCGCCAGCGCCTTGCCGAGCGGGCCACGGAGCACGAAGGCTCCTCCCCCGACCACGGCGAACCAGATCGGCACCGACACCGGGCCGAGCACCATGGTGGCCTTCATCAAGCCGCCGAAGACCGCCAACACGGCGAGCGCAATCCACCCGCCACTGCCCCCGCCCCGCGGCCGCGGGTCACGCGCCATGCCGCGCCTCTCCGATCCGGGGCTGCGCCAGCAAGCGCTCGGTGAACTCCAGCCGCTCCTCGACCTCGGCGATCCGCGCGTACGCCTGCTCGACCTCACCACTGGTCAGACCGCGATGCTCGAGTTCAGCCAACCGGGATTCCAGCTCCGCCATCCGCGATGCGGACAGTCCATCGACGCCGCTTCCCTCGAGCATGGCGGCGATGGCCTTCCCGACCGGCCCCGTGAAGAGGAGGAAGCCCATCCCGACGAGGCCGAACAGCCCCACAATGAGGAACTCGAATCCCTTCCGGGCGGCCTCATCAATCAGGTAGGCCATGTACAGCATGCTGCCCAGGGCAAGAAAGAGCACCAGCCCCATCGCCATCAGCCGCGAGAACCGATTCATTCCGAGCCCCTTGCGATCCGCGGCTGCTCCGCCTGCTGCGCGAGCATCCGCTCGGTGAATTCCACCCGCTCCTCCATCTCGGCGAGCCGGCCGTAGGCGGCCTCGACTTCGCCGCTGGAGAGTCCGCGTTCCTCGAGATGGACGATCCGCGCCTCGAGTTCGGCGATCCGCTCAGTATTGCCACCGCCGATCCGATCGGCCCAGGCCTTCAGCACCGGCGAGATCGCCCACATGGCGGTGCAGCCGATCCCACCCATGGCCAGCCAGAAGGAGAAGGCGCCGATGCCATCGCCCATCTAACGGCCCCCCTGCTCGGGGAGCCGCGCCTGCTCACCGCGCTGTGTCAGCATCCGTTCCGCAAAGTCCATCCGGTCCTCGATCTCGTGCATCCGCGCCACCGACTGCTCCAGGTCCACGATGCGATCGCGCAACGTCTGCACTTCGTCGAGCAGCATCGGATCCTGCCCGCGCTGTTCAATGCGCCGAGCCCAGGCACGGACCAGCGGATAGAAGACGATGCCGCCAACAATGATCAGCAACGTCAGGACGGCCACCGGAGCGATCCAGTCGGGCGGACCGCCCCCGGCGATGATGACCTGGCCATCAGGAAAGGGCGGCGGCGTGGGCGGAGTCGGAATTTGGGGCATGAACATCACTGACCTCCGCTCGCTGCGTCGGGGCGGTCGCCCTTGGCAAGCAGCCGCTCGGTGAATTCCACCCGCTCGTGCAGCTCGTTCACTTCGAGCCGGAGCCGGTCCAGCTCATCGTAGACGGCGGGGTCCGGCTCGAGGGCGGGGAGCGGCTGGGCGCCATGGCGGAGCCGGTCCGCGAAGGCTTTCCCGACCGGTGAAAAGGAGAGCACGATCATGGTACCGCCGCCGAAGATGCAGAGGATCGCAATGATGTCTTCCACGGACGGCCTCATCGAGAAAGGGAACGCCCCCTTGTACGGGGGGGCGCGCGGGAATGTTTCAGCCGGAAACAGCCACCCCGGTCAGCTGGTCGAGCCTTTCTTCGGCTTGAGCTGAACCAGCCGCGCCTTGGCCAGGCGTCGCCCCGTCGGGGTCGCCGCCAGCCCCCCGCCAGCCGTTTCACGGTACCGCACGTCCATTTCACGGCCGATCTGTCCCATGGTGTCGATGACCTCATCCACCGGGATCGGGAACTCGACGCCGGCGAGGGCCATTTCGATCCCGGCCAGTGCCATCGCTGCCCCGGTGGCGTTCCGGTAGACGCACGGGACCTCGACCAGCCCCCCGAGCGGATCGCAGACCAGGCCGAGGGTCCCCTGCATCGTGAGGGCGACGGCGTGCATCGCCTGCCTGGGGGTGCCGCCAAGCAGCTCGACGCCGGCGCCTGCGGCCATCCCGGCGGCGGCACCCGTCTCGGCCTGGCAGCCGCCTTCGGCACCGCTGAGCGACGCCCGCACGGCAACCACCGCGCCGATCAGCCCGGCCGTGGCGAGGGCACGCACCATCGCCTCCTCCGAGACCGGATGGCGGCGCGCAATCCCCAGCAGCGTCCCCGGCAGCACCCCCGCCCCGCCGGCGGTCGGCGCGGCCACGATGACGCCCATCGCGGCGTTGACTTCCTGGACCGCGAGCGCCGCGGCGAGGGCATCGGTGAAGATCGTGTTGGCGAGCGGACCACGCGCGTTGGCGAGGCGGTGGGCATCGCCGCCGACGAGTCCACTGACCGAATGGAGGTCGCCGACCAGGCCGCGTTCCACGGCATGCTGCATGACATGCAGGGCCCGACGCAGCCCGGCCTCGACTTCCTCGCGGGTCCGCATTCCGGTGTCCGCTTCGGTGCGGAGGGCGAGTTCGCCGAGCGAAATCCCCTGGGCCTCAGCGGCCTCGACCGCCTCCTGCAACACGTCGTACATCACGCCACCCGTTCGATGATGCGCACCGTCTTGAGCGCCATGAGCGACTGAATCCTGGCCAACGCCTCGGCGGAGGGGGCGTGGTCGAGTTCATAGATGTGAATGGCATCACCACCGCGCTGGCGGCGGAAGACGCGCATCGTCGCCACGTTGACGGCGTCCTCGGCGAGCGCGTTGGCGACGCTGGCGACGCTGCCCGGCACATCCTTCGCCACCGCCACGAGCGTCGTGTAGGCGCCGGACACCTCCACGGGAAAGCCGTCGATCGCCGTGATCATGATGCGGCCGGCGCCGAGCGACGAACCGGTCAGGACGGCCGAGCGCTCGCCGCGGGTGACATGAATGCGGGTGGTGTTGGGATGATGGTCGCCGCGCAGCGTGGTGTTCTTGAACTCGACGATCAGCCCAGCAGCCGTCGCGGCGTCGAGCGATTCGCGCAGCCGTTCGTCGTCGGGTTGATAGCCCAGCAATCCGCCCGCGATGGCGCGATCGGTCCCGTGACCGACACCCGTCCGGGCAAAGGAGCCATGCAGCTCGACCAGTGCGTGGTCCGGCGTGCCGCCGACGAGCGCGCGCGCGATCAGGCCAATGCGGCAGGCCCCTGCCGTGTGCGACGACGAGGGGCCGACCATGACGGGACCGATGATGTCGAGAAGTGAGACCATGCGTTTCAGATCAACTCGGCAGAGAGAATGTCACCGAGCGAAATGCCGATCTCGGTGTCGTCGTTGTGCTCGGGGCGCAGGAAGACCTCATGGGCGGTGGGATGCAGGTCGACACTCGTCGGCACGCCGTGCACCTCACGCTGGTCACGCAGGACCAGGCGGACGGGGATCCCCTGACCATTGGCCCAGCGCAGCACCTCGATGATCGCGTCGATGTTCATGACCGTCTCCGAGAAGTGGGGCGCCCCAAATATAGCGGTTTCCGGACGCGTGATCAGGAGGAGAGCAGGACGATCGTGTCGTCATCCGGCCCCCGTTGCGGCGGCGACGGGAGCGTGGCGGGGGCGCCAAAGACATCCTGGGAGCGCAACGAGGCCTGCAGCGCGTCGAGCAGGTGTTCGAGTTCCCGGCGGGCGCGGGTCAGCCCCCATCGGAAGCTCCACCGATAGGTCCCGACCATGAGGCCGCCCATCACCGCGAAGATGCCCAGTCCGAGCGGCGCCGCGAGCAGCAAGGCACCCTTCGCCGCGGCGACGACCATGCCGATCGTTGCGCCGCCGCCGCCGAGTCCGACCCCCAATCCAAAGCCGATCTTGGCATTCTTCTTCACCCCGCTCCGCAAATCGGCGGTCATGGTGACCTCGCAGCGGCGCGGATCGGTTGCGAGCGGGTGGAGCGTGACCCGAAGCTGGTAGGCATCGATCACCGAGAGGTAGTAGCGCAGGGTGCTGAGGCCGCTCCCGCCCCCCATATAGTCGCCAGTGGTGATCTCGCGGACCGTGAAGGTCAGCACACCACCATCCAGCGGATGTCCACCGACGGTGTCGCGGAATGTCAGGTCCCACGGATGGGTCGGGAAGATGCGCCCGATCGCTTCGAGGGTGCGCAGCGGCGTGCCGGAGATGGTCCGGGTGACCTGCATCGACCGCTCGCTGGTGCCGACGATGAAGGTGGCCAGCCGCTCACGGCCCTGGTCGTCCGCGGCCAGCAAGGCGCCGCCCGCCGCGCCGCGCTCACCGGGCAGTTCCGCCAACGCCAGTTGCACGAACTCGGCGCCGATCCCCGCTTCGATCGCGGCCGCCTCGACATCCAGGCGCCGATAGCCCGTGGTGGGTGCTGAGGGTTGCACGCCGGTGGCGAATGCCTCCGCCTGTGCCGTCCGATCCTGCACGCGCTGCGCGGCATCGGCCTGCAATTGTGCGGCGCGCAGCCAGACGGCCTTGGCCGCGTTCTCGCTCAGGATCGGGTCGGGCGCGGCGCTCGGTCCGCTCTGGGCCTGCTGCAGCGCCTGGGTCAGCGCCTCCGCGAGTGCCTCGCCCGTGACGTAGCGCTCCGCCGGGTCCTTGCGGAGGCAGCGGTCCACGACGAGCGCGAGCCCGGCTGGGACCGTGGGCGCCACCTCGGCGAGCAACGGTGCCGCCTTGGTGGCTTGCATCAGGAGCACGGCCGAGGCCTGCGGCGCGTCGAACGGCAGCCGGCCACTCAGGAGCTGGAAGGCGACGACACCCAGCGCGTACAGATCGCTGCGACCATCGATCTCGGTGCCCGCCACCTGTTCCGGGCTCATGTAGTGCACCGAGCCCATCACCATCCCGTCCGCCGTCAGCGCGGAGGCCCGCACGTCCCGCGCGATGCCGAAGTCGGTGACCGTCACTCGCCCGGTGCCCCGCTCCAGCATGATGTTCTCCGGCTTCACATCGCGATGCACCACGCCGCGCGCATGCGCATAGGCGAGCGCCCATGCCGTTTCGCGAAGAATGCGCACCGCCTCGGCCGGCGGCAGGGGTCCGCGCGAGGCGAGCCGCTCGGCGAGGGTTTCGCCGTCGACGTAGCCCATCGCGAAGTACACCAGTTCGTCGGCCGTGTCGGCCCGATAGATCGGGACGATATTCGGATGGGAGAGCTGGGCTGCCGTCCGCGCCTCGCGCAGGAAGCGCTCACGGATCGCCGGGTCCTGGGCGAGTGCGGGCGGCAACAGCTTGATGGCGACGAGGCGATCGAGCGACAATTCGCGGGCGAGGAAGACGATGCCCATGCCGCCGCGACCGAGCTCCCGATCGAGGAGATACTGGGCCGCGAAGCGCGGGCGAAGGGCATCCAGCGTCAACTCGGTCACGGCCGCTCCAGGGGGAGATGGGTCGGATCGCCTGCGGGCTCCCCGAACGGACAGAGCGTCGCGGGGGTTTCGTACGGGATTCGGTCCAGCTCAGGTGATGCCCAGCGTCCTCGCCAGGAAGCGGCCGGTGTGCGAACCCGGCACGCGCGCGACCTCCTCGGGCGTCCCGGTCGCGACGATGCTGCCGCCGCGCACCCCGCCCTCCGGGCCGAGATCGACGACCCAATCCGACGTCTTGATCACGTCGAGATTGTGCTCGATCACGACGACGCTGTTCCCCTTGTCGACCAGCCGGTGCAGGACTTCGAGCAACAGGCGGACGTCCTCGAAGTGCAGGCCGGTGGTCGGCTCGTCGAGGATGTACAGGGTACGACCCGTGTCCCGCTTCGCCAGTTCCGTCGCCAGCTTGACGCGCTGTGCCTCACCACCCGACAGTGTGGTGGCCGCCTGCCCCAGATGCAGGTAGCCCAACCCGACATCATTCAGCAGCGACAGCTTCTCGGCGATCCGCGTCTGGGCAGAGAAGAAGTCCATCGCGTCGGCGACGGTCAGCTCCAGCACGTCGGCGATGCTCTTCCCCTTGTAGCGCACCTCGAGCGTCTCGCGATTGTAGCGCCGACCCTTGCAGACTTCGCACGGTACATAGACGTCGGGGAGGAAGTGCATTTCGATCTTGACCAGGCCGTCGCCCTGGCACGCCTCGCAGCGGCCGCCCTTCACGTTGAAGGAGAAGCGCCCCGGGCCGTAGCCGCGCATCTTCGCCTCGGGCAGCTGCGTGAACAGCTCGCGGATCGGCGTGAAAAGCCCCGAGTACGTCGCCGGGTTCGACCGCGGTGTGCGCCCGATCGGCGACTGGTCGATGTCGATGACCTTGTCGAGCTGGTCGAGCCCCTCGATGCGATCATGCGCGCCGGGCAGCACCTTGGCGCGATAGAAGTGCCGCGCCAGCGTCTGGTAGAGGATGTCGGTCACCAGCGTCGACTTGCCGGAGCCGGAGACGCCGGTGATCGAGACGAAGCAGCCGAGCGGGATCTCGACGGTGAGTCCGCGCAGGTTGTTCTCGCGCGCGTTGGTGATCTTCAGGCGTCGCGCGGGATCACGCGGGCGGCGCACCGCCGGGATCGGGATGCGGAGTTCGTTGCGGAGGTAGCGGGCCGTCAGCGAATCGGGATGCGCGAGAATTTCGTCGATGGTGCCCTCGGCCACGACCTCGCCACCGAAGCGTCCGGCCCGCGGGCCGAGGTCGATGACATGGTCGGCCGCACGGATGGTGTCCTCGTCGTGCTCGACGACCAGCACGGTGTTGCCGAGATCGCGCAGCCCGCGCAGCGTGTCCAGGAGCCGCTCGTTGTCGCGCTGATGCAGCCCGATGCTCGGCTCATCGAGAATGTAGAGGACGCCGACGAGCCGCGAGCCGATCTGCGTGGCGAGGCGAATGCGCTGGGCTTCACCGCCCGAGAGGGAGCCGGCGGAACGGCCGAGCGTGAGGTATTCGAGGCCGACGTCGGCGAGGAAGCGCAGCCGCTCGATGACTTCCTTGAGGATCGGGCCGGCGATGTCGGGATCGACGGCCCCCGCCTTGCCGCGGCCCACGGGGATGCCCTCGAAGAAGGCGATCGCCCCGTCGACCGACAGCGCCACGACGTCGCCGATGCCCTGGCCACCCACGAGCACGGCGAGCGACTCCGCCTTGAGCCGTTTGCCCCCGCAGACGATGCAGGGCCGCTCCACCATGTAGCCCTCGAGGTCGGTCCGCACCGAGTCGCTGGACGACTCGCGCCAGCGGCGCCCGACATTCGCCAGGATGCCTTCCCACTCGCCCTCGGTCTCCTTGCTGCGCCCGCCGTCCGCCACCCAGGTGATCTTCTTCCCCGGCGCGCCCTCGAGCAGGACCTTGCGCACGGTGGCCGGGAGATCGCCCCACGCGCTGTTGAGATCGAACTTGTAGACCCGGGCGAGTGTCGGCAGCACCACCTTGCGGAGATAGCCGGTCGGTTCGCCCCACGGGAGCACGACGCCCTCGAGGATCGAGATGCTGGCGTCGCCAAGCACCAGTTCGGCGTTCGGCACGCGCGAGGTGCCGACGCCGTGACACTCGGCGCACGCACCGAACGGCGAGTTGAACGAGAACTGCCGCGGCTCGAGCTCCGGCAGCGAGAGGCCGCAGGTCGGACAGGCGAACCGTTCGCTGAAGAGCCGCGACTCCTGCGCCGTCGGCTTGGTGCTGTGCCGCACGATCTCGACCACGCCGTCGGCCACGCGGAGCGCCGTCTCGATCGAGTCGACCAGCCGCGAGCGATCGCTCTCGCGGACCACCAGCCGATCAACGACGACGGCGATGTCATGGTTCTGTCGCCGGTTCAGCGTGGGCACCGCGGTGAGGTCGTGGGTCTCGCCATCCACGCGCACGCGCGCATACCCCTGCTTCTGCAGGTCCTCGATCAGGTCGCGGAATTCACCCTTGCGGCCGCGCACCATCGGGCCGAGCACTTCGATCCGCGTCCCTTCGGGCCAGCCGAGAATCGTGTCGCCGATCTGGCCCGCGGAGGAACGCGTGATCGGCGTGCCGTCGTTCGGACAATGCGGCACGCCGGCGCGCGCCCAGAGCAGCCGCATGTAGTCGTACACTTCGGTGACCGTGCCGACGGTCGAGCGCGGATTCTGCCCGGTGGTCTTCTGCTCGATCGAGATCGCCGGCGAGAGCCCCTCGATCGCGTCGACATCCGGCTTTTCCATCAGCCCGAGGAACTGGCGCGCGTACGCCGACAGCGACTCGACGTAGCGCCGCTGCCCCTCGGCGTAGATCGTGTCGAATGCCAGCGACGACTTCCCCGACCCCGACAGGCCGGTGATGACCGTCAGCGCGTTCCGCGGAATGCGGACGGTGACGTTCTTCAGATTGTGCTCTCGTGCCCCGCGAACGATCAGGAACTCTTCAGCCATAGCCCGGAACCATAAGGTGGAACGGGAAGGAGGAGCAACGCGCACCTCCGGGGCGGTGGCCCACGGCTTGCCCCATATTCCCCGAATGCAACTGTATCGCCCCTCCCCCCGCGCCTGGGCCGCCATCGCCATCCTCGTCGCCTGGGGCGGCGCCTTGGCGTGGATGGGGGCGCGGCGGCTCACCCAGACCGAAGCGTCCGTCCTCAGCAGCGAGGCGGCGCTGCGTCTGGCCCCAGGGGCGACCTGGTTCGCCCTGTATAGCGGTGAGACCCAGGTCGGGCAGGCGGGGATCACGGTGGATACCCTCTCTCCGGGCTATCAGATCCTCGAAACGTTCGCGATCGAAACGCCGGCCGATTCTGGCGTCTTGCGAGCCACGCTGTACCGAATGACCAAAGTCTCGCCGGCACTGGGGGTGCTCTCGGTCGTCTCGCGGACCGCCCGCGAAGGGGTGCGGACGGCGTGGACGGCGGCGTTCGGCGACGGCCGGCTCAGTGTGGCGCGCGAAGGCACCCTCGCCGCGGACGACGGGCTCCCCATCGCGGTGGCGCCCACGACGACCGCGATTCTGCCCTACCGGCTGGCCCTCACAGGCGGCCTGGCCCCGGACCGGCATCGGACCTTGCCGGGATATGTCGGCTGGCCCGGCACCCTGATGCCGATCGAGATGACGACCGGTCGCGACTCGATGGCGGTGTTTGCGGACAGTGCGGTGCTGGACCCGGCGTCCGGCCAGCTGGTGGTGGCGCACCAGGATTCCGCCCGTGCTCGCGCCGTCCTGATCCGGGCCGATGGCCCGGCCGAGCGTTGGTGGATCGACACGCGCGGCCACGTGGCCGGGATCGAAACCGCCTTCGGACTCTCGTGGCGCCGCACCGACTTCGATCTGGCGGCGAGTGCGTTGCGCAATCGCACGGCGTCTCGGGCCGTTCGCCTGCGAGCCCTCCTCCCGCCGGTGACGCGGGTCGCGGCCCCCGATACGACCACGATGCCGAGACGGTACGTCCTGTCGCGGCGCGATGGCAGGCCGCTCGATCCCGCCTTGCTCCAGCCGCTCTCGAGCGGCCGCCAACGGCTGCGCGGTGATACGCTCTCCGTGACGACCGACTGGACTGCGCCAACCGGTACCCGGGGTGATGTGCTGCCGCGGGACCCGCTCGCCCCCGATTCGCTGCCGGCGGTCCGCGACTTCGTGGCACGCGCCCTTGGCCCCACGCCGCCGGTGGATCGTGAACTGCGCATCGGGCGCCTCGTGGCGGCGATCGCGACACGCGTCACGCTCGACACCTCGACGACCGCGGCCGTCGACGCTGGTGCCGCCCTCGCGACCCGCCGTGCGCAGGCGGAGGGCATGGCGCGGCTCTTCGTGGCCGCAGCCAACGCCGCCGGCCTCGAGGCGCGTCTGGCGATCGGGATCCGACCCGACGGCGACGGCTTCGCCTCGCATGCCTGGGCCGAGGTCCGCGATCAGGGCAGCTGGACCGCGGTCGATCCGGCGTTCGGGCGTCGCCGCGCCGCGGCCTCGCTCATCCGCCTCGGCAGCAGCGGGTCGACCGAGCCGTGGCAGCTGATGATTCGTGTGCTCCAACTTCGCCTCACCGTGGTCCCCGACTCCCAGGAGGTTCCGTGATTCGCCTGCGCGGCGTGACCAAGCGCTACGGCAGCTTCGAGGCCGTGCGTGGCATCGATCTCCACATCGAGCGCGGCGAGCTCTTCGGCCTCCTCGGCCCGAATGGCGCGGGCAAGACGACGACGATGCGGATGATCGCGGGCATCCTCGCGCCGACCGGCGGCACGATCGAGGTGGGCGGCGAGGACATCCTTCGCCACCCGATGCGCGCCAAGGCCAAGCTCGGCTTCATCCCCGATCGGCCGTTCGTGTACGACAAGCTGACCGGGGCGGAGTTCCTTCGCTTCACCGCCGCGCTCTTCGGCCAGGACGGGGCCGAGCTCGAGGGACGGATCGACGAGCTCCTTGGCATCTTCGATCTCACGCCGTGGAAGCACGAGCTGACCGAGTCGTACAGTCACGGCATGCGACAGAAGCTCATCATCGCCAGCGCACTGGTTCATCGTCCCGAGGTCATCGTGGTCGACGAGCCGATGATCGGCCTCGACCCGAAGAGCGCCAAGCTGCTGAAGACGCTGTTTCGGCGCTACACCGACCTTGGCGGCACCGTGCTCATGAGCACGCACACGATGGAAATCATCGAAGGGCTCTGTGATCGGGTCGGGATCATCTCCGCGGGCAAGCTGGTGGCCTGCGGGACGGTCGAGGAGCTGCGGCGCGAGGCCGCCTCCGACGGCGCCGGAATGGAAGAGCTCTTCCTTCGGCTGACCGGCGAGCATGTGGACCACGATCTTGACGCGCTCCTCACCTGAGCCGACCGGGCGCCAGCCCGGTCTCGTCACGCTCACCTCGCCCAAGTGGCGGAGTGCCCTCGCGCGCACGCGCACCCGGGCGGAGGGCGTCAGCCGGTGGCGTGGTGTGCTCCTGGCGATCGCGGGAGTGCTCTTCCTTGCGGTGGCATACGGCATCTCGTATCGCGCCGTGAAGTATTTCAAGGATGTGCCGGAGATCGGGCCGCTGCTCGCCGGCAAGCTGCTCGGGATGGCGTTCCTCGCCTTCCTCTCGATCCTGCTGCTCTCGAATCTCGTCTCCGCCTTGTCGACCTTCTTCCTGGCGCGCGACCTCGACATGCTCGTCGCGGCACCGCTCGACTGGGGGCGCTTCTACCTCGCCAAGCTGGGCGAGACGGTGGTGCATTCGTCGTGGATGGTGGTGCTGCTCGCCGTGCCGCTGCTCGCCGCGTACGCCGTCGTCTGGGATGGCGGGCTGCTCTTTCCGCTGGTGGCGATCGCGGCGCTGGTGCCGCTGCTCGTGATCCCCGGCGTCATCGGGGCCGCCACGACCCTGTTGTTGGTCAACATCTTCCCCGCGCGTCGCGCGCGCGACATCCTCGGCCTGGTCTCGCTGCTGACGGCCGGCGCGCTGGTGGTGATGCTCCGCGTCATGCGTCCCGAGCAACTGGCCCGACCCGAGGGCTTCCAGAATCTGGTCGACTTCCTCGCGGTGCTGCGCTCGCCCTCGCATCCGTTGCTGCCGAGCGGCTGGGCAAGCGGGATGGTGATGAACTGGCTGACACGGGTCAGTGACCCGCTGCCGATCCTCCTCCTGTGGACCACCGCCGGGGCGTTCGTGGTGATGGGGGCGGCCCTGCATCGTCGCCTCTATGTGCAGGGCTTCGCGCGGGCCCAGGAGGGTGCCGACCAGTTCGTCCGGGGCACCCGTTGGGACGGCGCGCTCCGCCGCCTCTTCGTCGGACTGCCGCCGATGCGCCGGGAGTTCATCCTCAAGGACCTGCGCACCTTCTTTCGCGACTCGACGCAGTGGAGCCAGTTGATCCTGCTGGGGGTCCTGGTCCTGGTGTACCTCTTCAACATCCAGGCGCTGCCGCTCTTCACCGGCGAGAAGGTGCCGGTGTTGCTGGTGACGCTCATCGCCTTCCTCAATCAGGGGCTGGCCGGCTTCGTCATCGCCGCCATCGCGGCGCGCTTCATCTTCCCGGCCGTGTCGCTCGAGGGACGGCAGATGTGGCTGCTCCGTTCCTCGCCGCTGGACCCGCTCGCCATGCTGCGCAGCAAGTACTTCGTCGGCGTCGTGCCGCTGCTGGTGCTGGCGGTCGGGCTCACGCTTTCCACCAACACGCTGCTCCGCGCTTCTCCCTTCATGATGCTGGTCTCGGTGGCAACGGTGGTCGGCTACACGCTGGCCATCGGCGGACTCGCCCTCGGAGTCGGCACGCTCTTCCCGCAATACGACACGGAGAATGCCGCCCAGATCCCGACCTCCTTCGGCGGACTGGTGTTCATGCTTCTCGCCGTGGCACTGTTGGGCGTCGTGATCACCCTCGAGGCGATTCCGGTCGTGGAGCAGCTCCGCGCGACCGCTGACGGGGAGGAGACCGGCGTCAGCCCAGGTGGATGGCTGGCGTTCGCCGCCGCCGCCGCGTGCTGCGTCGTCGCCGGCTGGCTTCCGATGCGGCTCGCCCTGCGGCGACTCGAACAGCTCGAGGTCTGATCGCACGAAGCTGCGCCGTCTCGCGCCGTTCGGCCACTCGGCGATCGACCCCCCACCGCGATCGTGACGACCGCGATTCGGCACTCCGCCGGATCGCGGTCTGTCCTTTGGTCCCAGGAGGACCCGATGTCACGTCGCCTGCTCTGCTGCACCGCCTTCCTCGTTGGCCTGGCCGCCTGCCAAGGGGAGGAGGCCTCCTCCCCGACGGCCGCCGCGCCCACGCCGACCACGGCGGCGGTCGAGGCCTCGCCGCGCGAACGCCTTGCGCTGCGTCTCGCCGTCGCGCTCAACGACCCCGCCACCCGCGCCGCCCTGAAGCGGAAGCTCGATGCCTCCCACGCACCCGAGGGGAAGCTCCAGTTCCAGGCGCTCGCCCGCGCCGATCAGGGGCTCCTGCTCGCCTCGCTGGCGCGGGGCACCGCCACCTCCGTCACCGACCTGCTCGGTGACCTCGAGGCCGCACGGCCGCTCGAGGTGTACCTGCCGGTCGCGTCCCACCGCCGCGCCTGGCAGGGCGAGGCCACCTTGCTGGTCGCCACGATCGGCCAGGATGGCGAGGCACCGGTCGCCTACGACCTCGCGGGCCATCGGCGAGTGCTGAGCGCCGACACGCCGCCCTCGATCCCGGTGCTCGCGCTGGTCCCGCAAGAGACCGACTTCACCGGGGGCCGCCCGCTCATGGCCGCGTCATGCTACGACCTCTGTGGCGCGACCAGCACCGGCGCGACGAGCAACCTCTCCTCGACCGCCGGCCTCTACCTCACGACGTCGCATTTCGAGGATTCATTCGAGAGCTGGCTGAAGGGGAAGCCCGAGTACGAATATCACGTCTACGGACTGGTGGCGGGGAGCGAGGCGGAACAGTTGTCGTGCACCGGGGAGCATGCCGGGGGCTACTCGTATTTCGACCAGAATGGCGCCGACTGGAGCGGCAATGCGATGCTGCTCTCCGAGCAGGATCGGCAGCGATATGCGGCGGCGCACCCAGGCGCGCCGATTCGCATCGTCGCCTACGAGGACGACGACGAGGCGTGCGTACCACGAATTGATGGCAACCGCGTCACGCAACTGCTCTCGGCGGTCGATGCCGCCTACAAGAGCGTCACGAGCGGGAAGGTGGAACCGTGGTACGTGAAGGGGGTGCGCGCGGCACCCTCGCTCTTCAACCTCTACAGCGCCGTCCGCAACATCATCACGACGGGCGATGATTTGATCGGCAACGCCGTCGAGACATCGGTGGCGGGGTGGGTGCCGGGTGGGGCCAACTGGGTCCTCAAGTCGGACGGCACCCGAACTTATGGCTGGTTCGGGACCGCCTACCGCCCCTGAGCGCTAGACCGCCTGCGGGGCCCCGCAACTGCCGCAGAAGCGTCCGCCGGGCACCCGGCGGGCGCCGCAGCTGCCACAGAATCCCCCCTGCGTCACGATGCGCTGCGTGAGCAGTGCCTCGACCGGGTCGGCATGGATCGGGGGGGCGACCGCCGTGGACGGGCCATCGAGGAGCTCGAGCGCCCGGCTGGAGTAGCGCGCGTGCAACTCGGCGTAATCCTCATCCGAGAGCTTCCCGGTGGCGCGGTCGAACTCGATTTCCTTCAACGCCAGCAGCGCCTGGCCGCGAGGCGTTTCTTCCGGATCGGGCGGCTCGATGATCGGCGCCGTCTCCACACCAGGCGCGATCAGCGGCTGCGCCACCAGCCAGAACAGGGCGAAGCCGACGAGCACCATCGCCACCAATTGCGCCAGCGTATCCTGATTCACGAATCCACCTCGTCGAGCGCGCGCTTCAGTCGGGCCAGGGCTTCGGGATCGGGAGCCGTCGGGGAGGCGCCCCCCGCCGCGGCCACGGCGACGACTTCGCGCCGCCGCGAGAGATACGCGGCCAGCGCGAGACCGGCGGCCAGCATTCCCAGACCGGGCACCAGGTATCCGGCGAGGTTGAAGCCTTGGGCCGCCGGCGCCATCAGCATCTTCTCGCCTTCGCGATCGATGAAGAAGCGGACGACTTGTTCCGGCGTCTTGCCCTCCTGCACCAACGCCACCACTTCCTTGTGCAGGGCCGGCGAGTAGGTGCAGGTGAAGTCGGTCGTGCGGCACGTGTAAATGTCGAGCGTGCAACCGCAGGTGCACTTGAGTTGCCGCTCGATCGCGATGATCCCCGGATCGTTGTCGATCGCCGTCACCGTGTCGCGGCGTTGGCCGACACCATCGGGGTCGCGGAGCAGGTCGCCCTGCACTGCGCCGGTATCCTGGGGGGCCACCCGGCTCGTGTCCTGCGCGGCAAGCGGCCGAAGCACCGCGCCCCCCACCGACACCACGGCGAGGCCGAGGAAGTGGCGTCGCGAACTGTTCATTCCGCGACTCCGGCGAGCGGCACGGTGTAGCCGGCCTGGATCGATGCGCGCTGACGCGCGGTCTTCACCTGCGGGCCGCCGGGCCACATCGTGAGCAGGCCACCGAACACCAGGATCCCGCCGCCGATCCAGAACCAGCTCACCAGCGGATTGATCAGCAGCGAGAAGGAGGCGCGCTCGGTCCCGTCGGGTGACCCCGCGTACACCACATACACGTCCTCAAGCAGGTCGGAGCGGATGCCGACCTCGGTCGACGGTTCGAAGGTCGGGTTGCCGAACGAGTCCACGTGCTGACGCTTTTCGGACTTGATCGTCCCCATCCGCACACCATCCTTGGCCACTTCAAGCGTCGCCGCCGAGACCCGCCGGTTCAGGGCCTCGTACTGGGAGACGCCGAGGTGGGTGAAGGTCCAGGTGTGGCCGTAGGCCGACTTGAGCGTGGCCTTCTGGCCCGGCTGCAGGTCGACCGTGGTCTTGGTCGCAAACGCGAGCCCCGTGAAGGCGACGAAGTAGACCATGATCGCCACGTGGACCACGTAGCCGCCGTAGCGACGACGGTTGCGGGCCACCAGCCGCATCAGCGCGACCGGAGCGCCTTCCGCGTGCATCGTCATCCGGGCACGGATACCGCGGCCGAATTCCTGGATGACCGTCACCAGCGCGAAGGCGGAGACCGAAAGCGACATCAGCGCCCAGGGCGAGCGCAAGCCGCCGGCCAGCAGGGCGCCCATGGCGACGATCCCGCCAAGCGTCGGCGCGATGAACTGCCGGCGGAGATTGGCCGCCGAGGCCTTGCGCCACGCAATGAGCGGCCCGACGCCCGTGAGGAAGAGCAGGAAGATGCCGAGCGGGATGTTCACCCGATTGAAGAAGGGCGGACCGACCGTGATCTTGGTCCCCCGCACCGCCTCGGAAAGGATCGGGAAGAGCGTGCCCCAGAGCACCGAGAAGGCGATGCCGACCAGCGCGAGGTTGTTGTAGAGGAAGGCGCCTTCGCGGCTCACCATCGACTCGAGTTGCGCCTCGGGCTGCAGCAGCGGCCAGCGCGTGTAGAGCAGCGTGAACGAGAGGATCGCCGCCACCATCAGGAAGCCGAGGAAGAAGTAGCCCACGGCGGACTGGGTGAAGGAGTGCACCGACGCGATCACGCCCGAGCGGGTGATGAAGGTGCCGAAGATCGTCAGCAGGAAGGTGCCGACGATCAGCCCCATGTTCCAGCGCTTGAGCATGCCGCGCTTTTCCTGGATCATCACCGAATGCAGGAACGCCGTCAGCGTCAGCCACGGCAGCAGCGAGGCGTTCTCGACCGGATCCCAGGCCCAGACGCCGCCCCAGCCGAGTTCGACATACGCCCACCACATCCCGATGGTGATGCCGACCGATAGGAAGAGCCACGAGGTGAGGGCCCACTTCCGCATCGCCACGATCCAGCCGGCGTCGAGCTGCTTGGCGAGCAGTGCGGCCATCGCGAACGCGAACGGGATGGTGAGCGAGATGTAACCGAGGTAGAGCATCGGGGGATGGATGATCATCCCCGGGTTCTGCAGCTGCGGGTTGAGACCACGGCCGTCAGGCGGCGTGAAGGCGAGCCGCTCGAACGGGTTGGCGCCGCCAAAGAGCATCACCAGCACGAAGAAGACGGTGGTGATGTTGGCGATGCCCGCGACGTACGGCAGCATCGCCTTGAAGCGCTGCGACGTGAGCGCCTGTGCCAGCGCGCCGAAGATCGACAGCACCACCGCCCAGAAGAGGAGTGACCCCTTCTGTCCTGCCCAGAACGCCGAGATCAGGTAGTACTCGGGGAGGTTCCGCGAGGTGTAGGCGGCGACGTACTCGATGTTGAAGTCGTGCGTGAAGATGCCCTTCCACAGCGCGACGGCCGCGACGAGCAAGGCGGCACAGAGGGCGTAGCTGCTGCGCGTGATGGCCGTGGCCAGCGCCGGCCGCTCTTCCCACTTGCCGAAAAACGCCAAAGCCGTACCCCAGGCACCCACCAGAACGGCGGCCCAGAGTGCGAACTGTCCCAGGTAAGTCATCTGGCCCCGCTCAGGTGGTTTTGTTCTTCGCCATCTCGTCCCACTGCGCTTCGTAGCGGGACCCGCACTTGGCGACCAGGACGGTCGCGTGGAAGGTGCCGTCGCGTCCGAACTTTCCCTCGGCGACGACCTCGATCTCGTTCTTGTCGGTGAAGGTGTCCGGCACCAGGCCGATGTAGGTCACCGGGAACGACTTCGTGCCGTCACTGATGGTGAAGTCGACGCGCTGGGCAGCCGGGTCACGCTTGATCGACCCCTTCACCACCTTGGCACTCACCTTGACGCCGACATCGTGCAGTGACGGGTCCTGCTCGGCCTTCGCGACCAGCTGCGATGGCGTGAGGAAGTAGGTTCCCGTCTGCTTGACCCCCTCGACCATCAGGAGCGTGACGACCGCGACAATGGCGACGCTACCGAGTGCGAACTTGGTGCTGGGCTTCATGGTGTGACGCTCCCCAAGGAGATGGGCAAATATACCCCGGACGCCTGCAAAAGGTGCCATCCAACCGGGCCCGGCGAGGGATGATCGATCATCGAGGATCGATCATCGATTCATCTGTCCTGCGCCCAGTGCAGCGCCGCCCCGACCGCGCGATGCCACTCACCTCGCCGTTCCGCCCGCCAGGCGTCTGTCGCCCGGGGTTCGAAGCTCGTCGCCCCGCCCAATTCGGCCGCCGAGGGGAGGGATGCTCCGATCCCCTGCGCCGCGAGGCGGGCCGCGCCATACGCGGTGAGTTCGACGGCCGCCGGCCGTTCGATCGGGACGCCGAGCAGGTCCGCCTGCAACTGCATCAGCCAGTCATTGGCCGCCGCACCGCCATCGACGCGCAACGCGCTGACCCCGCCCATCGCCTCGACCAGATCGACGGTCTGGTGCGCCACCGACTCCAGGGTGGCCCGGACCAGGTGGGCCTTGGTCGTCCCACGGGTCAGCCCGGTCACCATCCCCCGCGCGTCGGCGTTCCAGTAGGGAGCGCCGAGGCCGGTGAAGGCAGGGACGACCACCACCCCTCCAGTATCGGCCACGCTGGCCGCCAACGCAGCCGTCTCGCTCGCCCGGGTGATCAGCCCGAGGCCATCGCGCAACCATTGCACGGCCGCCCCCGCCACGAAGACGCTCCCCTCGAGCGCCCAAGCGCGCTCGCCAGCGGCACCGACCGCAATTGTGGCGAGGACCCCCGGGCCGGGGCGCGGGACGTCATCGGTCCCGACAAAGCGAAGCAGGAACGCACCGGTGCCGTAGGTGATCTTGGCACTGCCGGCGGTGACGCAACCCTGTCCGAAAAGGGCCGCCTGTTGATCGCCCGCCAGCCCGGCAATCGGCAGTTCACACCCGAACCACTCCGCCTGGGCCATCCCCACGACGCCAGACGATGGCACGATGGTCGGCAAGAATCCTGACAGGGACGCCGAAGCGGTCGAGGAGGGTGGTATCCCAATCGCCCGTCGCAAGCGACGCCAGCATCGTTCGTGAACTGTTGGTCGGATCGGAGACGTGCACCCCGCCCGTCAGGCGCACCACCAGCCAACTTTCCACCGTCCCGACCCGGAGGCTCCCACCGTCGGCCCGCGCGCGCAACGCGGGGTCATTCAGGAGCCACTCGAGTTTGGTCGCCGAGAAGTAGGGATCGAGCAACAGGCCGGTCCGCGCGCGGATCTCCGCCTCGTGACCCGCGGCCCGTAGCTCGGCGCAGCGTGCGGCGGTGCGTCGATCCTGCCAGACGATCGCCCGGCCGATCGGCTCGAGCGTCGCGCGGTCCCAGAGCACGAGGGTCTCGCGCTGGTTGGTGATGCCGATCGCATCGACCGTGACCCCGGCGATCGTCAGCGCCTCGCGGCCAGCCGCCACGGTCGCGTGGAAGAGCAGCGCGGGGTCGTGCTCGACTTCCCCGGGGGCAGGAAAATGCTGGGGAATCTCTCGCGTGGCCCGGCCCAGGATGCGGCCATCCGGCCCCACCACGAGCGCGGTGGAGCTGGTGGTGCCTTGGTCGAGGGCCAGGATGGCAGGATGTGGGCTCCTCGAGTCGGAGGATCACGAGTCTGGTGACCAGTGACCTGTGACCGGTGAGCAGGTTATGGGGACGGGTTAGGCGGTAAACCAGAGCGGAGAATGGGGTGTACTGGAAACCCCCTGGGTTACAGGTCACGTTCACGGTCACTGGATACCCTCACCCCTACCCCGACCCTCTCCCCAACCCCCCCCCTTATCTTTCCGCGATGCCCTACACCACCCTCCTGACCGCTCAGGATGCCGACGGAATCGTCGTTGCCACCATCAATCGCCCCGACAAGCTGAACGCCCTGAATGACGCCGTGATCACCGATCTGGCGGCACTGGCGACGTGGGCGCGCGCCGACGCCTCCGTCCGCGCCCTGGTGCTGACGGGTGCTGGCGAGAAGGCGTTTGTGGCGGGGGCGGATATCGCCGAGATCGCCCAGACCGACGCGGCCTCGGGTGCAGCGCTCTCGGCGAAGGGTCATGCGGCGTTCCGTGCGCTCGAAACCCTCGGCAAGCCGGTGATCGCCGCAATCAACGGCTTTGCACTTGGCGGTGGTTGCGAGCTCGCGATGGCGTGCCACATTCGCTACGCGTCGCCGAATGCGAAGTTCGGCCAGCCGGAAGTGAAGCTGGGGTTGATCCCGGGCTATGGCGGCACGGTGCGGCTGCCGCGGCTTGTGGGGCGGGGGCGCGCGCTCGAGCTCCTGCTGAGCAGTGCGATGATCGACGCCGCCGAGGCGCATCGCATCGGCCTGGTGAACAAGGTGGTGCCGTTGGAGTCGCTGGTCGAGGACGCCAAGGCCCTCGCGCGCACCATCCTGCAGATGGGCCCGATGGCGGTGCGCCTCGTGCTCGAATCGGTGGACGCGGCCCTTGACCTGCCCCTCGACGCGGCTCTCGCCCACGAGGCGGTCCAGTTCGGTGTGGCCTGCGGCAGCGACGAGAAGCGCGAGGGGACGACGGCGTTTCTGGAGAAGCGGCCGGCGCAGTTTCGCGGCCAGTAGGCATGCGCGCGGCGACGCTGCTGGTGCGGAGTTTCCGCAACCTGGCGGATGCCGAATTGACGCTTCCGGCCGAGGGCGTCGCGCTGGTCGGGCCAAACGGTCATGGGAAGACCAACCTGCTTGAGGCGTTGGCCTACCCGGTCCTCTTCCGCTCGATTCGCGGCGCGGCCGATCGGGAGTTGGCGCAGTTCGGTGGCCCCGGCTTCCATGTGACGGTGGCGCTGGCGGACGGGCCGGTGATCGCGACGACGTGGGCCACGGCGACCCGTCGCAAGCGGATCACGATTGATGGCGAAGAGATGGCGGGGCGTGCCGCCGCGCTCGGGCGCTGGCTGGCCGTGGCGTTTCTCCCGACCGATCTGGCGCTGGTGCAGGGTGGTGCGGGTGAGCGGCGACGCTGGCTCGATCGGATGCTCTCACTCGCGTCGCGATCGTATCTTGAATCCCTGTTGCGCTATCGCGCCGCGCTGGCCCAACGGAACGCGGCGTTGCGCCAGGGCGACGCCACCTCGGCCGGGGCGTTTGATGGTGCACTGGCCCGCGAAGGCGCTGCCGTGATCGCGGCCCGGCTGGCGTGGAGCGACGAGGCGTCGGACCCCTGGGCCGAAGAACTCGCCGCGCTCGGCGAGGCGGCCCCGGTGGCGGTGCGGTATCGGACCGATCATGCACTGGCCGACGCGGACGCGTGGGGCACGCGACTGGCGGCCTCGCGCACCCGGGACCTCGCACGGGGACAGAGCCATGTCGGACCGCATCGCGATGATCTCGTCTTCTCGATCGGCGGGCACGCCCTGCGTGACTACGGCTCCACCGGCCAGCAGCGCTCGGCCGCCATCGCCCTGCGCTTTCTCGAGCAGGAAACGCTGGCCGCTCGTCGGGGGGTGCGCCCCGCCCTGCTGGTGGACGACGTCTTCGCGGAGCTCGACGATGATCGGCAACGGCGATTGGCAGAACGGCTGGTGCATCGCCCCGGGCAGCGCATCGTGACGGCCCCGCGCCTCGAGGAATTGCCGCGGCAACTGGAGTTGCCCCGCTGGCAGGTGACTGGGGGCAAGGTGACTCCGCTGGAGCGCCCGGCGTGAATCGGCCGAAGGCACCGACGCCGTTCGCCAAGGCGCTCGAGCAGTGGCTCGCCGGGTCGGGCCTGGGGAAACGACTCGACCTCGCCACGGCCGTCGACGACTGGCCGGAGCGGGTCGGCCCGCAGATCGCCGCGGTCACGCAAGCGGTCTCGGTCACCCCCGACGGGACGTTGATGGTACGGGTCGCCACGCCGGCATGGGCGACCGAGTTGGGCCTGATGACCCCGCGGATCCTGGCGCGCCTGAACGGCTCGCGCAGCGGCCGCGTGCAACACATTCGCTGGATGGTCGGTCCCCTGGACCGGCCCTGATCGCTCTCGAGCGCGAGGACGCATGGCCAACAACGACACGAACGACCCGGAGAAGAAGGGCTACGCCGCAGACAGCATCACGGTCCTCAAGGGGCTGGAGGCGGTACGCAAGCGGCCGGGCATGTACATCGGCTCCACCGGCGAGAACGGGTTGCACCACCTCGTCTACGAGGTCGTGGACAACTCGATCGACGAGGCGCTGGCGGGCTACTGCGACAAGATCGATGTCACCATTCATCGGGACAACTCGATCACCGTCGCCGACAATGGTCGCGGCATCCCGGTGGACATTCACCCCACCGAGGGGATCCCGGGCGTCGAGCTCGCGCTGACGGTGCTGCACGCCGGCGGCAAGTTCGACAAGAATTCCTACAAGGTGTCGGGCGGCCTGCACGGTGTCGGCGTGTCGGTCGTCAACGCCCTCTCGGAATCGCTCGTCGTCACGGTCGATCGCGGCGGCGCACGGCACCAGATGTCGTTCGTGCGCGGCCAGACGAAGCAGAAGCTGAGCGTCATCGGCATGGCCCCGGGCACCGGCACCACCGTCCACTTCAAGCCGGACCCCGAGATCTTCTCGGTGCTCGAGTATTCGTGGCGCACGCTCGAGGATCGGCTGCGGCAGCTCGCCTTCCTCAACGGCGGGATCGGCATCACGCTGACCGACGAGCGCGACGAGACCCCGCGGAGCGAGACCTTCCTGTACAAGGGCGGCCTGGTCGAGTTCGTCACCTGGCTCAATCGCTCCAAGAAGGTGCTCCACCCGAAGCCGGTGCACTTCTCCGCGACGCGCGACGACGTCGACGTCGACTGCGCGCTGCAGTACGAGGACGGCTACAACGAGAACACCTTCACCTTCGTGAACAACATCAACACCCACGAGGGCGGCACCCACCTCACCGGCTTCCGCTCGGCGTTGACGCGGACCGTGAACGAGGTCGTGAAGAAGTCGAACGCGCTCAAGAAGGAAGGGTTCACGCTGAGCGGTGAGGACGCCCGCGAGGGGCTCACCTGCGTGCTGCACGTGAAGGTGCGCGAGCCGCAGTTCGAGGGGCAGACCAAGACCAAGCTCGGCAACGGCGAAGTCGAGGGGATCGTCCGCGCCATCGTCAACGAGCACCTGGCGCAGTTCCTCGACGAGAACCCCTCGGTCGGCCGTGCCATCATCGACAAGGCCGTGTCGGCCGCGCGCGCCCGCGAAGCGGCCCGGAAGGCACGCGAGCTGGTGCGCAAGAAGACCGGCCTCGAGAACGCGGTGCTCCCGGGCAAGCTCGCCGACTGCTCCAGCGACGACCCGGCGCTCTGCGAGATCTACCTGGTCGAGGGTGACTCCGCCGGCGGCTCGGCCAAGCAGGGGCGCAACCGCTCCTTCCAGGCGATCCTTCCGCTGCGCGGCAAGATCCTCAACGTCGAGCGCGCGCGTATCGACCGGATCCTCGGCAACGAGGAAATCCGCTCGATGATCACGGCCATCGGCGCCGGTGTCCGCGAGGACTTCGACATCGCCAAGGTGCGCTATCAGAAGATCATCCTGATGACCGACGCCGACGTCGACGGCGCACACATCCGGACGCTGCTGCTGACCTTCTTCTTCCGGCAGATGCCGGAGCTGATCGAGGCCGGCTACATCTACATCGCGCAGCCGCCCCTCTATCGCGTCGCCCGCGGACGTGAGGAGTACTATGCCTACACCGAGGAGGAGCGCGGCGAGTTCCAGCGCCGCCTCGCCGAGGGCGGCAAGGGCAACGTCGGCGTCCAGCGCTACAAGGGCCTCGGCGAGATGAATCCCGAGCAGCTCTGGAAGACCACGATGGATCCGGTCACCCGCACGGTCCTTCGCGTCACGCTGCAGGATGCCGTCGAGGCCTCGAAGCTGTTCGATGAACTGATGGGCGACAACGTCGAACCGCGCCGGCAGTTCATCGAGGCGAATGCGAAGTATGTGAGTGTGCTGGACGTGTAGACAGCGAACAGCGAACGGCGATCTGCGGTGAGGGGTGAGGAGTGAGGGGGAACAGCCCGCTTACCCCTCACCCCTCACCATTTTTCGCCGTTCGCCGTTCGCCGTTCGCCGTTCGCTGTTCGCCGCTAGCTGATCCCCGGCAATCCCCCGTGCCCAGGCGAGCCCGGTCCCCAGTCCTCCTCTTCCTCGCCGTCTTCGGTGACTTCGCCGGCGAGGGCATCGCCGATGGCACGCGCCGAGCGATCGTCGCGCATCTCGAGCTCCGCCTGCTCCAATTCGTCGATGTCGACCGGCGTCTCGACATCATCCTCGGGCGCTGCCGGCGGACGGTGGGAGCCGAAGCCCATCAACCAGGCGAAGAGGGCGGCGAGTGCCGCGAGGCCGATCAGTGCGCCCATCAGGCGTCTCCATACGGTTCGGTGTGATCCAGCGTGATACGCTCGATGATCAACGGTAGCGGTTCAGCCCCCGTGGCCCAGGCGGCGTCCAGCGCCTGGTGCAGCGAGACTTCGGCGAGGTCGGCATCGGCGTCCGTCCGAGCATGGACGATGGCGAACGGATCGTTCGCCTGCACCGCTTGGCCGGCGTGACAGAGCAATTCCAGGCCGACCGCTGGGTCGACCGGGTCGGCCGCCGTGCGGCGCCCGCCGCCCATCGCAACGATCGCCTCGCCCAGGATGCGGGGCGAGAGCGGGGGCATCCGGCCACTGCGGCCGACGGCGAGGTGGCGGATGATCGGTGCGCGGGGGAGCAGGGCCGGCGTATCGACCACCGCGGGGTCCCCGCCCTGCCAGCGGATTACCTCGCGGAAGCGATCGAGTGCCGCCCCGGAATCGATCGCCGCCTGCAGCATCTGGATCGCGCCTGCCCGGGTCGTCGCCTTCCCCGCGACGAGCAACATCTCCGCCCCCAGCGCCAGGGTCACCTCCATCAGTTCGCCGCGCGCCTCGCCGCGCAGCGCGGCGATCGACTCCACGACCTCGATGGCATTCCCGGCTGTCCGGCCGAGAGGCCGATCCATGGCGGTGAGCAGCGCCACGGTGCGGCAGCCCGCTTGTTCACCCACGCCGACCATGGTGCGTGCCAGCGTGCGGGCATCCTCGAGCTTCGGCATGAAGGCGCCGCTGCCGACCTTCACGTCGAGCACCAGGCCATCCAGCTGCTCGGCCAGCTTCTTCGACATGATGCTCGCGGTGATCAGCGGAATCGACTCGACCGTCCCGCTCACATCGCGGAGCGCGTAGAGTCGGCGGTCCGCCGGGACGATCTCCTCCGTCTGTCCGAACATCACCACGCCGATGGCGTCGAGCTGGCGGACCGCCTCGCGCAGCGGCATCCGGGTGGTGAAGCCCGGGATCGCTTCGAGCTTGTCGAGGGTACCACCGGTGTGCCCCAGTCCGCGGCCGGACATCATCGGCACCGCGACACCGCAGGCGGCGAGGAGGGGGGCGAGGATCAGCGACGTCTTGTCCCCGACGCCGCCAGTGGAGTGCTTGTCGATGCGGGGGCGACCGTCGCCCGAACGGGCGAGGCGTTCCCCGGAGTTGAGCATCGCCTGCGTCAGGGCATCCAGTTCCTCTGGCGTGAGGCCACGGAACAGCACCGCCATGGCGAGGGCGGACATCTGGTAGTCCGGCACGTCGCCGGTGGCATAGTGGGCGATCAGCTCGCGCCACTCGTCTCCGGTCAGCGCGCCACCGTCTCGCTTGCGTTCGATCAGGCGTGGAACGACCATTCTGCCTCGGGCCGTCTGGCCCCATGTCGTCATGTGAGGAACCGAGTCATGCAGGGATACCAGCACATCGCCCGTCTTGTCAGCCTTCTCTGCCTCGGCGTGCCCGCCACCGCGGTCGCGCAGGATGCCTTGATGCTCGGCACGCGCGCGATGGAGGGTCACGACTTCCAGACGGCGCGCCGTCACCTCGAGGAAGCCGTTCGGCTCGAACCGGCCTCCTATGAGGCCAATTGGCGGCTGGCGGCCGTTCTGCTCGACATCGGGAAGCAGGTTCCGGAGGAACGGCGGGACCCGGCCCGGGATTCCCTCTACGTCGTGGCGGAAAGCTACGCACGTCGGGCCACGGCTGCGAAGCCCGAGGGGGCCGACGGGCATTTCATCCTCGCCAACGCCATCGGGCGCACCTCGCTCACCAAGAGCAAGAAGGAGCGGATCCAGCGAGCCGCCGAGATCCGCGCCGAGGCGCTCCGGGCCATCGAGATCGACCCGAAGCACGACGGCGCCTACCACGTGCTGGGGCGTTGGCATGCCGAGATTCAGCGGCTCTCCTCGCTGGAGCGTTTCTTCGCCAAGAACTTCATGGGCGCGGCCATCTTCAACGAGGCGTCCTGGGACGAAGCGGAGCGTCTGCTGCGCGTGGCCGTCGACCTGCGGCCGCAGTGGGTGTACCACCGGCTCGACCTCGCGCTGATCCTTGCCGACCGCCAGAAGTGGAGCGAGGCGAAGACACAACTCGACGTGATCGCGCAGCTCCCGCCCGTCGAGCCGATGGACGCGACCTACAAGCGGCAGGCACTCGCCCTCGCCGCGCGGGTCGCCACCCACCTGAAGCCGTGACCGCACTCCGTCCCGCCGAGGAGGTGGCCCGCCTGCGTGCGCAACTGCAGCGGGCCAATCGGGCCTACTACGACCTTGATGCGCCCGAGATCAGCGACGCGGAATACGACATCCTCTTTCGTCGGCTGCAGGCCCTCGAGACCGAGCATCCGGAGCTCCTGAGCGCGGACTCGCCGACGCGACGCGTCGGCGGGCAAGTCGCGGCGTTCCTCCCGAAGGCGCGACACGCGGTGCCGATGCTCTCGCTCGACAACGCCTTCTCCGACGACGAACTGGCCGCCTGGTTCGAGAAGATCGCCAAGGTGGACTCGCGCGTGCAGACCGCGGCGATACTCGTCGAGGTCAAGATCGATGGTGCCGCACTCTCGCTCACCTACGAGGATGGCGTGCTGGTGCGGGGCGTCACGCGAGGCGACGGCAGTGAAGGCGAGGAGATCACCGGCAACGTCCGCGCAATCAGCGACATCCCGCTGGCGCTGCAGGGGCACGGTTGGCCCGCACGAATGGAAGTGCGCGGCGAGGTGTACATCGACCGTCGCGGCTTCGCGGCGGTGAACCGCCAGCGCGAGGCCGCCGGCCAGGAGTTGCTGCAGAATCCGCGCAACGCGGCCGCGGGCGCGCTCCGGCAACTCGATCCCGCCGAAGCGCGTCGCCGCCGCCTTCGCTTCTTTGCGTATCAGGTGGTGCCCCTGTCGCCGGGGTGGCAGGCGACGCACCACCACGAGGCGCTGGAGCAGCTCGCCGTCTGGGGCTTTCCGGTTGCGCCTGGGTGGAGCGTCCTCTCCGACCTCGCGGCCGTCCAGGCCGCGGTGGCCGACTGGAGCGAGCGGATCCGCGCGCTGCCCTTCGACGCCGACGGCCTGGTGATCAAGATCGACGCGCTGCGCCTGCAGGAGGAGCTCGGCGTGATTGGCGGTCGGGTGCCCCGCTGGGCGATCGCGCGAAAATTTCCGGCCGAATCCGCTTTCACCCGGCTGCTCGCGATCGAGGTGAACATCGGTCGCACCGGCGCCCTCGCACCGACGGCGATCCTCGAGCCGGTGCGGGTTGGCGGCGCGACCGTGTCGCGCGCGACCCTCCACAACGAGGAGATCATCGCGCAGCGCGACGTGCGCATCGGCGACATCGTCGAGGTGATCCGGTCGGGTGAGGTGATTCCGAAGGTCCTCGGGCCGGACCGCAGCAAGCGAACCGGCGAGGAGGTCGCCTGGACCGCCCCGACGCACTGCCCGATCTGCCATACCGCGCTGGTGAAGCCGGAGGGCGAGGTCAATCGCTACTGCCCCAACAGCCGTTGCCCTGGCCGGGCGTACGAGGGATTGGTGCATTTCGTCTCGCGCGGCGCGATGGACATCACCGGCCTCGGCCCCGAACGTCTGCGCCAGTTGCTGGAGGCAGGGTTGGTGGCGGACGCCGCCGACCTGTACAGGCTGACGCCGGATGCGCTGCTTCAGCTCGACGGCTTCGCCGAGCAGTCGGCGCATTCCCTCGTCGAGGCCATCGCGGCCTCGAGGGGCCGTCCGCTCCGCGCCCTGCTGGTCGCGTTGGGGATTCGACACGTCGGGGCAGCGGCGGCGAAGAGCATCGCCCGCGCCTTCGGCTCGCTTGCGGCGTTGCGGCAGAGTGACGCCGCGCAACTCGAGGCGATCGAGGGGATCGGTCCAACGATCGCCACCTCGGTGGCCGCGTTTCTCGCCGACCCAACCAGCGCCACGCTGCTCGACCACCTCGAGGCGGCCTCCGTGGCCCTCCACGAGGCGCCGGACGGACCGGCTGGCCCCCGTCCGCTGGCTGGCCTGCGCGTGGTCCTCACCGGCGCGCTGCCGACCCTGTCACGCGGCGAGGCGACGGCGCGGATCGAGGCGGCGGGCGGCACCGTGACGTCCAGCGTCTCCAAGAAGACGGACCTCGTGGTGGCCGGATCCGACGCGGGCGAGAAGCAGACAAAGGCCGAACAGCTGGGAATCGCGATCATCGATGAGGCCGAGCTCTTGCGGCGGCTCACCCCCGACGCGTAGCTTCGCCTCGCCATGTCGCTCTTCACCATCTCCCCCGCCTCGCTGCACCGTCTGCGCCGCCGCCTGCACGATGCCGTGCCGGCCGCGGCCGCGGACATGCTGCAGGATGCGGGCTTTGCCTCTGGCGAGGCCCTCGCCGAGCGGTGGCGCAATCGGGTAGCCGAACGCACCGGGCTCGACGACGCGCGCCGACTCGACCTGCGCTGGTTCGGGCCGCTGCTCGACGAGCTCTGTGTGGGGTTGGGCTGGGGGTCGCTCTCGACGACGGCGCTCGGTGATCGCGCGCTGCTGCTCGAGGCGGGAGACTGGGCAGAAGCGGAGCCCGGCACGGCAGATCGACCCTCCTGCCACTTCTCGTGCGGCTGTTTCGCCGCCTTCCTGACCGCGCAGGGCGGTGCGCCGATCGCGGTCCTCGAGGTGGAATGTCGGTCGCATGGCGCCGAGGCCTGCCGCTTTCTCGCCGGGTCGGCCGCCACCCTGGCGTCCGTCTACGATCTCCTCGCCGCCGGCCGGCCATGGCATGAGGCCTTCAGCGCCGAGGAACTTCCTGCGGCGCTGCTGGCGACCTGACGTTCAGCCCTCCAGATAACTCCGCAAGTCGGGACGCATCACCAGCTCGCCCCCATCGACCACTTCCCGATCCCATGGCAGGACGATCGCCTTCGTCGTCGCGAAGGCGTGAAAGTCGGTGGCCCATCGCCCCGTGCTGAACGAGACGGCGGTGCGCACCTCGGCGGGTCGCGAGGCCCGCACCGCATGGAGCGCGAGCTTCATCGTGTCGCCGCTGTCGCAGGTCTCGTCCACGAGCAGCACCCGCTTGCCGCGGATCGAGGGGGGCGGGCCGATCAGCAATTCCGGCTCGGCGTCCTGTGTGGCACGCGCGATGGTGATGCTGGCGTAGTCGCACTGCAGGATGGTCGCGACAATCGCGGCCGGGATGACCCCGGCCTTGGCGATGCCGAGGACGACCTCCGGCTGATAGGCGCGGGCAACCTTCAGGGCGAGGGCGCGACAGAGCTCCCCGAAGAACGGCCAATCGACTTCCAGGATGTCGCGGGCAGGGGTGGGACGGGGACGAGGCACGGGATCCTCCGGAGGTGTCGCGGCAGGCACACCGCTCTGGCCAAGCTAACACCGGTCGCGGGACGCCGGGGACGTGCGTTGCCCCGGCCGTCGGCGCGGCCTAAGTTACCGGGATGCCTTCCCTTGCGAAGCGGCCCCCGCGGTGAGTTGGTGGAAGAAGATCCTGGCCGGCGACGGCGGGTCGATCAAGCCCCAACGCCTCGATTATCTGAACGAGGGACTCGCACTCGAACGCCACGGCGACTTCGAGGGTGCCATCACCTCGTACCAACTGGCGTTGCGGGACGAGCCGGCCAATGTGAAGGTCCTCCAGTACATCGCCATCGCCCTCTCCCGCACCGGGCGTCAGGAAGAGGCCATCCGCCATTACCGCCGTGCCCTCGAACTGCAGCCTGACCTCGCCGGTGCCCACTACGGGCTGGCGTTTCTGTTGCGACGTCGGGGTGACCTCGAGCGGGCGGCGGAACACCTGCGCGCATTCCTCTCGCGCCCACCGCGCGACCCGGAGATGGCCCGATGGGTCGACCATGCCCGCGTGGCGCTCGCCGAGATCGACGGCGGCGAGAGCGACGAGGTGACGGCATGAGGGTGCTCGTCCCGCTGCTCCTCGGAGGAGCACTCGCCGCCTGTTCGGCCCTGCCCGCCGACAGCGACGGCGTGGTGGCCATCGAGGTGCGCACCCAGAGTCCGGTGCCGCTGCCCCTCGGCCAACAGGTCACCCTCCGTGCCCGCGCGTTGAATCAGCAGGGCGACTCGGTGCCTTCGGTCATTCGCTGGTACACGGCCGACACCGCGTTGCTCGTGCTCGACTCGACGACGGGCGTCCTCTCGGGACGGGCGGCCACCGGCACTGCGCGCGTGCAGGCCGCCGTCGGCACGCTGCGCTCCGATCCGATCAGTATCACCTTGCTGCCGGCCGTGACGGGCACCGGCAGGCCGACCCCGTGACGCCGGCGACGCTGAACGACCTCTTCTTCGAGGCCGCCCGGCGGTTCGGACAGCGGCCGGTGGTCATGCGGATCAAGCGTGACGGGCATTGGCAGTCGACGAGTTGGCCGACGCTGCACGGCAAGGTGCGGGCGGCCCACGCCGCACTTCGCGAGCTGGGGCTCGCGCCCGGCGACCGGATCGGCATCCTGTCGGAGAATCGCCCGGAATGGGCGATCACCGATTTCGGCTGCCTCGCCGCCCGCCTCGTCGATGTGCCGATTTATCCGACCCTCCCCGCCCGCCAGATGCAGTACATCCTGCACGACGCCGGGGTGCGGGTCCTGTTCGTGTCGTCGCTGGTCCAACTCGCCAAGATCCTGGAGATCCGGGCGGAGTTGCCGGCGCTCACGCAGATCGTGCTCTTCGACGACGCCCCGCGCCCCGAGGGCGTCGAGTCGTTCACCGAATTCCTCGCCCGTGGCGCCGCCGCTGAAAGCCGCTACGACGACTGGGAAGCCGAGGCGCGCCTGGCCCTGCCGGGCGACCTCGCCACGTTGATCTACACTTCCGGTACGACGGGCAACCCGAAAGGGGTGATGCTCTCGCACGGCAACATCACGAGCAATGTGGTGTCGTCCCTGTCGGTGCTCGACATTCGTGCAGATGACGAGTGTCTCTCCTTCCTGCCGCTGTCGCACATCTTCGAGCGGATGGTCGGCCACTACGTGATGGTGTATGCCGGCGTGCAGATCAGTTATGCCACGTCGCACGAAACCGTGGCTGCGGAATTGGTCGAGGTGCGACCCACCGTCCTGGCGTCGGTGCCGCGCTTGTACGAGAAGATCTATGCCCGGGCCGTCGAAGGCGCGATGTCGGCCGGCGGCCCGAAGCGGGCGATCTTCGAGTGGGCACGAGCGACGGGTGAAAAGTACCTCGACTACGCCCTCGCCCGGCGCCGCGTCCCCATGGGCCTGGTGCTCGGCATGAAGCTCGCCGACGCGCTGGTCTTCTCGAAGCTGCGCGCCCGCACCGGGGGCCGGATCCGGATGATGGTCTCCGGGGGCGCGCCGCTCAATCCGGAAATCTGCCGCTTCTTCATCGCCGCGAAGCTGGTGATCTACGAGGGGTACGGCCTGACCGAAACCTCACCCGTGATCACCGTGAACACGCCCGCCCTGCACAAGCCGGGAACCGTCGGACGGCCGATCCCGGGCGTCGAGATCAAGATCGCCTCCGACGGCGAGATCCTCACCCGCGGTCCGCATGTCATGCAGGGGTACTACAACCTCCCCGGCGCGACCGAAGAGGCGATTGACCACGATCGATGGTTCCACACCGGCGACATCGGCGAGATCGACAGCGAAGGCTGCCTGCGCATCACCGATCGCAAGAAGGACCTGATCGTCACCGCGGGCGGCAAGAACATCGCTCCGCAACCGATCGAAGGACTGCTGAAGACCAACAAGTTCTTCACCAACGCCGTGATGCTGGGCGACAAGCGGAAGTTCCCGATCATGCTGCTGGTGCCCAACTTTTCCGTGCTTGGCGCGTGGCTCGCGGTGAAGGGCTTGCCAAAGCTCCCTCCCGAGAAGCTCGTCACCATGCCGGAGGTGCAGGACAAGTTGGCGCGCGAGGCGCGCAAGAGCTTCCGCGATCTGGCGCAGTTCGAGACCCCGAAGAAGTTCCTCATCCTGGCCCACGACTTCACGATCGAGGCGGGCGAACTCACGCCGAAGCAATCGATCCGGCGCCGCGTGGTCGAAGAGCACAACAAGGACCAGATCGAGGCGCTGTACACCGACGACGACTAGCCGGAATCAGCCGCAGCGCACGACCCACAGCCCGCCCGCTTCCGCCAGCACCTCTCGCCCCACCCCGCCCACGGCAGCATTTCCCACACCAACCCCGCGAAGCCCTGGCAGCACGCTGCCCAGTGCCTGCGTGGTCCAGGACTCGGCGCCCTCGCCGAGGGCCACGCCGCGCAGCGCGTGCTGCTTGAGGGGCCATCGGCCGCTGCGCAACAGCTGAACACCGCCCTCCGGGCGCAGGTCGTCGGGTGGATTGATCGCCACCACACCGACACCGGGCAGCAAGACACTCACCTCGGCCGCCAGGCTGGCCATCGTCCCGGCCAGCGCGAGCCATCCCCCGGCACCCTCGATCCCCAGCATGGCAACCAGGGCCGTGGCGTCGCAGGGTGGATCACCGACCGACGCCACGCCACCACCGAAGTCGGGCACGCCGTCGTCCCAGGTGGTGCTCCACTGGCAGATCGGGCAGCCGAGCTCGCCGCGCATCACCCGACGACCGTCCATGCGGCCGGGCAGCAGCACGAGGAACGCCTCGTCGTGGGCTTCGGGGCAGCGGAGATGGTCGGTGAGTTCGATGTGCATGACGGTGAGGGGTGAGGGGTGAGGGGTAAGGGTGAACGGTGAACGGTGAACGGGGACAATCTCGCGACGCGGTTCCCCCCTCACTCCTCACCAAGCGCGGCCATCGGCCGCGTCCCGTTCACCGTTCACCATTCAGCTAATTCGCTCCGAGCCGAATCACTTCCACCTGCACATGCCTCGGTGCGGCCACGGCGTAGAGGATCGCATCGGCGACGTCGCTCGGACGCAGCATCTCGGCGCGGCTGGGCAGGTCGGTGCGCGCGTCGGGGTCCATCGGGTCCCAGATCGAGGTGTCGGTCGGTCCGGGCGAGACGAGGGTGCAGCGGACGCCACTGCCACGCATCTCTTCGAGGAGCACTTCGTGCAGACCGCGGGCGCCGAACTTCGAGGCCGAGTAGGCGGCGTTCTCGGGGAACGCGCGCCAATCGGCGATGCTGCCGACGAGGACATGGGTCCCGTGGCCGCGCAGTCGCATCGCCGGGAGGAAGGTGCGCGCCACGGCGAACGGCGCCTCGAGGTTGATCGCGAGCTGCTCGCGGAGCAGCGCGTCACTGCTTTCCTCGAGTGGCGCGAGGAGAAAGGAGCCGGCGTTGTTCACCACCACGTCGGGGATGCCGAGGTCGTGCACGAGCGCCGTCAGCGCAGCCGAGCGTGCCGCGTGGTCGGCGAGGTCGACGGCGACATCGTGGCAGTGCGCCAGCGGAGGCATCGGCGACCGGGCCATGCGAATGACCCGGTAGCCCGCTCCGACGAGTGCCGTCGCGGTGGCCGCCCCGATGCCGCGCGAGGCGCCGGTGACCAGCGCAAGTGGTCGGGACGTGGCTTCACTCATGCGTCAGGCCCCTCGTACTCGACGTAGTTGCGCGGCGTCTCCCAGAGGCGGACGCGCACGAGGCGGCCGGCCGGAATGCGCGGCGCGAGTTGCTCCCAGATGTAGACCGCAATGTTCTCGGCCGACGCCAGGCGATCGGCAAACCACGGGACGTCGAGATTGAGATTGCGGTGGTCCAGATGCGCGTGCACGTGCGCGTCGAAGAGCGTGGTCAGATGGCCGACGTCGACCACGTACCCGGTGTCGGCATCGATCGGACCGGCGACGCAGAGCTCCACTTCGTAATTGTGACCGTGATAATTCGGGTTGTTGCACGGCCCGAAGGTGGCCCGGTTCCACTCGTCGGAGCGGGTCGGGTTGTGCAGCCGGTGGGCGGCGTTGAAGTGCGCGCGGCGAACCACGGTGGCGTGCGGCATGGGGCGTCCATGGGAGGAAATGCGAACGGCGCTACCTCGGGGAGGCGGCGCCGGATGGTCGAACGATGGCGGGGATGGATAATTTCGAAGCCCGTGGAGACACTTTTGGCGCCCTCTCCCTGTCGTCCGTCTTCCCCCAAGGGGCGTGGCGTCGGACCTGGAATGTGGGCCCATCCTCGGACCTGTTGGCTCGAAACGTTGGCTCCCCGCCACCGTCCGGCCACCGGTTATAATACGATGGCGCCGGAAGGGCGTCAACAATCCCATACCCCCGAGACACCTCCGTGTTCGAACTCGCTGCCGGCCTGCTGCTCATCGCGTTCTGGGGCTTCCTGCAGTTCGTCCTCCAGCCCACCACGGGGCTGATTCACCTGGCGCTCGCCGCGGGCGTCATCAGCATCATCCGCGGGATCGTGCGCCTCTCGCCGGGGACCCCGGTCAGGCGCTGAGCACCGCGAGGGCCGGCTCGACCAGATCGGGCCGCAGCCGCGTCGCATCCCGCAGATAGACATGGCGCACCTCGCGCCGCCCCCACACGCGCTCTACATGCACCAGCAGCCGCAGGCAACGTGGCATCGATCCCGGCACGGCGATTTCCGACGTGCACAACAGCGGCACCCGATGCCATCCGGCGGCTCGGGCAGTCTCCGCGGGAAACGCCGCCGAGAGGTCGGCGGTGGCGGTGAAGATTGCGCTGATCACCTCGTGGTCGGCGAGCGCATTCTCGCGCCGCACTGCGTCGAGCAGCTCGATCACCGCCTCGCGGATCGCCTCGGCGTCGTCCGTCGGCACGGTGATCGCGCCGCGAATGGCCCGCACCGAGGGGAATCCAAGGGCCCGTGCCATCAGCCGTCGGAGTGTCATGCCGCCGCCCGCGCCGCGACCGCGACGACCACGAAATCGGTGCGATTGTCGGGTGCGTCGGCGATCCCTTCCGCGATGATCTCGAGGCCGTAGTGCGACGCGGCCTCGACACCGGCGATCGCCGCGCGGCTGTAGTCCCGGTCGGTTGCGATCGCCTGGGCCGCCCCCGCCGTGTCGGCCACGGCACGCGGCGTGAGCCGTTGCGACGACAGCCATCGGGCACACTGCGCCAACGCCGCGGGATGGCTTTCCACCCAACGGAGCGACGCGAGGTCGGCGCCGGGAAGCGCCATCAGGCAGTGCCGCACCGGCAAGGTCAGCTGATTGACCACGGTGAGACCCGACACGGCGCCGAGGGCGTCTTGCGCCTCGACGACGCGCCCGATCACGCTGTTCCGGACCGGGAGAATCGCCAAGTCGACGACGCCGCTCGCCACCGCACGCACCACCCCGGCAAAGTCGGCGGTCGGCACCAGGCGAGCCTTGGGATACAGGGTGCGAGCGGCGAGTTCGCTGTAGGCGCCGGGGGCGCCCTGATAGGCAATGCGGGTCATGCGGGACTCCTGAGACTGGGACAGGGATACAAACGAAGCGGCCCCCTCGGATTCCGAGGGGGCCGCCGGATCACTCGTGCTGCGCGTCGTCCTAGCGCAAACGCCGGTGCCCGGCCCCCTCGGTGAGGTAGGCGGTAAAGGCAAAGGCGTAAAACATCGCGGCGCGAGTCATGCCGCACGTTACCCACCCCGCCGCCGCATCGTCAAGGGGGTGGTTATTCATTGGGGGTTCCTTTCCCCAACCCGGACCGCCGATGCTCGCTCCCCGCTTCGTGACCCACGTCGCCCCGGACTTCGGCCGGCGCTCCCCCGGCACCTCGGGGCTGCGACGGCCGACCACCGAATTTCGCGAGCCCCATTACCTCGCCTCGTTCGCCGCGGCGATCCTGGCCGAGGCGGTGCCCCGGCGCGGGGCAACAATCGTCCTCGGCGGCGACGGTCGCACCTTCGTCGGCGAGGCCGTCCAGCAGATTCTCAAGCTCGCGGCGGCCTGGGGGGTCGAGCGCGCCATCGTCGGCCAGGGTGGCTTGCTCTCCACACCGGCCGCATCGCACCTCATCCGGCTGCGCGGCGCCGTCGGCGGGATCATCCTTTCCGCCTCCCACAACCCCGGCGGACCAGACGGCGACTTCGGCATCAAGTACAACGGGGAGAATGGTGGCCCCGCACCGCCGGCCATCACGGACGCCATTGCCGCTCGCGCCACGACGCTGCGGGAATACACGATGGTGGAGCACGACGACATCGTCATTGACCGCCTCGGCGAGCAGCACCTCGGCATGATGGTCGTCGAGGTCGTCGATCCGGTGGCGGACTATGCCACGCTGATGGAATCGCTGGTTGATGTCGCGGCGATTCGCGCGCTCTTCGCCCGCGGCTTCACCATGCGCTTCGACGCCATGCACGCCGTGACCGGGCCCTACGCCGTCGAACTGCTCGAGCGACGCTGCGGTGCGCCAGCGGGCAGCGTGATTCGCGGGACCCCGCTGCCCGACTTCGGCGGCGAGCACCCCGATCCCAACCTGGTCCACGCGGCCGAGCTGGTCGAGGTGGTGATGCATCAGGGGGCATACGATTTTGGCGCCGCCTCGGATGGTGATGGTGACCGCAACATGATCCTCGGCCGCGGCACCTACGTCGCCCCGTCGGATTCGCTGGCCGTGCTCGCGGCACATCTTCCGGTGCTGCCCGGCTACACCACCGGGCTGTCCGGCGTGGCGCGCTCGATGCCGACGTCGCGGGCGGTCGATCGGGTGGCCGCCGCGCTCGGGATTCCCTGCTATGAGACGCCCACCGGCTGGAAGTTCTTCTGCTCGTTGCTCGATGCGGGGCGCATCACGTTGTGCGGCGAAGAGAGCTTCGGCACCGGTTCATCCCACGTGCGCGAGAAGGACGGCCTGTGGGCGGTGCTCTGCTGGCTCAACATCCTTGCCGTGACCGGGCAGTCGGTACGCGAACTCCTCGAGGGGCATTGGCAGCGCTTCGGTCGCGACTACTACTCACGGCACGACTACGAGGACGTCAGTACCGCCTCGGGTGAGGCGGTGATGGGATCACTCCGCGAGCGGTTGCCGACGCTCGCGGGGACGATGGTCGCCGGACGCACCGTTCTCGCGGCGGACGACTTCGCCTTCACCGACCCGGTCGATGGCTCGACCGCGACGGCCCAGGGCATTCGCCTTCTGCTCGACGGTGATGCCCGCATCGTGGTCCGATTGTCCGGCACGGGCACACGCGGTGCGACCATTCGGCTCTACTTGGAGCAGGTCGGCACCGGGACGCCGCTGGCCACGGACGACGTGCAAACCCAGTTGGCAGCGGTGATTGCCGCCGCGTTGACGGTGACCAACATCGCCAAGCACACCGGTCGCGAGGCGCCGAGCGTCATCACCTGAGCGGGCGCTCAGATCTCCCAGTTCGAGAGCAACACACCCTGCACCGACGGCTCCGCGTGCCCGGTGTAGGTCAATCGCAGGTCGGTCCAGTGCACGCGATATTCCTCGGCCACCAGCAGGGCGAAGAGTGCCTGTTGCGCACCCTGGCAGCGGACCGAGACCACCGGCAGGCCGATTGCCGCGGCCTCCCGTTCCACCGCGGCGAGCAATTCGCCCGCCGTCTCGGTGTCCGGCGCCACCAATTTGAGCACTCGCACTTCTTCCGGTGGCCGACCCTGCGCGAGCGGTGCGGTGTGCCAGAGCGCGAAGGCGCGCAGACTGCCATCGGCACTCCGCAGGAGGGTGGCGTCGCCGAGGCGCAGATCGAGGGTCAGCACCATCTCGCGCGTGAAGTCCACGCCGGCAGCGACCTGTGACGAAAGGGCACGGCACTCGGCGAGGACGGCTGTGCGCCGGGCCGATTCCACCTCACCGAGCCGCGTCGTCAAGGGACCACGCCGACGCGGATCGCGACGCTGCAGCGTGATTGTCAGGTGCCCGGGGAGGAAGCCGAGCCCGGCATAGAAGCCGATGTTCTCGATCGTCCGGGGCATCGTCTCGAGGCCGATCGTCCGCACCCCCTGCGCCTGCAGCCACTCCACGCCAGCCCGCACCACCTGCCGCCCGAGCCCCTGTCCCTGTCGATCAGGGCGCACGGCCAGCGGCCCCATCCACCCCTCGCTCCCCGAACGATGCACCATGGCGAAGGCGATGAGTTCATCGCGGCCATCGCGCCAGACCAGGGCGCCCTCGGCGGCATCCTCGATGGCGTATTCCCAGATCCCCGGATTGAGGAAGGGGACCCGCACCCCCGAGAGGCCGTCACGGCGATACCGCTCGGTGAAGGCGTCCGAGAAGAGCCGATTGAGCCCCTCGATGTCGGCGATGGTGGCTCGTGCCGGCCCGCGCACCGTCCGGTCAGGCCGCCACATCGCCCGCCTCCAGAACTTCCTCGCGCGCCGTGCTCACGCGTCGCTCGACATCGTAGCTCATCCGGATGACCTGATCGAAGGCATCACGCATTCCCTCGAGGTGGGTGATGAGAATGACCTGCGGGAAGCGATCCGCCAACGCCCGCAACAAGTCGAGGACGCTGGCGCGGCGTTCCTCATCGAGCGAGGAGAAGACCTCGTCGAGAACCAGCAGCGAGAGCGGTTGCCCGGCACGTTCCGCAATCATCTGCGAGAGGGCGAGTCGCAGGGCGAGGTTGACGACATCCTCCTCGCCACCGGAGATCACCGGCTTGGCCTCGCCATCCTCGACGATCGTCGCCACGTAGTTCTCATCAAGTTCCAGATCGGCGTACCGGCCCGCCGTCAGATCCCGCAGCAGCATCGAGGAGCGATCGGAAAGTTCGGGGCGCATCTGCAGGTTCAGTTCGGTGCGGAGATCGCCAAACGCCCGATCGAGTTCCTGCAGCATCGTGACCTCGATCCCGAGGCGTTGCGCGGTCTCGGCCTTGACGGCACGATCGGCCTGGCGTTGCAGTCCGCTGTCGCGCATCCGCTCGGCGCCCGCCAGATCCGCCGTGGCACGCGCCACCGAGACCCGGGCCCCCTGGAGTGCCGCTTCGCTGTCGCGGACGCGCTCCGCCAATTGGGCATGGCTCTCGGGATCCCATGCAAGTTCCACCAGCAACTGGTCCAGGGTGGCGAGTTGGCTTTCTGCGCCGGTCGCCTGCTGTTCCGCCACCGCGGCGTCATGCACCAGCGTCTCGGCGCGCGCGGCCGAGCCGGCAAGGAGATCGGCCTCCTTTCGCAATGGCTCGAGCTCAGCGAGGCGCGATCGCACGGCGTCATGGCGCGCGAGATCATATTCGGCGGCCGGCCCGGCGAGCTCGGCCTCCCATCGGGCGAGGTCGGCGGTCAGGGTCGTCTCTTCACGCTCCAGCGCAGAACGCTGCTTCAGCCCCTCACGAAGCTGCCCGAGCGCTTCGGTGCGCGCGCGGAACTCGCTCTCGAGCCGCGTACGTTGTTCCTCGAGTTCCTTGACCTCGGCCGGCTCCTCTGCGAGCTGATCGGCCTTTTTCCGAAAGTACTGGCCGTCGGTCTCGACCTCTTCCATCTGTCGGCCGAGCAGTTCCAGCAGTCCGGCAAAGTCCTTGCCGAGCGCGCGCCCGCATGTGGGGCATGGCCCGTCCGGCCCGCGCTCCTCCACGGCCGTCCGTTGGTCCTTCAGGTCGCGATAGCGATCGCGATAGCCCTCGAGCTTGGTCCGGGCTTCCTGCACATCCTGTGTCCAGCGCGTCCGTCGCTCCTCGAGCTGCTTGTCGCCCTGCTCCAGCGAGTTGAGGATCTCCGCCCGCGCGGCCGCCAGCGCCGTGATAGCCTCGTCGGTCGGGAGTTGCAGGAGTTGCGCAGCGATCTGCGCCAGTCGCTGACGGCCCTGGTCTCGTTGTGCCACGGCGCGCGATCGCGCGGTGTAGGCCAGCGCGGCCTGCTCCAGCCCGGTCCGCTCCTCGGTGAGCCGCTGCCACTCGGCGAGCACCGGTGCCAGCTCTGCGAGGCGACTCTGGGCACGCAGGGCGGTCACCAGCTCGCGGTCGAGTGCTTCGAAGCGGGCGCGTCCGGCGGCCACCTTCCCCTCGGCGACGCGACGCTCGCCATCGATGCGCTGCCAGGCCTGCCGCTTCGTCTCGGTCACCGTCCAATCCGGCGCGACGGCCGCCAGCCGCTGCGTGGCCGCCTGTTCGGCCGCCAGCGCCTGCTCTCGTGCGGCATGGGCTGTTGCCACCGCCGCGATGGCGGCGGCGACCTCGGCGGCGAGTGCCTGGGGATCCACGAGTCCTTGCTCGATGCCGGTGAGTTCCGCGCGCAACGCGGCGCGTCGTTCCCGCAGGCGATCCTGCGCGTCGCGCAGACGCTCGTAACCGAGCACGCGCGAGAGAAACTGCGCGCGCTCGGTCGGTCCCATCGCCGCCATCACCGCCAGTTCCTTCTGGCCGGTGAAGTAGGTGTTGAAGAACTCCTCGCGCGACATCCCGAGCAGTACCTGCACCCGCTCCGTGACGGCCACGGTACTGTTGGCGATCACCGCGCCGTCCTGATGCAACTCGGCGGCGGTGAGCCCGCGGGTGATGCGAAAACGGTGCAAGCCGAGCGTGAACTCGAGTTCCACCTCGAAGCGGGAGCGCGGCGGCGCACCCCGGCGCTTGAGCGTGTCGCGGGTGCCACGGGCAGCTCCGACACCGTAGAGCGCGTACGCGATCCCTTCGAGCAGCGTCGTCTTGCCGGCGCCGTTGGCACCGATGATCCCCGTGAGGCCACGGGCAAAGGCGATCTCGGTCAGCTCATGCTGGCGAAAATTGACCAGCCGCAGTCGATGCAGTTGCATCTCAGCCCTCCGCCGCCGCCTGTTCGGCGGCCTCAAGGAGGGCGAGTCCTTCCGCGACGAACTTCGACCGATCGACACTGGCCGGGAGTGGACGGTGCGCGAGGTACGACTCCAGCAGTTCGGGGAGGGTCTGCCGCCGACCCGGCGCCCCCGACTCCTCGCGCCGATCGGCCGGAAGCGGACGGCGCAGGTCGAGTTGAAAGTGCAGCGCCGCCGCCTTCCACCCCCGGATCGGGGCGTGGTCGAGTTCGCGTGCCACGACCCGTTCCACATCGCGCACGACCAGACGCACCACGGCATCGGCGAGGCCGCCTGGAATCGCCGCGACCGCCGCCGCGATCATCGCGTCGACCTCCGCGGCGGTGCGATCCTTCGCCTCGATGGCGCGCAGATCGAGAATGCGCCGGGGCGCCTCGATGGGCCGCCGCGCCACGGTGCCCTGCACCAGATCGACGAGCAGCCATCCCTTGCCGCTGATCTTCTCCTCCGCTTCGACGCGCAGTTCCCCCCACGGATTGGGCGAGACGTAGTCGAGCGAGCCGCTGTACCAGACACGCGGATGCACCTCGTGCTGGACGTGGTAGTGTCCCAGCGCCACGTACGACCAGCCGCTGCGGGTCAGATCCGCGTCGTCGAGATGCGCGCCCCCCGCCTCGGCCATCGAGCGGTCGAGCGTCCCGAAGAGTCCGGGAACCTCGCCGTGCGTCATCAGCACCTGGTGGCGCGCGTCACCGGCCGGCTCCAGCGCCGGGCGCGGCACTTCGAAGAGTGCGGCGTGGGGCACCGCGAGCACCGACAGGTCCAGTGCCGGGAAATCGAATCGACGGGCGGCGTCGTGTGCCACGTGGACGCCCAATTCGTGCAACAGCCCGAAGATCGAGACGGTGTCAGAGGACCGCGGGGTGTCGTGGTTGCCGGCGATCACGATCACCGGCGCGTCGGGGAGACCGCGCCGCAGCCGGGCGAACTGCTGGTAGGCCAGCAGAATCGCGGAATTGCTCGGTCGGACGGCATGGAAGAGATCGCCCGCGACCAGGACCACGTCCGGCCGCTCGGCGAGGATCGCGTCCACCGCGCGCACGAACGCCGTGCCGACGTCGACCTCGCGCTGATTGCGCCCACGCGCCGTCAGCCGGTGGTACTGCCGGGCACCGAGGTGCAGATCCGCGACGTGGGCGATCCGCATCGATCAGTAGGGAGAGAAGGGGTCGGCGTCGTCACGCGCCAGCGGGGTGACGCCACGCGGAGGCGCGGTCGACTCGGACGCGATGCTGCGGCGCAGGCAACCACGGAAGAACGAGAGGACGTCGTCCGGTCGGCGCTGCGTGGTCGCGCCGAGGGCGCGGCGCACCTCGTGTTCCGGGCGGCCCTCGATCGCCGACCGGACGGCGTCGCCGCCGATCACGGGGTCGAGCGCCCGCAATCGCTGGATCACGGCATCGGCGAACGGGAGGTCGGCCGCCGGCGGGAATCGTTCGATCCCCTCACGCCCCGACAGCGACGCCGGGCGCGGAAAGCGCACGAAGACCGGCTGCGTGAAGTGCGGATGGCGCACCAGCAGTTCTCCCTTCGAGAGGGCCGCGAGCTTCGCCTTCACGGCCGGCGAGAAGGTGGCATAGCCGGGCAGCGCCAGTTCATCGCTGTCCATGCGCCCATAGACGGTGGTCCCGGCGTTGCCGGTGACGCGGCGCAACACCTGCGAGCGGAACTGTTGTGCAGAGAAGAGCACCAGGCCGAGGTAGCGGCCCGCGTTCGGAGAGGTCCAGCAACATCTTCTTGACGTACGTCTCGGGGCCGTCGATCGGTGCGTACTTGTTGAGCTCGTCGACGAAGACGACGACATGATCGACACCGAGATCGCGGCGCTCGAGGTGTTCGCGCAGCTTCGAGATGACCCGCGCGAAGACGAGATCCTGCGCGAGCGGGTCGACGCCCGCGACGTCGACGACCGTCACCGAGCGATCGCGGAAGGCGCCCCACGGCAGGTCATTCGCGGGGCCGTCGTCGGTGACGAGGCCTTTCGAACGCGTGGCAATGTTGCCGAGGCGATTGCGCACCTTGCGGATGGTGGCCGCGTGGTGCGTGCGCCAGACCTCGCTGCCGCGCGACTTCACCTCGAGAAAATCAAAGATCGAGCGGAAGAATTCGTCGAGGTCCGCGAAGGTCATCACCTCGAACGGCGCACCGCGCAACTCTTCGGCCTCGAACTTTCGCCCGACGACCCGCTCGGCGAGGAAATCGATGAAGGCACCCGCCTTCGCGTCGACATCATCGCGATTCAGCAGCACCTCGGCGTAGTCGAGCACCTCGCGGAGCCCCCACACCAGCGGCTCCACGCGATCGGTGATCGAGGGGTTGCTGCGCAGGGTGTTGAGGTTGACGCCGTCAGCCTTGTACGGGGCGAAGACGGTCACGTCGGTGAATGGCGCGGGGTGCAGCCCGAGGCGATGATAGAGCGCGAGGTCGGCCTCGCCGAGCGGCGCGGGCTGATCGAGGAAGCAGAGGTCCGGCCCCTTCACGTTGAAGCAGATGGCAGCGACGCTGCCCTTGCTGGCCGGGAAGGTCTCGAAGAGCGAGGTCAACAGGAAGTTGACCGCGCTCGTCTTGGTCGCCAGGCCGGACACGCCGGTGATGTTGAGGTGCGCCGCTTCCGGGCCGAGCAGGAAGTCGGCGTCGAGGAAGACCGGCGCGGAGAGTCCACCACCGGTGTAGACCCCGACGGGGATGCCGGTCGATGCGCCCTCGCGCACGTACGCGTCCATGCGGAGCGCCACCTGCACATCGGCGTCGCTCGCAGCGGTGACGGCGCCGAAGGGAACCGGCTGCATCGGTTCCTCGGGAAGTTGACGCAGCACCGCGGCACTCCAGAGCCGGATCTCGGCGCGAAGCGTCGGCTCCCGCCCCGCCTGCGCCGGATCGCCATCGGCACCAATCACGGCGTCGAGCGGCCGGGCAAGGTCCGCATACGCGAAGCCCTCGGTCACCACACCGAAGACCACGCGCCCGTCGCCCTCGACCCGGACGATCGCGCCGATGCCGAGCACGGCGTCGGCCGCGGTCCAGAAATGGAATTGATGCGGCGTGCTGGGCCGCAGTTCGGTCGCGACCACCCGGCCGAGCAGGCTCATCTCAGCCACCCTGGGCGCGCAAGAAGCGCTCGACGTCGTGGATGCCATAGAGCAGGCGATCGGCACGCGGATCGGCCGCCAGCGGCGCCCGCTCGGCGAGCAGGTGCCGGGAGAGGGTGTCGACGGTCTGCCGCGTCGTCTCGGTCGCCGCGGCCTCGATGCGCACCAGCCCGTGAAAGAGATCGCGCCCGGCGAAGGCGTGCAGCCGCAGCCCCCAGGCGTACACGGGTGCCACCTCGCGAGAGCCGGGCTGGAAGAGCGATGTCCGATGCCCCACCGGCAGCGTGAGATACTGCTCGAGCGCCTCCCCCTCGAAGGGGAGCACGGCGTGGCTCTTCACGATGCCGAGCATCCGGGGATCACTGCTCCACTCCGGGCTGACGGTGAGGGTGCCGTCGACGAGCAGCCAGGTCTCCGCGGCGATCGCGCGGAAGGCGCGCGCCACGGAGAGCTCCAGCGCCCCGCGGGTCCGGTCCACCACGGCATGGGCACGCTCCAGATCGCGGATCGGATGCGGCGTCTCCTCTCCCTCGAGGGTGAACACGTCGTGCCCGGCGAGCGCATCGCCCAACGCCACGAATGCTTCGGCCCGACTGATGACCATCCGGCGAACAGATTGCACCGCGAGGTGGGTTCGGCGCGCCTCGCGGTGGCGCACCGCGGCACGGACCACCGCCGCGACCACGGGCATGGTCCCGACGTAGCCGACCAGTTCGACATGCTGGGTGCCATCGAGAAAGGCGACTGGCTCCTGCCACGGGACGGGTTCGCCAATCGGGTGATGCGCCAGGGTCCCGTCGAGGAGTCGACTCGGTCGGTAGCCGGCCTGGTCGCGACGCCCTTGCGCCGCCTCGGCGGGGAGGTCGGCGGGGCGGCCTCCGGCCAGGGCGAGCCGGCGGCGCAGCGGCGTGAAAGGACTTCCGGGCATCGGTCGGCGCGACGACGCGCGCTCAGGCGGAGTCGGGCAGCGGGGGAACCGCCTCGAGCCAGAAACCGGCGAGCCGCTGTGCCGCGTCCACCTCGACCACGAACGCATCGGCGATGCGAATCGGTTCAACCGGTCGCCGCGTGCCGATGCGGACGTGGAAGGTGCGCTCCGCCGGATCGGCCGAGACCGAAATCGTGGTGTCGAACTCGAGCGCGGCGGCGCCTCGGCGTGCGGCGCGCGACGGGATCACCACTTGTCCGAGCCGGGCCTCGACCGGGGCCGCGAGTCCCGGGAGGTTGGTGATCTCCGGCCACACGACGACATCCATGCCGCAGACCACGCCGCCGGCCACGTCGATCACGACGATCGAGCCATCCTCGTCGTTCAACTCGACCGTGCCGGTGTAGCCGCCACCCGACCCCGGCACGACGAAGGCGCCACCGAGGATGTCGGTCTCGCTCTCCCAATGCCAGTCGAGGGAGGGCAGCTCCCCTGGGAGCGTGAGGACGTGCACCTCGAGTGCCATCAGGCGATCGCCGGTTGCTCGGCCGCCAGGCGCGCGACCAGTCGCTCGATGCGATCACACGCACTCTCGAGCTCGGCATCGGAGACGGAATACGAGAGGCGCGCCCAGCGATCGTCGCCGAATGCGGCGCCAGGGACCAGCGCGACGCCCTCCTCCTGCATGACCCGCTCGCAGAATCGCGTCCCGGTCAGCCCGGGGGCGAGACCGTCGACGCGGAAGAAGAGGTAGAACGCCCCATGCGGCTCGACGAATTCGACACCGGGGAGTCGGTCGGTGAAGCGCGCCACGAGGTAGTCCCGCCGACGGCGGAAGGCCGCGACCATGCGATCGACCTCCTGGTCCACTTCGGCCGAGGCGAAGGCGGTGGTCGCCGCCCACATCGCGGGATGATTGGCGCCGGTCGTCATGTGCGTCTGCAACGCGGCCATCGCCTTGGCGACCTCGACCGGCGCGTACGCCGCGCCGATGCGCCAGCCCGTCATCGCGTAGGCCTTCGAGGCACCGTAGATCACCACGCACCGATCGAGGGTGGCATCGTCGAGATCGAAGAGCGACGCCGCCGGCCCGGCCCCGTAGTTGATCCGCCGGTAGATCTCGTCGCTGATGAGCCAGATGCCGTGGTCGCCGGCCCACGCGGCAATCGCCCGCAACTCGGCGCCAGTGTAAACCGCGCCGGTCGGGTTGCACGGTGAGCAGAGAATCAGGCCACGGGTCTTCGGCGTGCGGAACTTCTCGAGGTCCGACACCGCGACCTTGAGGCCCCACTCGGGGTCGCCTGGCACCATCACCGGTGTTGCCCGACACAAGTGCACGATCTGCGGATACGAGACCCACGCCGGCGAGGGGATCAGCACCTCGTCGCCCGGGCCGAAGAGGGTGAAGCAGGTGTTGAAGAGCGACTGCTTGGAGCCGTTGCTGACCACCAACCGCTCGGGGTCGACGGTGCGACCGGCGCTCATCCGCGACAACGCCCCCGCGATCGCACGACGCAGCTCGATCGTGCCGACGTTCGGTGGATACCGCGTCTTCCCCGCCTGAATCGCGTCGATCCCCGCCTGCGCGACCAGTGCCGGCGTGTTGAAGTCCGGCTCGCCCACCCCGAGGTCGAGGACGTCCTCGCCCGCGGCCTTCCGGCGCTTCGCTTCGTTGCTGATGGCAACGGTCTCGGAAGCCTTCAGGTGGGCGAGATTGGCGGAAGGCACGAAGCGCATCAACGGGTCCGGGTCGAGGAGTTCGGGTGCGGGGAATCGGTAAGTTACCCGCCCGCCGCGCCCCCCCACCAGCGGGGGCCGCGGCTTGGCCACTCGCGGGGGCCGGACTACCTTCGACACGTTCAAATGGCGCAGCATGGGACGATTGACAATCGAGGCACCGGTGACGGATTTGGCGGAGTGGCAGGTGGCGTCGGCCGTGGCGGCTGGCATGGAGCAATTGGGCTGGCAGGCCGACGACGCGTCGGTTCGGGAGCTGATGCCCCCGATCCTCCGGGGAACGAGCGTGGTGGCGGTGATGCCACCTTCGCCGGCCTGGGCGGCCCCCGTGGCCGCCGCCCTCGCAAGTGCGGCGCAGGACCAGGGCGGGCGCGTGCTCGTGCTGAGCGCGCCGGCCCTGGTGGCGGAATGGGGTGCCACCTTCTCTGCAGTCGCTGGTGGGGCCGGCGTCCGCATCGAGGCGGCACGCGGACCCGCCCGCGCCGCCAGGCGGCTCAAGGCAGACGCCCTCGACGTGCTGATCGCCTCGCCCGAGACCGCGCTCGCCTTGCATACCCGCTCGGCGCTGGTCACCGACCGGATCTCCGCCGTCGTGCTCGCCTGGCCCGAGGGATGGGACTCCGACGAGGCGCTGTTGGTGTTGCTGCAGGACCTCCCCAAGGATGCCCAGCGAATCGTCTTGACGGCGGATGCGGGGCGCAGCGCCGACCTGGTCGAGCGCTATGCGCGCCGTGCCGCCGTCTTCGGCGTGCCGGCCGAAGACGCCGACCAGGCCCCGGTGGCCGCCATCCGAACGCTGCCCACGCCGTGGGCCGGTCGTGCCGCGGCCGTCGCCGCCTTGCTTGAGGCGACCGACCCGCATCGGGTGAGCATCTGGACCGTCGATCGCCGCGACCACGCCCTGCTGACGGCGGCGCTCGGTGGCCTGGCCGACGATGTCACCCTCTGCGCCCGCACCCTGCCGGACAGCGGCAGCGTGATCTGCTACGACCCCCCGACGCTCGCTGAGCTGCGCCTCCTGGCCACTGCGGGCGAAGTGACACTCCTGGTGCCGCCGGGCACCGAGGTCCACACGGCGCGCCTCGCGGCAACCCGCCGCCCGGTCATCACCGAGTCGGCGACCACCTCCCTCCTGCAGCGTGACGCCGCGCACCGTTCCGACATCGTGGCGCGGATGGCGGACGGGGTCGATGCCGCCGCACTCTACGCCCTCGGCCCGCTCTTCGAGCGCTACGAGCCGCAGCATGTCGCGGCCGCCCTCTTCCGCCTTTGGCAGGACGACGTGCGGGCCAAGCGGCCGGCCGACGCCGCACCGGTATCGACCCAGACCGCCGTCGGCGGGGTCCACACCACGAGGGTCTGGATCGGCGTCGGCAAGAAGGACGAGGCCACCGTGGGTGACATCGTCGCGGTGCTGGCGCGCGAGGTCGGCCTCGATCGGTCGTTGATCGGCCGCGTCGATCTGCGCGATGCGTTCACCTTGGTGGAAGTGCCGCAGTCGGAGGCGGAGCGCGTCGCGCTCAAGCTGGTGGGGCTGACGGTGCGGAAGCGGAAGTTGTCGGCGCGCGTCGATCGGGGACCGTCGGCGCCGACCGGTGGCGCGCGCGGCGGTGGTGGGGGGGGCTTCGGCGGGCCGCGCGGCGGCAGCGGCGGCGGGCGCCCGCCGTTCAAGCCGAGGAGCTGAAACGGCGACGGGCCGCCCAGCGGGGCGGCCCGTAGTCCGACGTCACAGCGACGAACCGTGCTGCGTGCTTACTTGGCCTTGTTGACGAGATCCTTGAGGCCCTTGCCCGGACGGAACGCCGGAACCTTCGAGGCCTTGATCTTGATCGTGGCGCCAGTCTGCGGATTGCGGCCTTCACGCGCGGCCCGCTTGCGAACTTCGAAGCTGCCGAAGCCGGTCAGCGCCACGGCGCCGCCCTTCTTCAGTTCCTTCGCGATCAGCCCTTCGGTCGAGAAGAAGAGGTCGACGATTTCGCCAGCGTGCGCCTTCGAGGTGTCGAGGGCCTTCGCGACCGCCTCGATGAGCTCCATCTTGTTCATAGAAGACTCCTTGCAGAGTGGAAACGGATGGGATCCTGCCGCGGGCCGGAGTGGCCCGACGGGCGAGAATATGGGAGCCGTGCGCGAAACTCCGCAAGATGCGCGGCCTTCCCGGCTCCTTCCCGCCAGATCCCGCACCGGCAAAGGATTTGCCGGATCAACCCCCTTGACGAACCGCCCATGACTCTCCACCATCGGTCCGGACGCCTCGAAGTCGTTGCCGGCGTCATGTTCAGCGGCAAGAGCGAGGAGCTCATCCGGCGGGTCCGCCGGGCCCTCATCGCGCGCCGTCGTGTCCGCGTCTTCAAGTCCCATCTCGACCAGCGCTACGAGGGGCTGTTCAAGGTGTCGTCCCACACCGGCATCACCTGCGAAGCCGCGCCAGTAGACCGTTCCGACGAGATTCTCCGGCTGACCGGCGATCCCGCCGAGGTCGACGTCGTGGCCGTGGACGAGGCCCAATTCCTCGACGCCGGGATTGTCGAAGTCGCCACCCATCTGGCCGAGCGCGGGGTCCAGGTGATCCTCGCCGGGACCGACACCGACTTCCGCGGCGAGCCCTTCGGGATGATGGGCCACCTGATGGCCATCGCCGAGGATGTCACCAAATTGCAGGCCATTTGCGTCGTCTGCGGCGACCTGGCCTGTCGGAACCAACGGCTCGTGAACGGCCGTCCGGCCAGCTGGAACTCCCCGATCGTGATGGTCGGTGGGGCCGACAGTTACGAGGCCCGCTGCCGTCGCTGTTTCCAGGTCCCCCGCCGCGACGAGGACCAGGTGCCGCTGCTGTGATGCGTCGCATCGCGCTCACGGGCAACATCGCCGCCGGCAAGTCCACCGTCGCCCAGCTGCTGCGCAGTTGGGGCGCGGTGCTCTTTGATGCCGACGAGGCGGTCCGTGTTCTGCAGCGTCCCGGCAGCGGCGTCTTCGCCGCGATCGTCGCGCACTTCGGCCGCGGCGTGGTCCGCGCCGACGGCGGCCTCGATCGCGTCGCGTTGCGCGACCGCATCCTCGCCGATCCCGCCGAACGGGCGGCACTCGAGGCGATCGTGCATCCCGCCGTCGAGGCACGGCGCCTCGCGGCGCAGGAGGCCGCGGCCGCCGCCGGAGCGGCAGTCTTCGTCGCTGACATCCCCCTGCTCTTCGAATCGGCGGATCCGGCGGCCTACGACGGGGTAATCCTCGTCGATGCCCCGGCTGGCGAGCGTCGCCGGCGGCTCATCAACGCCCGGCGCCTCTCGCCGCTCGACGCCGACCGCCTCATTGCCGCGCAGATGCCCGCCGCCGCCAAACGGGCACTTGCCACCTGGATCATCGATAACGACGCCGACCGTGCCACGCTCATGGCACGGACCCGAGCCGTCTGGGATGCCGTAATGTCATGACCCGTTTTGTCTGGTCCGACCTGACCCCCCGCCCCGCCTGGCAACAGATGGCCCTGGACCACGCGTTGCTCGACCGGGCCGAGCGCGACGGGACCACGATACTCCGGCTCTACCGATGGGACCTGCCATCCATCTCCTTCGGAGCCAACGAAGCCGCATCGCGCAGTTGGGACCGCGATCGGCTGGAGCGAGAAGGGATTCCCTGCGTCCGGCGGCCGACCGGGGGCCGAGCGGTTTGGCATGCCCCCGACGATCTCACCTACGCGGTCACCGGGCCACTGGCGGGCTTTGGCGGCCTCAAGGAGGCCTACAAGACCATCCACGAGCGATTTGCCGCACGTCTCAGCGCAATCGGCCTGGCGGCCACCCTGGCCCCGGCACCGACCACCATCCCCGGCCTCGAGGCGGGAGCCTGCTTCGACGTCGCCGTCGGCGGGGAAATCATGCATGGTGCGCGGAAGGTCATCGGCTCGGCCCAAGTCGTGCAGGGTTCGGCGCTGCTCCAGCACGGCGCCGTCGCCCGGGCCGACCGCCTGCCGCCGTTGGACCGTTTCCGGATCGACGCGCGAGGCGAGCCGGTCCCTTCGCCGATCGCCGACCTCCCGCCGGTGCCGATTCTCGCGATGGCCCTGCTGCGCGACTGGCGTGATGACGGCGCCGAGCATGCACCCGACGAGTTGACGGCGTGGGCCGAAGAGGCCACCGTGAAGCATCTGCGGTACCGCAGTCCAGCCTGGACCTGGCGCCGCTGACCCCTGCCCTGCCCGCCTGACACGAGGTTCTGCCGATGCGTCGTCGCACCGTGCTCCACCTGTTGCTGCTGCTCGGCGCGCTCGGGCGCGCGCCACTCCCGGCCCAGGTGCCGGGCACCGTCGTCTTCGCCATCGGGGAAGATCCCACGCTCCCGCTCCCCGCGATCACCGACCGCACCGCGGACACCGATCTCGCCGATCAGCTCTTCCTCCGACTCGCGATCCTCGGACCGACCTTTCGCACCGCCGGCGATCGTGCGATGACACCGATGCTCGCCCGCCAGTGGCAGCGGATCGATCCGCGCACGCTGGTCTTCGAGCTCGACCCACGGGCGCGTTGGCAGGATGGCACCCCGGTCACGGCGCGGGATGTCGTCTTCACCTGGCAACTGATGATGGATCCGGTGGTTGGCAAAGGGCGGATCATGATGGAGCCGGTCGCCTCCGTTGACGCAATGGGAACCGGCAAGGTCCGCGTGCGCTTCAAGCGTCCGTTCGCCGAGCAGCTCTACCTCTTCGCATTCAACATGCAGCCGCTCCCCGCGCACCTCCTCGAGGGGATCGCGCCGACGGCCATCGCGCGCAGCGACTTTGCGGCCGGGCCGATCGGCAACGGGCCGTACCGCTACCTGCGGCGGGTGCCCGGGCAGTTCGTGGAACTTCGCGCCGATCCGACGTTCTTTCTCGGCGCCCCGACGATCGCGCGCGTGGTCCTGCGGATCGCGCCGGATGCGACGGCGCGGACCAATCTTCTGCTCGCCGGCGAAACGGACGTCATGGGCGACGTCCAGGCGCCCGACGTGCCGAAGATCCGCGCGGTGCCCTCCCTCGCGCTCCTGAACATCTCCCACAACCTGCTCCTCTGGGTCGGCATCAACCAGCGCAGGCCGGGGACCGACGCCCCCCACCCCATGCTCGCGGATCGCCGCGTCCGCGAGGCCCTGCGGCTCGCGCTCGACCGGCGGACGATGGCGACCGGCGTCTTCGGGCCGGGAACCGGCGTCCCGGACGCCGCACAATCGCAGCTGTGGGCATGGGTGACCGCAGGCGGCCTCGTCGGCACGCCGCAGAATGTCGCGCGGGCGAGGGCGCTGCTCACCGAGGCCGGCTGGCGCGACACCAACGGCGACGGCATCGTGGAACGGAATGGCATGCCGCTCCGGTTGCAGCTGATCTACCCGAACACGAGCGGTGCGCGGCACAGTCTCGCGCTCCAGGCGCAGGCGATGTGGCGCGCTGTAGGCATCGAGGTGGTGCTCGACCGGATCGAACGGACGGCCTTCACCGAGCGAATGCTCGCCGGCAGATTCGACCTGACCATCGACGCCGCCAATCAGGACGTCACGCCGTCCTCCCTGACCCAACGCTGGTCCTGCGCCGCCGCGCGCGAACCGACGTCCCTCAACACCATCCGCTGGTGCGATCCCACCTTCGACCGCTTGCTGGCCAACGCCGAGACGTCCCCGGATCCGGTTGCCTCGTATCGCGCGGCCTTTGCCCGGATGGCGATCGAGGTCCCCGCCATCATCCTCGCGGCCCCGCTCAACCAGGTCGCCGTGCATACGCGCTACGCCAACGTGCAGCTCTGGCCCGCCAAGAGCTGGCTCTCCCTGTGGCAATGGCGCGTCCGCCCCGACGCCGCGCTCCCGCGCGATCGCTGACGTGACCGGCTGGCTGCTCCGCCGCAGCATCGACGCGCTGGTGACGACGCTCCTCGCGGCCGCGGCGCTGGTCGCGCTCGTGCAGCTCCTCCCCGGCGATCCACTGACCGCACTGATCGGTGACCATCCGATCGACGCCGCCCAGCGCGCCGCACTCGAGGCGGCATGGGGCACGAATCGCTCCCCGCTCGAGGCGATCGGCGTGACCCTCGCCCGGCTGCTCCGCGGCGACCTCGGCATCTCGCTCGCGACCCAGCGCCCGGTCGCCGCGATGATCGCGGAGCGGCTCATTCCGACGCTACTGCTCGGGACCCTCACGCTGCTCGCCACCTTTACCATCGGCCTCTCGCTCGGCCTCTGGAGCGCACTGCATCCGGCCACGCGCCGTGCCCAACTGCTCGGTGCCATCACGCTGGTCGGCTATGCGCTACCATCGTTCGTGATCGGGATGCTGCTGGTGTGGCTGTTCGCCGTGCAGCGCACCTGGCTCCCGCCGGCGGGGTACGGCGATCCGCTGCTCGCCCCCGACGCCGGCCTGGCGGCGGTGTGGCTCGACCGGTGCAGGCACCTGGCGCTGCCGTTGCTGACGATGGTGATCGCGACCGTGGCGGTGCCGCTTCGACAGCAGCGCGCGGCGGCGCTGGCGAGCGTCGAGCAACCCTGGGTCCGCGCCGCCCGCGCACGCGGAATGGCGGGCTGGCGGCTGGCGCTGCACCATGTCTGGCGTCCGGCCCTCACGCCGATCGTCACCCTCATGGGGCTCTGGCTCCCGATGCTCGTCGCCGGCGCGGTCTTCGTCGAGGCGCTGTTCGGCTGGCCGGGCCTCGGCTCGCTGATTGCGACCAGCACCTCGCAGCGGGACCTGCCGGTCGTGATCGGCACCGGCCTCCTGATCGTGGTGATGGTGCAGGTCGGCTCGCTGCTGGCGGACCTGCTCTATCGCCTCGTCAACCCGGCGCAACGCACGCCATGACGCCGCGCCCCCGCCTCAGCCTCGCCTTGCTCGCCGCCTTGCTCTCGCTGGCGGTGGTCGGACCGTTGCTGGCCCCCGACCCGAATGCGCAGCCGGCACTCGCCACCGGATCACTCGCGGCGCCGTCGGCGGCGCACTGGCTCGGCACCGATCAATTCTCGCGCGACGTCTTCGCGCGGTTGGCGCATGGTGCCCGCGCCTCGTTGACGGTCGCATCGATCGCGGTGAGCGTTTCGGCGCTCCTCGGCATGTTGATCGGCGTGGCGGCCGGCGTCTCGGGGCCGCTCGTGGGTGGCATGCTGCGACGATTGATCGATATCGGTCTCGCCTTGCCACGCGTCGTGGTGCTGCTGGTGCTGCTCGCCGCCGTCGGCACGCTCCCGCTGCCGCTCTTCGCCCTGGTGCTCGGTCTCACCGGCTGGCCGAGCCTGGCCCGGCTGGTTCGCGGCGAGACGCTGCGTCTTCGACAGACGCCGTTCGTCGATGCGGCCCGGGCCCTGGGCGCGCCGCCCGCGCGCATCGCCCTCCACGAGATTCTCCCTGGCGCGCTCCCGCCGCTGCTTGTTGCCGCGACGCTCGGCACCGCGGACGCCATCCTGCTCGAGGCGGGGCTCTCCTTCCTCGGCCTGGGGATCCGCCCGCCAGAGGCGTCCTGGGGCGGGATGTTGCTCGAAGCGCGCGACCACCTCGGCGCGGCACCCTGGCTCCTGCTCGCCCCGGGCATCGCCTTGGTCCTCGCCACCGCCACCGCCACATTGCTCGGTGACGCCCTGCGCCGCTCCCTCAATCCCGACCACCGATGACGCCCCTCCTTGAGGTACGCGACCTCCGGATCTCCTTCCCGCGCGACGGCACCACGCCGCTCGTGCCCGTCGATGACGTCTCGTTCGAGATCCGCCGCGGCGAGTTGGTGGCGCTCGTGGGGGAGTCGGGCTGCGGCAAGAGTCTCACCGGTCTCGCGATTCCCCGACTGCTCCCCGAGAACGCCAGGCTCGGTGCGGGAACATCGATCCGGATGGAGGGCGAGGAACTCGCGACCCTCGGCGAATCGGCGATGCGTCCCTGGCGTGGCCGGCGCATTGCGATGGTCTTTCAGGACCCGATGGCGTCGCTCAATCCGGTGATGCGGGTCGGTGCACAAATCGGCGAGGCGATCACCGCCCATCACGCGGTAGCGGCCGCCGAGGTTCGCCGTCGGGCGATCGCGCTGCTCGCCGAGGTCGGCATCGCCGATCCGGAGGAGCGCGTCGATGCCTATCCCCATCAGCTGAGCGGCGGCATGCGGCAACGGGTGATGATCGCCATGGCGCTCGCAGGCGAGCCATCGCTGCTCATCGCCGATGAACCGACCACCGCGCTTGACGTAACGGTGCAGGCCCAGATCCTCGAATTGCTCGACCGCCTGCGCCAGGAACGCGGTCTCGCGGTGCTGCTGATCACGCACGACCTCGGCATCGTGGCGGGGCGCGCCGACCGGGTCCTGGTGATGTACGGCGGGAGGATCGTCGAGGCCGCGGAGACCACACCCCTCTTCGCTGCGCCGGCGCACCCCTACACGCGCGGCCTCTTCGCCTCGATCCCGCGACTCACCGGCGACGGCGACCGCCTGGTGCCGATTGCCGGGACCGTTCCACCACCAGACCAGTGGCCCGAGGGCTGCCGCTTCCACCCGCGCTGTCCGGTCGCGATTCCTCAATGTGCTGCGGAGCGGCCGCCACTCGCGCCCATCGCCGACCGCCATCTCGCGGCCTGCTGGGTCGCGCAGGGTGCGACGCCATGACGGCCCCGCTCGTCGAGGTGCAGCAGCTCGTCAAGCACTACCCGGGCGGCGGTGGATTCTTCTCGGCGGCACGCCCCCCGGTGCAAGCCGTCGACGGCGTCTCGTTCACCATTGCCGCCGGCGAGACCCTCGGACTCGTTGGCGAATCCGGCAGCGGCAAGAGCACGGTGGGCCGGGCGGTGCTTCGGCTCGAGCCACCGACCGCCGGCACCGTCCGCTTCGAAGGCGCCGACCTCGCGAGTCTCGATGCCTCGGCCCTCCGCGCCTTGCGTCAACGGATGCAGATCGTCTTTCAAGATCCGTTCGGCTCGCTGAATCCGCGGCGCACCATCGGCGACTCGATCGCCGAGGGGATGATCATCCATCGGCTGGTCCCGCCGGTGGCGATGGCGGGCCGCGTGGCCGACCTCCTGGCCGAAGTCGGCCTTGACCGCTCCTACGCCGACCGCTATCCGCACGAATTTTCCGGCGGCCAGCGCCAGCGCATCGGAATCGCGCGGGCCCTCGCCGTCGAGCCACGCTTCATCGTCTGCGACGAACCGGTCTCCGCGCTCGACGTCTCGGTCCAGGCGCAGGTGATCAACCTGTTGCTTGAACTGCGCGAGCGGCGCGGCCTGGCCTACCTCTTCATCGCGCACGACCTGGCCGTGGTTCGTCAGGTCGCGCATCGGGTCGCGGTGATGTACCTCGGGACGATCGTCGAGATCGGTCCGTCGCGCGCCGTCATCGGCGCACCGCGCCATCCCTACACGCAGGCGCTGGTCTCGGCCGTCCCGGACCCGGACCCCACCACCGGACGTCAGCGCATCGTCCTCGAGGGCGAGCCGCCATCGCCCTCCGCGCCGCCACCGGGCTGTCCCTTCGCGCCCCGCTGCTTTCATCCGCTGCGGGATGCGCGCTGCACCACCGACCGACCGATGCTCCGGGTGATCGGGGATCGGGAGGTGGCGTGTCACTATGCGAGTGAGGGGTCAGGGGTGAACGGTGAACGGTGAACGGTGAACGGTGGCCGATGCCTGGTTTCCAGTCACCAGTAATCAACACTGCGCGCTTCTCGCTTCTCGCTTCTCGCTTCTCGCTTCTCGCTTCTCGCCGTTCGCCGTTCGCCGTTCGCCGTTCGCTCTCACCTGGAGGTCCTTGATGTTGCCTCGTTTCGTCCGGTTTGCTGCCGCCCTGGTCTTGCTCCCGAGCGCGGTGATCAGCGCACAACAGGTCGCCGCGCCGACCGCCCTGAAGCCTCTGACCACCGAGGCGATGAACGGGTGGAAGTCGATGCGCGGCAGCGCGCTCTCCAACGACGGTACCTGGTTCGCGTACACCGTCGCGCCCGCCGAGGGCGATGCCGAGGTGGTCATCCGCTCGACCGGGACGACGCAGGAATACCGCTTTCCCGTCGGCGACGGGTCGCAGGCGAGTCAGTTGACGCTGTCGGGTGACGCGAAGTGGGCCGCCTGGCTGTCGTGGCCGACCTTCAAGGACAGCAAGAAACTGAAGAAGGACCGCAAGCCGGTGCAGGCGACGGCGATGTTGCTCAACCTGACCACCGGCGAAAAGCGCGAGGTGGAGAAGGTCCGTCGGATCGTCTTCGCCGGCGAGAAGCCGTCGTGGGTCGCGCTGCAGGCCGCCAGTGATGCGCCGACGCCTGCCGCCGCCGCGCCCGGCGCGCCACCGGCGGCCCCCGCCGCGAGCGCCTCGTCGGCCATCATCCTCCACGACCTTGTCCACAACACGTCGCTCACCGTGGCCGATGTCGGTGAATTCGGTTTCGACTGGAGCGGCGAGTGGCTGGCGTATACGGTCGAGACGCCGAGCCGCGTCGGGAACGGCGTGCAGCTCCGCAACATGAAGACCGACGTGGTGCGCGCTGCCGACAACAGCAAGGGGCTGTATCGCCGGTTGACGTGGGCCGACAGCGGCCTCGCGCTGGCGGTGCTTCGTGGCATGCCAGACAGCGCGGCGACGGACACGTTGTTCGCAGTCGTCGCGTGGAAGAATTTCACGGCGGCCGGTCCGACGCGCACGGTGTACGAGCCGAGTGCGGCCACCGGCTTTCCGGCCAGGATGAAGATTGCCGGGGACCGCGCGCCGCGCTGGACGCAGACGTTCGATGGCCTCTATCTCGGCATTCGGGCCGTGAACCCGCCCAAGGCGAAGGGCGCCGAGTGGGAAGACGACGAGAAGCCGAACGTGGAGATCTGGCACGGCAAGGACGCCCGCCTGCAGCCGCAACAGAAGGTGCAGGAGAGTGCCGACAAGGCGTACAGCTACCTCTCGCTCTATCGGATGGCCGACCAGCGCTTCCTGCAACTCGCAACCGACGACATGAAGACGGTGACCGCCGCGCCGATGGATCGGTGGGCGGTCGGATACGATGACCGCGCGTACGAACTCGACGCCAATCTGTCGGGCGTGCGGAAGCGCGACGCCTATGTCATCGACCTCGCCACCGGGGCACGCCGCAAGGTGACCACGGCGAGCACGGCATCCCTGATGACGTCGCCCGACGGGCAGCGTTTCGCGTACATGGACGACGGACACTATTTCGTGCAGGAATTCGCCGGCGGGGCAAGCCGCAACCTGACGGCCGGCGTCGCCACGACGTTCTGGAACGACGAGGACGATCACAATGTCGTCAAGCCGCCGCGCTTCCCGGTGGGATGGTCGGTTGACGGCCTGACGCTGCTGCTCACCGACGGCTGGGACATCTGGCGTTTCCCGGTTCGCGGCGGTTCCGCCGTCAACCTCACCGGCAACGGCAAGAAGGATGGCATCCGCTACCGCCAGGTGTTGGTGAGCAACCCGCGGCAGCGCGGCCTCGACCTCACGAAGCCGATGCTGATCGGCACCTATGGCGAGTGGACCAAGAAGGAAGGCCTGACGAAGGTCGACCCGGCCAAGCCGGGTGCCACCCCGCTCCTGTGGGAAGACGCGGCGGTCCGCGTCACCCGCGCGCGTGACGCCGACATGTTTGCCTTCTCGAAGGGCACCTTCCGCGACTTCCCCGACTGGTATCTCGCCGGCCCGACGTTCGTCGCACCGAAGCGGATGACCGACATCAATCCGCAGCAGAAGGAGTACGCCTGGAGCGCGGGCGCGCGGCTGGTGGATTACGTCTCGGATCACGGCGTCAAGCTGCAGGCCGCGCTCTTCCTGCCCGCCGGCTACGAGCCGGGCAAGAAGTACCCGACGCTGGTGTACATCTACGAGAAGCTGTCGCAGGGGCTGCACCAGTACTCCGCCCCCAACGAGACGCGGGCCCTGAATCCGTCGAACTACACCGCGCGCGGCTACGCGGTGCTGATGCCCGACATCACCTACGAGATCAACAACCCCGGCATGAGCGCCGTCTGGTCGGTGATCCCGGCCGTGAAGGCCGCGGCGGCCACCGGCATCGTGGACATCGACAAGGTCGGCCTGCAGGGGCACTCGTGGGGCGGCTACCAGACCGCCTTCCTCGTCACCCAGACCGACCTCTTCAAGGCGGCCATCGCCGGCGCCCCCCTCACCGACATGATCTCGATGTACAGCTCGGTGTACTGGAATTCCGGCAGCGCCAATCAGCCGATCTTCGAGAGCAGCCAGGGCCGCTTCAAGGGAAACTTCCTCGAGAACATGGACGCCTACGTCCGCAACTCGCCGAATCGCTTCGCCGACAAGGTGAAGACGCCGCTGATCATCCTGCACAACGACAAGGATGGCGCCGTCGACTTCAACCAGGGCGTGACCTACTACAACACGCTGCGGGAGCTCGGGAAGGAAGTGCTGATGCTCTCCTACCCGGGCGAGAACCATGGCCTCGCCAAGCCGGCGAACATGAAGGACTACGCTCGCCGGATGGACGAGTTCTTCGATGCGAAGCTGATGGGGAAGACGCCGCCGGATTGGTACGTGAACGGCGTCCCGCGGCTGGGGATGGAGGAGCACCTGAAGTCCCGCAAGCCAACCAAGGCCGGTCAGGTGCCGTGAGCGCGATGCGCCGCGTGCTGCGTGGTGGGGCTACTGCCCGAGCAGCACGCGGCGCATCGAGTGCAGGACCTCATTGTCCGGACCGATCTTCTCGATCCGACGAACCGACCGACCCTCCTGGGCAATCCACAGGCGGGTCTGTTCGCCGTTGAGGGTGTAGTCAACCACCCACGAGCTCTTGGTCACCCAGTTCGGCTTCTCGGTCAGGCTCATCTCGCGCATCACCTCGAAGCGCAGCCAGCTCCAGCCATGGTCGGCGGTGTCCACCACGACCGGCAGAATGCCCTTCCACCCCTCGGTCAGCGGCAAGGCGGCAATGACCAGTTCGATGCCCAGCGCCGAGTAGGGCGCGTTCTCCACGATCTCGGCGTGGTGCCACCCCCCGCGACCCTTGGCCGGTGTGAAGCGACGATCGACGGAACGCAGATTGTACCGTACCGTCCAGGTCCCCTTGGGCGTCATCCGGGTGGTGACGATGGGCCGGAGCGTGGACCGCTCGAGAATGATCGAGTCCGCATGCTCGCCCGCCGGCTCCTTCCAGCGGCGCACCTGCTGCCACACCGCCCGGCCATCGTACCGGACCGCCTCAAGCGCGATCGACCCGTCGGGTGCGCGCTCGGCACCGGGCCCGACGCGGGTGGTGATCCAGCCGAACGCCGGCTTGACGGAGCGACCAGCGGCAATCGGGTCAGGGGCGTCGGAGGGGAGGTTCAACCCGATTCGACTGCATCCACCGACCACGGCGAACAGGATCGGCATCACGACACGACGGGGACCACGGGGGAAGGCACGGGCCAATGCGGGGTATCTCCAGAATCAGGTGGGGGCCGGAGCCCGTGCGGGCGAGTAATCTGGGCTGGTCAAGCAGCGGAGGCCACCCGGAGGTTAACAGCCACCGCGAAGGAGCGTCCACCACGTATGCGAACCCCATCCTCTCTCTGCATCGTCGCCCTGCTTGCCGCGGCGCCCCTCGGTGCCCAAAGTCAGCTGACCCCCGCCGACTCGGCGCGACACGCCTTGAATCGTCTCGGATACGGCCCGACCCCCGGCCAAGTTGAAGCCGTGGTTCAGGAGGGGGTCATGCGCTGGGTCGATCGCCAGCTGGCGGTCCGCGACCTCCGTGACCCGGCCCTCGAGGCCTGGGAGCGCCCCTACGAGGTCCTGCGGACCCCGATGTCGGCGATGGTCGCGATGCACACCGACCAGCTGGCCAAGGCGCTCAAGGCGCAAGCGCAGGGCGCGGATTCCGGGACGCTCCGCACCCTGCAGGTGCAGAAGCGGCAGGCCGATGGCGGCGGGAAGCGCGACCTCCGCGAGTTGCTGGGAGAGTTGCAGAGCGTGACGTTGGCGCGCGCCGTGGTCTCAGATCGGCAGCTCGCCGAAGTCCTCGCCGACTTCTGGCTCAACCACTTCAATGTCTACATCGCCAAGGGCTTCGACCGCGCGTACTTCGCCGACTACCTCGAACGAACCATTCGCGGACACGCCCTGGGACGATTCGAGGAGTTGCTGGTCGCGACGGCCACCTCACCGGCGATGCTGTTCTACCTCGACAACGTCCAGAGTGTCGCGGACAATTCTGCGGTCGCGACGATGGCCACGCGCGCCGCTCGTCAGCCGCAACGTCCTGGGCAGATGCCGAGGCGGGCCACCGGACGCCCCGGCACACGCCCGCAGGCGATGGACCCGGCGAGGGCCGAGCAGCTCAAGGCCCGGATGCCGCGGGGGCTCAACGAGAACTACGCCCGCGAACTGCTCGAGCTGCACACCCTCGGCGTCGACGGGGGCTACACCCAGCAGGATGTGATCAACGTCGCGCGCATCCTGACCGGTTGGACGATCGATCGCCGGGGCGATCACCGCTTCCAGTTTCTTGCGCAGGCGCACGATCGCGGGGAGAAGGTCGTCCTCGGGCGCACCTTCCCCGCAGGCCACGGCGAAGACGAAGGGCGCGCCCTGCTGGCCATGCTGGCCACCCACCCGGCCACGATGCATCACCTGAGTGCCAAGCTCTGCGCGCGCTTCGTCGCGGATGTGCCGCCCGATGGATGCATCGATGACGCGGTGCGCGCCTGGCGGCAGAGCGACGGCGACATCCGGACGGTGATGCGCGCGATCGTCCACTCGCCGGACTTCTGGGCGTTGACCAACGTGCAATCGAAGACGAAGACTCCGCTGGAGTTCGTGGCGAGCGCCGTGCGTGCCGTCGGCGGTGCCCCCGATGCGACCCCGCGGCTGGCGTCGCAGCTGCAACGGCTCGGCCAGCCGCTCTTCAACATGGTCACCCCGAATGGCTATCCCGAGGCCTCGGCCGACTGGGTGAACAGCGGTGCCCTGTTGGCGCGGATGAATGCCGCGGTCGCGCTGGCCTCGAACCGACTCCCCGGCGTGACCGTCCAGCTCGATCAGCTGGTGCCAGTCACCGCCGATCACGAGGCACTCCTGAACGCCGTCAACCGGGCCATCCTCGGGGGCGCCATGTCCGAACGCACCCGGATCGCGATCCGTCGCGAGCTTGCCGACATCACCGATCCGCGTGCCGCGCGTGCGATGGCCGTTGGCCTCGCGCTGGGCGGCCCTGAATTCCAGAGGCAATGATGACGATCTCTCGACGCGCGTTCATGAAGGCGGGTGGACTCGCCCTGGTCTCGCTTGGTGCCGACCCGCTCTTCGTCGATCGGGCCGCCTACGCGCTGCGCCAGCAGCTCGGCGGCGTGCCGAGCGGGAAGACGCTGGTCTGCCTCTTCCAGCGCGGGGCCGTTGATGGACTCTCGATGATCGTCCCGGCCGGCGACCCCTGGTACTGGCGCGAGCGCGAGCGGATTGCGCTCCCGAAGTCGGAACTCGTGACCCTCGACGGGATGTTTGCGCTGCATCCACGGCTGGCGCCGCTCAAGCCTTTGTGGGATCAGGGATCGATGGCAATCGTCCACGCCGTCGGCTCACCCTCCACCACCCGATCGCATTTCGACGCACAGGACTACATGGAGAGTGGCACGCCCGACCGGAAGTCGACGACCTCCGGATGGGCCAATCGCTATTGCGAGCATGCCCGGGAGCACGCCGAGACACCGTTCCGTGCCGTCGCCTTCGGCCCGCAGCTTCCCCGGATGCTGGCAGGCAGTGCCCCGGCCCTGGCCATCGACGACCTGCGCGCCTTCGGCGTGCGCACCGCGCGGAGCGAAGGCAACGAGCGATTGACCCGGGCGTTTGAATCGCTCTACGACGGTGCCGCGACCGGGCTGGTCGCGTCGTCCTCGGCCGAAGGGTTCGAGGCGATCAAGATGCTCAAGAGCGCCAACCCGACCGCGCTGCCGCCGGCCAACGGTGCGGTGTATGGCCGCGGGAAGCTGGCGACCGCGCTCCAGCAGGTGGCGCAGCTGATCCGTGCCGACCTCGGGATGCAGATTGCGTTCGTGGATGTCGGTGGGTGGGACACGCACGTGAATCAGGGGAGTGGGCAGGGCCAGCTGGCGACGCGGCTCGACGAATTCGGCGGGGCACTCGCCGCGTTCACCACCGATCTCGGCGACCGGATGCGCGACGTGGTGGTGCTCACGATGAGCGAGTTCGGCCGCACGGTGAAGGAAAACGGGACCGGCGGCACTGACCACGGGCACGGGACGGCGATGATGGTGATCGGCGGCGGGGTCCGCGGGAAACAGGTGCTCGGGCGGTGGCCGGGACTCGCGCCCGAGGCGCGTCATGAGGGGCGCGACCTGGCCGTCACCACCGATTTCCGCGCGCTCTTCAGCGAGGTACTCACCGGGCACCTCGGCACCACCGACCTCGCCTCCGTCTTTCCCGACTTCACCCCTGGTGCTCGGCTCGGGCTCTTCGGCTAACGCCGCCGGCGGGTCGGGGCCATGAGTCGTTTCCACCACCGCTCCAGCCAGGTGGTGCGCGCCGTCGGTGCGACGAATCGCGGGCCGGGACGTGAGGCGTCACTGGAGGCGTAGAGCACCAGATCGGGCGCCCGATCCGCTGACCCCGTCTGCTTCGGTTCCGGCTCGTCGGCCGCCGGGGCCGGCACGATCAGCCGAGCCGCAGGGCGTTTCATGATTCCATCCTTGTCAGGGCACCAGGGCGCAGGGCGGGAGTCATTCGCGATATTGGAGGGGGGGACGCGCAGCGCCCCAGTCGACACACAGAGTGAAACGTCGCGCCGCCCCGGCATCTCACGCGCGGCGTCCGGGGGAGTTACTTTCCGCACTCTCTCCTCCACCCGACGGACCCCCGACATGCTTCGTGTTTCCCTGCTCGGTGCCGTGGTTGCGGCACGACTGGTTGCCGCACCGCTTGCCGCCCAAGGCGTTCCGCCGGCCTTTGATCCCCGCCTCGACTCGATCGCCCACGCCCCCTCCGCGACACGGATCGAAGCTGATGTCCGACGGCTCGCCGGCTTCGGGACACGCAGCACCTTCAGCGACACCATCTCCACGACCCGCGGGATCGGCGCAGCGCGACGCTGGCTGTATGCCGAATTCCAGCAGATCAGCAAGGCGTGCGGGGGGTGCCTCGAGGTCCGTTACACGCGGAGCACCGTGAAGGGGAGCGGCACCGGCACACGCGCCACGCCGGATGTCGACGTGGTGAATGTCGTGGCGATCCAGCGCGGCACGGCGACGCCGGCGCGCGTCGTGATGATGTCGGGCGACATCGACTCGCGGAACAGCAACGGCAGCGACGGCGTGAAGGACGCGCCGGGCGCGAACGACAACGCCAGCGGCCTCGCCGGCACGGTCGAGGCCGCGCGCCTGCTCACGCGCTATCGCTTCGGCAAGACGATCATCTACGCCGGGCTCAGCGGCGAGGAGCAGGGGCTGTGGGGCGGGCAGCAGCTCGCGAAGGAATTCGTCGACTCCGCCTGGACCGTCGAGGCGGTGCTGAACAACGACATGATCGGCAACATCGAGGGGATCAACGGCGAGATCGACAACCGCTCCTTCCGGATCTTCTCGGAACCGACGCCGCCGACGGAGACCGAGGCCGAGCGGAAGGCGCGGCGCACCAGTGGCGGCGAGGTCGACGGGATCTCGCGTCAGCTGGCGCGATACGTCGAACGCGTCGTCCGCGCCACGATGCCGGAGATGCAGCCACGGCTCATCTACCGACTCGACCGCTTCTCGCGTGGCGGGCATCATCGGCCGTTCAACGACCTCGGGATGCCGGGCGTTCGGATCATGGAAAGCCACGAGCACTACGACCGGCAGCACCAGGACCTGCGGACGGAGAACGGCCGCGTGTATGGGGACGTCGTCGCGGGGGTCAACTTCCCCTATGTCGCGAAGATGACGGGCGTCAACGCCATCGTGCTCGCGGCGCTCGCCTGGGCGCCCGCCCCACCAAGCGCCGTGCGGCTCCGCGGCGCGGTCTCGGCCTCGACCACGGTCTCGTGGACCGCGGCGCCGGGCGCGGCACCGCTGGGCTACAAAGTGTACTGGCGCGACACGACCGCACCGCAGTGGACCAACTGGCGCTGGGTGCCGGCCGGCAGCACCCAAGTGACGCTCGAGAACGTGATCATCGACGACTTTCTCTTTGGCGTGGCCGCCGTCGGACCTGGTGGCCACGAATCCGTGGTGCAGTTTCCCTCCTTCGGACGCTGAGGTGATGATGCGGTTCGCCCCCGCCCTGCTGCTCCTTGCCGCCGCCTGCGGACACTCCGAGCCGTTCGGCAGTGTGCCGACGGTGTCGGATGGACCGTTCAGCGCTGCGGCCCCGGTGCGGCTGACCTACAACAGCCTGACCGATTCCGCGACCTCGCTTACCGAGGACGGCAACGGCCTCCTCTACCTGTATACCGGCGGCGCCAACGGCGACCGCTGCGTCGGCCTGCTGCCGCCGGGTGGCGGCACCCAGCGCTGGAACCTCTGTGACACCCGGACCGACCGCGCCGACTCGATCAAGAGCTTCTCGGCGCCGGCACTCGGTACCGATGGACGGCTGCTCTACCAGGAAGCGCTCTCGCGCCGCGGTCGAACCGCACCGGAGGCGACGGTCCTCTGGCTCGCCGACAGCGCGACCCCCTTCACGCGTCGCGCCTTGGTGACGCTGCCGACAAACATCAACGGGCGCGGCATCTCCTGGTTCACCGAGGCCGCGTGGACCGGCCCTGACCAATTCATCGCACGGACGGGATGGCTCACGTATGAAGTGACATGCACCGGGTGCACGACCGACACCATGCTCACGGATATCGGCTTGATGCGCGGCACGATCACGCCGACCGGGGTCACCCTCGCCACGATCCCGGGCACCCCCGGGATCAGCCGATATGCGCTGGCCGAGAACGGGGCGACGCTCATCATGACGCGGACCTCGAACACGCTGGAGCGGCTCCCGATCGCCGGCGGCACGTCGACGGCGGTGGCGACCCTGCCTCGCGCCGGCACCATCTCCGGGGTGAGCTGCCGCGGTTCCGATTGTGTGGTGACCCAGCAGGTGCCCCAGCAGCTCCCCGGCGTCGGCCTCGACACCTGGTTCTATCGCGTGAGCCTGACCACGAACACCGTGACCTCGCTCCGGCTCGAGACGGGTGTCTGGACCGGGCCGGTGCTGCTGCCGACCGGCGGCGACGTCGTGGTGCAGTTCTCCTCGGCTGGCGCCAAGGATCTCTTCCTCTTCAAGGGGCTCCTGCCATGATGCGCACTCGCTCCCTGTTGCTGCTGACGGTGCTCGCCGCCGCCCCGCTCTCGGCCCAATCCACCGGCGGCCTGGTCGGCAAGGTCGTCGATGCCGCCACCGGTACCGCCCTTCGCGGCGCGCAGGTGCGCATCGACGCCGGGGCACGTGTCGCCACGACCGACACCGCGGGGGAGTATCGCATCCGGGCGATTTCACCCGGACTCCACACCGTCACGGTCACCTACATCGGCTATCGGCAGTCCCGGCGCGAAGGCGTCGTCATCCGGGCCGACGTCATCACGCGCGCCGATGTGCGCATGGCGCCGGTCGCGGTCGAGTTGGCCACGCTGCAGGCCGTCGGCGTGCAGGACCCGGTGCTCGATCCGCTCGCGACCTCGACGGCGCAACGCATCAGTGCCGAGGATCTGCGCCGCCTTCCCGTCTCCTCGCTCGAGGACGCCCTCTCGTTGCAAGCTGGCGTCGTGGGCGAGAGCTACCGCGGCGGCCGGATCGGCCAGCAGTCGTTCGTCCTGGATGGCCTCGGCGTGAAGAATCAGCTCGACGCCTCGACCGGCGGCTCCGGGCTGCGGATCCCGCCGGATCTGATTGCCGAAGCCTCGCTGGTCACCAACGGCTTTTCGGCCCGGTATGGCCAGGCGCTGTCGGGCTTGATCAGCGTCTCGACGCGGGACGGCGGTGACCGCTGGCGTGGCCGCATGGCGTACGAGACCGACCGCCCGATGAGCGGCGGCGGCGATCTCGGCCTCGATCGCCTGGTCTTGCAGGGCGATGGCCCGCTCGCCGGAAAGGTGAAGGCGCTCGCCATCCTCGATCTCTCCGGACGACTCGACGCCGAACCGGTGAACGCACCGGCCGCAACCGACCCGCGCGATCCGCGCCATGACACGCCGGGTCCGCTGCCGCACAACAGTGGCGAAGTGCTCACCGCCGGTGGCAAGCTGACCATCCCGATGGGCACTCGACTCACCACGCGCCTCTTCGGTCTCGGGACGCGCGAGCAGCGTTACCTCTTCGACCAGCGCTACAAGTACGAACCGACGTTGGGCCCTGGCCGGCGCGTCGACGGCAAGCTGTTGAGCGCCCACCTGCAACTGGCGCCGACGGAAGGGAGCAAGCGGCCGTTCTCGGGCGATGTCCGTCTGGGCTACTTCTCGAAGGACTTCGTGCGCGGCACCGTCGACGTCCCCGACTTCAAGTTCGGCGCCTTCACCGGGTCGAAGCTCGAGATCCTCGGCGAGGAGGTCGCCCGGCGCCAGGACACCATCGGCACCCGCGCGCCACTGCCCGGCTTCGGCACCCCGATCTATTCGGTCACCACGCCATACGGCGTCCCTGCCTTCTTCCTTGGCGGCGCGACGCAGGGTGACGTGGCATGGAATCGCTTCACGGAATTGCGCGGTCAGCTCGACTTCACGGCGACACTGGGCGACAACACCGACGTCACCTTCGGCGGACTGCACGCGGCCCAGGATGTGAAGACCTTCCAACGGGTGCTGGCCAATCAGCCCGTCGGCGGCGTCGTCCCGCCGGCCACCGCGTCGGCGTTCTCGCCGTCGATCAGTGCCGCCTACCTCGAGACACAGGTGCGGGCCAGCGACATCGCGATCACGGCGGGCGTCCGCTATGACGCCTTCAGTCCGGGTGGCGACCTGTCGAACCGCACGCTCGCCGCGCGGTCCTCGATCAATCCGCGGATCGCCGTGGCCACCACGCTCAAGGGCGCGACCTTCGTCGCCAGCGTGGGCCGCTTTTCGCAGCCGCCGGACCTCCAGTATCTCGTCGACGCGGCCTTTGATGACACCACCCGCACCGGCCGCTTCCGCCAGGGCAATCCGGACCTCGGCTTCGAGCAGTCGACGCAGTTCGAGATGAGCGCCAGGATGCGCCTGCGCGACGCCGTCTCGCTGCGCGTCAATGTCTTCAACAAGCGGCTGGACGGGTTGGTCTCGTCGACGCCGCTGCAGATCAATCCCGACTCGAGCGTCTTCGTCAACGCCGACGTCGGCGATGTCAGCGGTGGCGAATTCATTCTCGAGCGCGAGCGCCGCCACGGGTGGGGGATGCGACTCGCGGCCGTCGTGCAGCGCGCGCAGGCGAGTGTCACCGACGCCTTCCAGTTGCGCCGACTGACGACCATCGATCCCGTGACCCACGACACGCTCTGGGCCTCGCAGAATCAGTGGCCGCTCGACTACGACCGGTTGCTCTCCTTCATCGGGACCGTGGACGGCGAGCTCAACGCCCAAGCGGGGCCGCGCATCCTCGGGGTGCGTCCCTTCGCCTCCCTCACCGGCGCGGCCGTCATCCGCTTCGGCACGGGCCTCCCGTACACGCGCACCAATGTGACCGGCGACTCGATCGTCGGCGACATCAACGGGTCGCGGTTGCCGAGCCAGTTCACCCTCGACCTGCTCTTCCGCCGACCGGTGCGCTTCGGCGGGATGGCGGGTGGCCTCTACCTCGATCTCCGGAACGCCACCAATCGCCGCAACCAGCTGGCCGTGCGCCGCGAGACGGGCACACCCAACGCGTCCCCCAGCACCATTGCGGCGCTGGCGGAAGCGGCCTACACCGCCAATCCCCAGGCAATCCCGTACGAGTCGCCACGCTATCGACGCGCCGCGGACACCAACGGCGACGGGGTCGTGAGCGGACGCAGTGAGTTGTATCCACTCTACGAGGCCGCCGCGCGCGACTTCACGCAGCCGCTCTTCGTCTATGGTGCCCCGCGGCTCATTCGCTTCGGGGTGGAGGTGCTCTTTTGAACACCGTCCTCTATCTGCTGGTTGGCGGAGCTGCCGGCGTGCTCTCCGGACTCTTCGGCATCGGCGGAGGGATCGTGATCGTGGTCGTGCTGGTCAGCTACTTCAAGATGCCGATCCACCTGGCCACCGGCACCTCGCTGGCCGCGCTACTGCTGCCCGTGGGCCTGCTCGGCGCGCGTGAGTATTACAAGGTGGGACACGTGGATGTCCGGGCCGCGCTGCTGATCGCGGCCGGACTCTCCCTCGGCGTGTGGGCGGGTGCCCGCTACGCGCAGGGCATCGCCCCCGCCATGTTGCAGCGGGGGTTCGCCGCCTTCCTCATGGTGATGGCGGTCCGGATCTGGCTCAAGGCTTGATGACGGCCGCGGGCACGTCGAAGGTCACGGTGTCGCGCACCGCGCCGGCGACGGGCACGTGATCGCCCCAGGCCGCCACCGCAATGATCCGGTGCCTGCCCGGTGCCAGGACCAACGAGACGGTGTCTGCCCCGGTGCCCAGATGGCGAATGGCATCGTTCTTCGGGATCATGACCGTATCTGCCGTCGGATCGGTGTCGATGAAGAGGTGATGGTGCGCCTCGCCCTCGACACGCTTGCCGGTGGCCGCGACGATCTTCAACCCTTCGGCGCCGAGCTGGATGTGCACCGTGTCGCTGGCCAGCATGCCTTCCGCCGGAGCGACGAAGAAGACCCGGGCCTGGGTGACCGCCGGCGGCTTCGCCGGGGTACACGCCACGATCGGGAGGAGCAGGGCGAGCGACGCTGGAACCTTCATGCTGGGCCGTCCATATTCTGACGTGGGAGTGCGGGGTCGCCGCGACACGCGGCGTCTCGCTGTTCCAAAGGTACCACCCTTTCCGATCACCCGGAGCCGTCTGTGCCTCACCTCCCCGCTGGTATCCCCCGTCGCGATTTCCTTGGTCGTGTCGCGCTGGCCGGTGCCGTGCTCGCCGCCCCGCCCCTGCTGCATGCCGAGCCCGCGCCGGGCGACTGGGACAATCGCTGGCTCGACGGCCTGACCAAGAAGCACCGCGTCATCTTCGACACCAAGACGTGGGGCGGCGGCGAGGCCTTCGGCTACCCGAAGCGCTACTACGACGCGATGCTTGACGGCTATGGGGCCAAGCCCGCCGACGTCCAGGTCGTCATCGGCCTGCACGGCACGGCGTGGCCGCTCGGGTTGGCCGATGAAGCCTGGGCGGCCTGGCCGCTGGGCGAGGTGGTGGCGATGAACGAGCCGGGCAGCCAGAGCCGGGCGACGCGGAACCTGACCCGGAGCGACGAGGCCGGCGCGCCCTACGCGCAGACGTCGCTCGCCAGTTGGCAGAAGCGTGGCGCGAGTATCCTGCTCTGCAACAACACGCTGATGCGGGTCTCGCGCGAACTCGCCGCCAAGCGCGAGGGTGCCACGGCGGACGCGACGTACGCCGAACTGCGGCGGGCGATCCTGCCCGGTGTGACGTTGGTGCCGGCGATGGTGGCTGCCCTGGCGCTCGCGCAGGCAAAGGGTGCCTCCTACATCGTGGGCAGCTGATGGCATCCGGCCCCGAGGACTTCGACCACCGGTGGCTCACGACGCTGACCGCCAAGCACCGGGTGGTGTTCGACGCTCACGTGCTTGGTGAGGCGGTCCCACTGGTGCGCGCCAACAACTTCCTGAATGCGTGCCGTGACGCCTACGGCGACAAGCCGGGCGAGGCGCAGATCGTGATCGCCCTGCACGCGTCGCCGATGGTGGTTGCCTTCAACGATGCCGCCTGGGAGAAATACGCCTTCGGCGAGCGCGCCCGACTGAATGATCCCAAGACCGGGAAGCCAAGCCTCCGGAACCTCTATGCCTCCGAGGCCCCGACCGATCCCTTCGCCGCCGTTGCGGTGCCGTCGCTCCAACGCCGTGGCGCGACCTTCCTGTTCTGCAACAATGTCCTGCGCAACTTGACTGCCTCGCTGGCACGCCGTCGCAATGAGACGCCAGAGGCGGTCCGTGCCGACCTGATCGCCTCCTTCCTGCCGGGCGTCGTGCTGGTCCCGGCCGTCGTGGCCGGCATCGCGATGGCGCAGGAACATGGCTGCGCTTACGAGCTGATCGCGTGAGCCATCGCCTCGCCATTGGATTCGCCACGCTCGCGCTGGCGGCATGCTCGCCGCGGCCGCCGGTGGCCCCGCCCGTCGACTCGACGGCCGCCTCCGTGAGTGGCCTCGCACCGTTGCCACCGCTGCCGAAGGGCGACCTCGGTGTCGCGGTGCTGCGAGGGCGCGCGATCCTCAGTGCCACGCGTGACTCGCTGCCGAGCCATGTCGGCAATGCGCTGCGGTGCACGTCGTGCCACCTCGACGAGGGGCGACGCCCGAACGCCATGCCCTGGATCGGCGTGACGGCGCGCTTCCCGCAATATCGATCACGCTCGGCCTCGGTGCAGCGGCTTGAGGATCGGATCAATGATTGCTTCGAGCGGTCGCTGGCGGGCACCGCACTCGCGTGGGACGACCCGGCGATGCGCGACATGGTCGCCTATATGGCGTGGCTCTCGACCGGGGTGGCCCAGGGGAGCACCGTCCCGGGTCAGGGGTTGCCGCTCGGCTCGCCGGAGCGTGGCGACACGGTGCACGGTGCAGCGGTCTTCTCGGCACAGTGCGCGCGATGCCACGGCCTCAACGGCGACGGGATGGCGGCGTTTCCCCCGCTCTGGGGGCCACGCAGCTTCACCATCGGCGCCGGGATGGCCCGACTGCGCACCCTCGCCGCGTTCGCGAAACACAACATGCCTTTCGACAGCGCCGGCACGCTCAGCGAACAGGATGCGCAGGACGTCGCGACCTACATCACCACCAAGCCCCGTCCGCCCTTCGCGGCCAGCGTCGATGACTGGCCGCGCGGCGACGCCCCACCGGACGTGGCCTATCCCACCAAGGCGGCGAAGGCCAAGTCCCCTTGACCCTCGCGACCTCGGCGAATCATCACGGTTCGCCGAGGGTCTTGGCCGGCACACTCACCACATAGCGCCACACCGCTTCAATCTCCTCGTCGGTCATCAGCTTCGTGAAGCGGATCGGCATGAAGGCGTTGAGTTCGCCACCGCCGCCGGGACGCTGCCCGGTGCGCAGCGTCGTGCGAAAGAGTTCCAGCGTCCACGACCGCCCGCCGGGCGTGAGGTTGGCGGCCTGCGGTGTCCCCGGGGGGGCGCCGATGATTTCGCCACCCGACAGCGATGGATTGTGGCAGCCGGTGCAGCCGCCGACGTTCGCCAGGTAGCGGCCGTACTCCGCCGTGGGCCCTTGGGGAACGCTGTCGGGTTGGACGACGGCGTGATCGATCAGCGCGGCCGAGAGCGGCAGTTTCTTGCTGGCGATCAGCGCCAACCCGACCGGACCGAGCCGACGCGCCGGGGTCTCGCGGTCGACGTTCGGCCGGCTGCGCAGGAAGCCGATGAGTGCCTGGAGGTCCGCCTCCGACAAGTAGGTGTAATCGTGAGCCGGCATGATCAGGAGGGGTTTCCCGGCCGGGCCGACGCCATGACGAATCGCCGCAGCGAAGTCGGCGTCGGTGCGAATCGAGCCCACACCCCCACGGCCGCCCGTCAGGTTTGGCGCGCCGACGCGCCCGAGCGCGGGATCATCGATCACGAGCGAACCACCGAAATCGTCCCCGTGACAATCGGCGCACTTCCCGATGGCGGTGGCGAGATGCTCACCCCGCGCGAGGGCGATCGAGTCGGTCGTCGGCGTCGGTGCCTTACGGGCGACCGCGTAGGTGCGCCCCAGTTCACGCTGGGCGAAGCCGTACGCGGCGCCGAAGGCAACCAACAGGACGAGGAGGATGACGCTGAGGGCGCGCTTGAGGAATCGCATCGAAGGGGTCTCCGTTCAGGTTCACGTTCCGATACGGGACGTCAATTCCCCGGGTTTCAGGTTGCATCGCTTCCGGCGCGATTCGGAACCGACCTTGCCTATCTGGGTACCCTTGTGAAATTTTTCACAAGACCCTCGACCGCCGGATGGCCATGTCCGACCTGCTCGCCGCCCGCTCCCAGATGGCGGTCTCCCTCGCCTTCCACATCGTCTTTGCGGTGATCGGTATCGGGATGCCGGTGCTGATGGTCATCGCCGAGCGCCGCTGGCTGGTGACGCGCGACCCGCACTACCTGGAGCTGGCGCGACGCTGGGCCAAAGGGACGGCGATCCTCTTTGCCGTCGGTGCGGTGTCGGGGACGGTGCTGTCGTTCGAGTTGGGGTTGCTCTGGCCGGGGTTCATGGAATTCGCCGGCCCGATCATCGGGATGCCGTTCTCCCTTGAAGGATTCGCCTTTTTCATGGAGGCGATCTTCCTCGGGATCTACCTCTATGGGTGGGATCGCATCAGCGAACGCGCCCACCTCCGGGCCGGCGTGCTGGTGGCGGTGAGTGGTGCGCTCTCGGGCGTCTTCGTGGTGATCGCCAACGCCTGGATGAATGCGCCGACCGGCTTCACGTTGGTGAATGGCGTCGCCACGGGCATCGATCCGCTGCAGGCGCTCCAGACCCCAGCCGCCTTCCCGCAGGCGCTTCACATGACCCTCGCCGCGTATGCCGCCACCGGCTTCGGCGCGGCAGGCATCCACGCGGCCATGCTGCTCCGGCAGCCCGCGAACGCCTTCCATCAGCGTGGCCTGCGGGTCGCTTTGCTGATGGCGATCCCCGCGGCGCTGCTGCAGCCGCTCTCCGGCCACCACTCCGCCGGCTTCGTCGCCGCGACCCAACCCGCCAAGTTTGCCGCGATGGAGTCGCTGTTCGAGACGCAAGCCGCCGCGCCGCTGCTGCTCGGTGGCTGGCCCGATCCGGCACGCCGCGAGGTGCGTTATGGCGTGGAGATTCCGGGGGCCCTCTCCTTCCTTGCGACCAACGACTTCGGGGCCACGGTCCCCGGCCTCGACCGGGTGCCGCGCGAGGATTGGCCGAACGTGCGAGTCACTCACGTCGCGTTTCAGGTGATGGTGGCGTGCGGCGTGGTGATGATCCTCGCCGGCCTCGTCGGCTGGCGCGCGCTCGCCCAGCGCGATGATCTCGCCGAGCATCGGCGGCTCCTCCAGCTGCTGGTGGTCGCCACGCCGCTGGGCTTCGTCGCCACGGAAGCGGGGTGGGTGGTCACCGAGGTGGGGCGCCAACCGTGGGTGATCCAGGGCGTGCTCCGCACGGCCGATGCCGTCACGCCGATGCCGGGGTTGATCGTGCCGTTCCTCGGCTTCACCGCGCTCTACGTGCTGTTGGCCGTGGCCGTCGTCTGGCTGTTGCGGCGGCAGATCCTCAGTGCTCCCCATGCCACGGAATGGCGTCGACGGCACGAGCCCACGACCCGGGGCGCCACCCATGAATGAGTGGCCCCTGGTGGAACTGACGGCCGTCGCGTGCCTCACCGCGATGACCGCCTATGTGCTTTTCGCGGGAGCCGACTTCGGCGGCGGCGTCTGGGATCTCTTCGCGACCGGCCCACGGGCCCGCCCCCAGCGCGCCCTGATCGCGGACACCATCGCCCCGATCTGGGAAGCGAACCACGTCTGGCTCATCCTGGTGGTGGTGATCCTCTTCACCGGCTTTCCGATCGCCTACGCCCGCCTGTCGGTCTCGCTCCACATCCCCCTCACCTTGATGCTGATCGGGGTGGTGCTGCGCGGCTCGGCCTTCACCTTCCGGAGCTACGATCGTCGTGATGACGACGTGCAGCGTCGCTGGGGACTCGTCTTCGCCGTTGCCTCGCTGGTGACTCCGCTGCTGCTCGGCGTCACGGCTGGCGCGGTCGCGGCTGGCGCGGTTGCGCCACCGGGCGTGCGCAGTTTTGCGGCCGCGTATGTCTCGCCGTGGCTGGCGCCCTTTCCGGTCGCCATCGGTGTCCTCACGCTGCTGCTCTTCGCCTTCCTCGCCGCCGTCTATCTCACCGTCGAGGCCAAGGATGCGGCACTCGCGGGAGACTTCCGAGTCCGAGCCCTCGGGGCCGGCGTCCTGCTCCTCCCCGGCGCGGTGATCGCGCTCTATCTGGCGCAGAGCGATGCCCCGTGGGTCTTCGAGGAATTGACCGGTGCGACATGGGCCCCGGTGCTGCATTTCCTCACGGGTGGCGCGGCCCTCACGGCGCTCGCCGCACTGTGGCGCAGGCACTACCGGATCGCGCGGACCGCCGCCGCGGTGCAAACGGCGCTGATCGTGGTCGGTTGGGCGATGGCCCAGTGGCCCTACATCCTCCCGCCGACGATGAGCGTCTACGACGCCGCCGCCCCGACCGCGACGCTCACCCTGTTGGTGGGTGCGCTCGCAGCCGGGGCGGTGATCCTCTTTCCGGCACTGGCCTACCTCTTCGCGATATTCGGAAAGCCACCCCGCAATCGATGATCGATCATCGATGATCGATCATCGATCCTCATGTGCACTAGTTCGCTTCGATCATCCGCTTGATCGGCTTGATCATCAGCCCGAGGATCGCAGCCGTGATGAAGAGCGCCACGGCGGTCCAGAGGAAGAGCTCGGGCATCTGGTCCAGCTTTTCCGGATCGACGCGACCGCCGACGAGCCCTGCGATCAGGTTGCCCACTGACGCGGCGAGGAACCAGATCCCCATCATCTGACCGACATACTTCCGCGGCGCCAGCTTCGTCATCGACGACAACCCCACCGGCGACAGGCAGAGCTCGCCGAGCGTCTGGAAGAGGTAGCTCCAGACCAGCCACATCGGCGACACCTTCAGCGTGCCGCCACTGGCGACGACATCCTTCGCAACGATCACCATCAGGCCGAAGCCGACCCCGGCGAACGCCAGGCCGAGCGCGAACTTCGCCGGTGCCGAGAGGTCACCGCCGCGCTTGGCGAGGCCGACCCACACCGCCGCCGCCACCGGCGCGAAGATGATGATCCAGGCGGAGTTGACCGACTGGAACCAGGTGGCGGGAATCTCGAAGCCGCCGACCATCCGATTGGTGAAGTCGCGCGCGAAGAGGTTGAGCGAGGTCGGCGCCTGCTCGAAGGCTGCCCAGAAGAGGGCGGCGAAGATGAAGAGCACGAGGATCACGACGGCCTGCTTCTTCTCCTGCCGCGTGAGCGAGCTGTCGAAGAAGACGAAGCCGAAGAAGAGGGCGCCAAATCCGACGAGCACGTAGACCATGTTGAGGCCGATCGCTTGCGGATCGAGGGTCACCACGCCGCTCGCGACCAACGCGAAGAGCGCCACGATCGACGCCAGGAGCAGGCCAACGACCGTCTTCACCGAGCGTTCCTGCCTGGCCTGCACCGCCGCGTCCGGATGCCGGACAATCTCGGTCCCGAGGTCGCCGAGCGTGCTCGGCGCGAAGAGCTTGAACGAGACCAGGCCGAAGAACATGCCGACGCCGGCGGCGCCGAAGCCCCAGTGCCACCCGATGCTCTCACCGAGAAAGCCGGTGACCAGCTGGCCAACGAAGGCGCCGGTGTTGATGCCCATGTAGAAGATCGAGAAGCCGGCATCCCGCCGTGCGCCGCCCTCGGGGTAGAGATCGCCCACGATGGCGGAGATGTTCGGCTTGAGAAGCCCCGTGCCCATCACGATCAGGACCAACCCGGCGAAGAAGGCGAGCTTCCCGGAGGTCCCCTGCCCTGCGAGGCCGGAGAGGCCGATCGAGAGGTGGCCGAGGGTGATCAGGATCGCCCCGTAGTAGATCGACCGGCGCAGCCCGAGCCAGCGGTCGGCAATCCATCCGCCCGGTAGTGAGGCGAGGTAGACGCACGCCGCGTAGATGCCGACGATGGCAGAGGCCTGGCTCCGCTCAAGGCCGAAGCCGCCGTCGAGCAGGGCGGCCGACATGAAGAGCACCAGCAACGGCCGCAGGCCGTAGTAGCTGAAGCGCTCCCACATCTCGGTGAGGAAGAGGGTCCGGAGTCCGACCGGATGACCGAAGAAGCCGGTGGTGGGTGCCTGGCTCACGTGTATCCCCGCATGATGAGGAGGGCCTGCAGGATGGATCAAGCGTCGGGCTGGGGCCGTTCGCCGAGCTGCTTCTTCAGGTGCGCCAACTGTGCCTCGACCGCCGCCTCGCGGGCGCGCTGTTCCAGCGCGTAGCTCTCGAAGGGCGAGTCGTCGAGCGTGCTGCCGGGTTCGGCGGTCGCGCCGAGCGGTGCGGCGCCGTCGCCGGGAATGCCGCGCGACGCGGCCTGATAGCGACGCTTGGTGCTCTCGTAATCCTCTTCGGCCAAGCGGAGTTCGTCTCGCTGCACCAGCACCTTGCGCTCGAGCAGGTCGACGCGCGCGGCGGCCTTCGCGGTGAATTCATCGGCCAGCGTGGCGGTTTCGGTGTCGCCGATCTCGGCCGCCATCCGACCACGTCGGGCGTAGTCCTCGGCCTCGCGCCGGGCCTGCGTCAGTTCCGCCTCGGTGCGCCCGAGCGCCTCGCGGAGGTGCCCGATACCGACCTTGAATTCGACCAGCGCCTCGCGGAGGCCTGCGGCCTGGTCACGGGCACTGGCGCCCGCGCGCGGGGCAAAGAGGCGGTCGAGATGAGCCTTGAGGTCGTCGAAGTCCATGGCCTGCTGGGTGTGGGAAACGGGGCGAATGGTACCCGCCGCGATGCGCAGCGGTCAAGCAACCGCTGGGGATGTAGATTCCGACGTCTCCGGCCACACGAGGTTTCGATGTCGCTCCGTTCCGTCGCCACGACCACGTTCCTTCTCGCACTGGCCGCCTGCACCGGCGGGGGTGGAGGGGGCTCCGTCTCCTGTGGCATCGCCTCCCTGACCGGACCGCTCGTGGCCAAGGAAGCCTTCGCGAAGGGGAATTCGCTGGTGGCGCCGCCCGATTCCATCCCGGCCTCGGTGCCGCTCCGGATCGTGGCAGGTCAGGCGCTCCGCGGACACGTGACCAGCGCCGATTCGCTGGGCTGGCACCTCTCCTCACCCGACACGATTGCCGACGGAACGCCGGTTGGCTTCGGCGTGCTGCTGGTCGATCGCCAAGGGGTGACGCTCGGTGCGCTGGTCTTCGAAGGCGTGTCGATCCCGGGCGCGCCGGTCCTGGGCGACCTGACCCTGCGCGACACCATTGTCCCGCTCCTCGGCGTCCGCGTCGATCGGCGCCAGATCGAGGATCCGAAGTGTCCGCTCTTCCCGGACTCGACCCACTGAGCTCGGCATCACGATGACCCGTGCTCGCGTGCTGCACGTCGCCAGCGGCCGCGAGTGGCGCGGTGGGCAGCGGCAGGTGCTTCTGCTGGCACGCGGACTCGCGGCCGTCCCCACCGTCTGGTCGCAAGTGGTGACGGGCCGCGGCACGCGCCTCGCCGAGGAACTCGCCCATGCCGGGGTCCCGCGGCACGAGACGCCGTGGCGCATGGGACTCGACCCACGCGCCCTCGCACGCGTCGTGCGCCTGACCACTCGTGACACCCTGCTCCACGCGCACGACGGGCACGCACATGCGCTCGCCGACGCGGCCGCCCAGATCACCGGTGCACGGGTCGTGGTCACGCGGCGAATCAGCACGGCCATCACCGCGCCGCGTCGCTATCGGCGCGCGGCCGCCGTCATCGCACTCTCGGACGCAATCGCGGCGCAGGTGGCGTTGGCCGGGGTGCGCTCCAACCGTATTCATCGCGTCCCGCCGGCGGTCGACCTCGCGCCGCTGGCGCTGGCACCGCCCTGGCCGGCCGGCGTGCCGCACCCCGGCGCTGCCACGCCGTGGATCACGGTGATTGCCGCACTCACTGCCGAGAAGGGGGTCGACTTGCTCCTCGAGGCGGCGGCGATCATCGCGCCGCAGCGGCCGGCGCTCCGTTGGCTGATCCTCGGCGAGGGCGAGGAGCGTGCGGCCCTGGAGGCCCGACGGCATGCCCTCGGCCTGGACGAGGTGGTCCAGATGCCCGGCCATCTGCTCGGCCCCGGGGGAGCGCTGGTGGGTGCCACCCTCGCGGTGCAACCGTCGCGCAGCGAAGGGTTCGGCTCCAGCGTGCTCGACGCCCTCGCTCTGGGCATCCCCGTGGTCGCGACGGCCGTGGGGGGACTGCCCGATGCGTTGGTCGCCGGCGGTGGGCTCCTGGTCCCCCCGGGGGATCCCATTGCGCTCGCCGAGGGGATCGTCAGCCTGCTGGATGATGCCCCACGGCGCGCCGCGCTCGGTGCCGCCGGACGTGCGGCCGCGGCGGGCTTCGGCGTGGACCAATTGGTCGCGCGGACGCTCGCCGTGTATCGTTCGCTCGACCTTCACCCTGGCGACTGATGCTCTACTTCTGTATTCCGACCCACGACGAGGCCCCGACCGTCGGGCTGCTGCTGTGGAAGATCCGACGCGTGCTCGAGGAATCGGCGCGGGAATATCAGTTGCTCGTCGGCGATGACGCCTCCACCGATGCGACCACCGAGATCCTCGCGCCATATGCCAAGGTGCTGCCCCTCTCGGTGCTACGGTCCGAAAAGCATCTCGGCTACGCCGCCACCGTCGAGCGGCTGCTGAAGGAAGCGCTGCGCCGCTCTGATCGACACAAGCGCGACGCGGCGATCCTGCTGCCGGCGGACTTCACCTTCGATCCTGCCGAACTCTCCGAATTCCTCAAGCGGATCGACAGCGGCGCCGACCTGGTGATCGGCGAGGCCACCCAGGTTGACGAAGCGGACAAGTGGCGGCGACGGGTCCGGCGCTGGGCGCCGCGCCTCCTCGGCCGACGCGTACGTGTGGCCGGGGTCCGCGACATCGTCTCCGGGGTGGCAGCGTTTCGCCTGGTCACCTTGCGTGCGGCGTTCAAGGATCGGCCCGAGCGCTGGCTCGAGACGGAAGGATGGGCGGCCAACGCGGAGTTGTTGAGTTGGGCCGCCGCGGGCGCGCGACAGGTGGAATCGGTGGCGATCACCGAGCGCGTGGAACGTCAGCAGCGTGAATCACGTCATGCGGCGTGGGATCGGGCCAAGGCGTTGTGGGCGGCTCGTCGCCAGCTGGTTGCTCCGCCCTCCAACCCGGAGGCGGGGCGCAAGGACCGGTCGCCCCGTGCGACCACGACCCGGGATACTGCGTGACCTTGTTGTTCGCCGGCCTCTCGCTGCTGCTGCAGACGACCGCTCCGCTCCCTGCCGCTCCCGCACTCGCGCCGGCGCCGTTCGGCGTCGGGGAGTCGCTGGTCTTCAAGGGGAAGTTCAATCTCTTCCGCCCCTGTTGTGCCACGCTCTCGGTCGAAGCGATCGACACCGTGCGCGGCGTGCCGAGCTACCGCTTCTCGTTCAACTCGAAGATCTCGATTCTCGGCATCTTCACGAGCGAGAGTCAGCTCGTCTCGTGGACCGGTGTCGACGACTTCATCTCGCGCCGCTTCCTCAAGGTGATGTCGGACACCAAGCCGCCGCGGCAGGACTTCAAGATCTATCCCGACTCCGGCTTCTATCGCCGCAACCTCGACACGGCAACGAAGGCCACCTCGACGGTGCCCCTCGACGACGTCGCGTTCTTCTATTACATCCGGCGGGTACCGCTCGAGGTGGGGCGGACGTACGAGTACCACAATTACTGGCGGAAGAGCCAGAACCCGGTGCGGGTGCAGGTGCTCAAGCGCGAGATGATGCAGCTCCCCGACGGATCGAAGGTGAACTGCCTGGTGCTCTACCCGATCGTCGATGAGAAGAACGGCATGTTCTCGAAGACGTCGAACGCTCGGCTCTGGCTGACGGATGACGCGCGACGGATTCCGGTGCAGATCCGCTCGACCTACAACTTCGGCGACGTCACCCTGATCCTCGACCGGATGACCCTCGCCCCGGCGAGCCGCGGCGACTGACGCCCGGCACCGGTAGGGGAAGACACCACAACGCCGGCGCCATCCCATTGGGGACGGCGCCGGCGTTTCGATACCTTGGGGTCAGGCGGCCGGGGCGGAGTTGCCGCGAATGGTCTCGCGGACCTTCTGCGCCGTGCTCGGCGACACCATCTTGAGAATCGTGTAGATCACGAATCCGACGAAGCCCCACCAGAGAATCGTCAGCACGAGACCGATCAGCGCCCCAAAGACTGCGGTAAGGAGCTTGAACGCCATCAGGGCCAGGAAGGCGAAGACGGCAAACCCCGAGATGTTCCGGACCATGTTAGACTCCCCAGCGAGGGTACGGGCGCACCATGCGAACCCGTCGGTGGAATCTACGCGGAGTCTCCAGCTGAGGTTTCAACTCGCATCGTGACGACCAAGACGGCAGACGTGGTGGTGATCGGAGGCGGCGCGGTCGGCTCGGCCACGGCCCGTGCCCTCGCCGTGGCCGGCGCCAAGGTGATTCTGTTGCAGCGGCCCGAAACCCCGGGCGAGGGGTGGCGCGCCGCGGCCGGGATGCTCGCGGCCCAGATTGAGGGGACGACCGACGACCCGCTGCTGAATCTGGCCCTCGCGGGCCGGGCCTTCTATCGACGGCACGCCGACGGCCTGCGCGAGACGACCGGAATCGACATCGGGCTCCAACTCACCGGGATCCTGCAGGTCGCCCGCAGCGAGGCGGATGCCGCCTCGTACCGGACCAAGGTCGCCTGGCAGCGGCAGCAGGCCCACCGCGCGGATTGGCTCGACCCCGAAGAGGTCGAGGAAGGGTGGCCGTGGCTCGCGCCCGGGCTCGGCGCGTTCTGGTCGCCAGAGGACGGCTCGCTCGACCCGGCCCGGACGGTGCGCGCATTCCGCGCTGACGCCGTGCGACTCGGCACCACCATCATCGAGGACACCGCCACCGGGCTCGACCGGAACGGTGACACCCTGCTCGGCGTGATCGGCGAGGCCGGCCGCTACGCCGCAGGGCATGTCGTGTTGGCGGGGGGGGCGTGGGCGGGTCGGATCGAGCATCTGCCCCGGCCAGTCTCCGTGGAGCCGGTGCGCGGCCAGATGGCGGCGTTTCCGTGGCCGGAGGGGATTGGGCAGGCGGTGGTCTACGGGACGCGGTGCTATCTGCTCCGTCGCGGAGACGAGATGCTCGTCGGCGCGACGATGGAGCACGCCGGATTCGAAGTCACCACCACCGCCGACGGGCTCGCCGATCTCTTCGCGCGGGCGTCCGCGCTCTACCCGCCCCTCGCGAGCATGACACCGCTGCGCAGCTGGGCCGGCCTCCGGCCCGGCACGCCGGACGGACGGCCGATCATCGGTCCCGAGCCACGGCTGCCCGGGCTCTGGTATGCCGCGGGGCATGGCCGCAATGGCATTCTGCTCGCGGGCGTCACCGGCGAGTTGATTGCAGCCTCGATTCGTGGCGAACCGTGGAGCGACGAGATGCATGCGGTGCGGGCCAATCGCTTCTGGAACTGGTAGCCGCCGCAACTCCCCAGCCGTCGCGGCGGGCTACGCCTTCCGCCCATCGTAGCTCGCCAACCCACGCGCAAACAGCTCGGTGCCGACGATCAGGGCCAGCAACGCCGCACCGAGCGGCAGTGCCGGACCCGCCGAGGCGCGAACTGCCCGCCAGCGCCGGAAGAACTCCCCGATATCGCTGGCACCGGCCCCCTCCGGCGTCAGGAACCAGACTGCCACGATGATTGCGCCGATGACCAGCGCGACGCGGAAGAGTCGGCGCTTGGTGCCCCACACGGCCAGCGCGGCACCGATGGCCCCCATGGCGAGAAACCAGAGCCAACTCATGCCGACCATCGTCGGTGTCACGGCGATGCCATTGGCCGCGCGCGAAAGCGCCATCAACGCCGCACCGGGGACGGCCAGGACCATCACCGCCAGCAGGTGCCCGAGCGCCACGAGGCGGCGCGGATGCGGGAGATGTTGCAGCCCTTCGAGGGCCCCGGTGCCACGCGCCGTGAGCAGTTGCAGCGCGATGCCGCCGGGCACGAGGGCGGCGAGAATCGGGAGATAGCCACGCGCAAAATTCGCAAGTTCACCGACGTCGGCCACCACCACCGCCACGAGCACCGCCGCGATGATGAGCTCTCGGCGGAACTGCTCGAATGCAAGTCGGAGCCGGAGCCGCGCCACGGCGAGCAGCGGCCCGCGGCCGAGTGCTGCGAGTTCCCGCTTGGGGGCGGCGCCGAGTCGCACGCCGAACGCCGCCGGGTCGGGGCGGAAGCGTGCCAGCCCCTGTGCGAAGAGCGCGACGCCTCCGACGAAGGCCGCAATGACGGGCAGGGCCAATCCGGCGATCGCCAAGAGCCCGACCCGCCACGGGGCATCCATCCAGGTCATCATCTCTGCGGCCGCTGCTTCCACCGTGGTCCCGATCAGCGACTTCGCCGACTGGGGCAGCAGCGTCGGCAGCAGCCAGATCGTCATCGGCAGCCACCAGAGCCGACGCAGCGCGAAGCGGGCGTTCAGGCCGAGCATCAACCAGAGGAAGCACCACCAGAGCAGCTGCAGCGCCCCAGCGGCGATGGCGATCACGGGTCCCGCAACCAGCGCTGGTGCCTCCGCCTCCCGCGCGATGCCGATCCCGACGGCGATCAAGGCGATCAACATCGGTGCGGTACGGATGGCCGCGCCAAGCAATCGGCCGGCCGCAATCGTGCGCAGGGGAATCGGAAGGGTGCGATCGAACTCGAGGTGGCCGTGCATCTTGTCGGCGGCGAGGCTGCCGAGCGGCCCCAGACCGGCGACCATCACCACCGGCAGCGCGAGCATGCCGACCACCAGCGCGCCGGTGGGCGGAAGGAGCAGCGTCGCCACGATCGCGGCCGTCGCGAGCCCGCCGATCCATACCATGGCCGATCGACCACGCCAGAGTTCGAGTCGCACCACGGCGACGAAGCCGCGACGATTCATTGCCGGTCGCGAAGGACGTCGGCCACGAGCGCCGTGAGTTGACCCGAGGCCCGCGCCTCGGTGAGCGCGTCGCCGGCAAGTTCACCCACCAGTTGTCCGCGACGGAGCAACAGCGCGCGGTCACACAGCGACTCGACGTCTTCGAGCAGGTGCGACGAAAAGAGCAGCGCCCGCCCCGGCGATTCGGCAAAGCACTCGCGGAGCAGCGCCAGCAGTTCGAGGCGCACCACCGGATCGAGTCCGTTGGTCGGTTCGTCGAGGACGAGCAACTCCGGCCGATAGGCCTCGGCGCCGATGTAGGCCGCCTTCACGGCGGTGCCGCGGGACAGTGCCGCGATGCGCTCCCCGGTATCCAGGCCGAGCCGGGCGGAGAGGTCGCGCTGGTAGGCATCATCCCAGGTGGGGTAACAATCCCGGAGAAAGGCATACCACTCCCGCACCCGGAGGGCGGCGTCGGCCGGAGGCTTCTCGCCCGCAAAGCCGATCTTGGCGCGCCACGCGTCCGGGGCGTCCTGCGGGTCTCTCCCGGCCACCTCGACGAGTCCACGGCGGTCCAGGAGACGCCCGGTGACCGCCCGGAGGAGGGTGGTCTTCCCGGCCGCGTTCGCCCCAAGCAGCGCGACCGTCTCCCCCCCCTCGATCACGAACCCCAACGGGCCGAGGGTGAAGGTCGGGTACTGGACAGTGAGCTCACGGGTGGTCAGGATCGGAGGCACGCACGGGGCCCGGGGTAATGAGGAAGGCGGAAAGTCACCCCGTCGGCCCCCAGAGGGAAGGCGGTTGGCCCACCCCCCTCTCGGGGCTATTTTGTTGCTCCTGCGCCAGTTCCGGCTGGCGCGCGACCTCGGCGAGACGGAAGGAGTCCGCGTGGCCGTGCCGCTTGTCCAACTGACCCGCCAGCCCACCCCTGAAGCCTCGGGGGGGATGGTTCCCGTCGCCCCCGCCCGAAAGCCGAGTTGGCTGAAGGTGAAGGCGCCCGGCGGGCAATCCTATATCAAGATCCAGGCGATGATGCGCGAGCTCGGCCTCCACACCGTGTGTGAGGAGGCCCGTTGCCCGAACATCGGCGAGTGCTGGGAGCACAAGGCCGCCACCTTCATGATCCTGGGTGACGTCTGCACGCGGAACTGCACCTACTGTGCGGTGTCCCACGGCACCCCGAAGGCGTTCGACCCGACCGAGCCAGTGAAGCTGGCCGAAGCGGTGGCGCGGATGGGGCTGGAGCACGTGGTGATCACCTCGGTGGATCGCGACGACCTGCCGAACGGTGGAGCGGAGGCATTCGCGGGTTGTATCACCGAGATCAAGGCGCGCCTGCCCAACACCTCGGTCGAAGTGCTGATCCCGGACTTCAAGGGATCGGAGCAGGCGCTCCGGATCGTGATGGAGGCGAAGCCGGACATCCTCAATCACAATCTCGAGACCGCCGAGCGGCTCTACCGCCTGGCGCGCCCGGGTGGTCGATACGACCGTGCCCTCCGCGTGCTCGCGAACGCGCGCGCGATGGATGCCACCGCCCTCACCAAGTCGGGGATCATCCTCGGCATGGGCGAGGAGTGGGATGAGGTAGTCACCTGCCTGCGCGACTTGCGCCGCAGCGACGTCAACATTGTCACCCTCGGGCAGTACCTCCGGCCATCGGATGGTCACCTCCCGGTGGTGCGGTATTACACGCCGGACGAATTCGCGGAGCTCCGCGAGATCGGGCTGCGGATGGGCTTCTCGCATGTCGAGAGCTCGCCGCTGACGCGTTCGTCCTATCATGCCTGGGATCAAGTCCGATCCGCGCGCGCCCAGACCGAGCCGAGCGAGTCGATTCTCGCCACCGCCCCGGAGAGCTTCTAAATGGCCGTTAGCACCAGCAACGCCCCCAAGGCACGCCGCCGCGGGACCGACGCCCCCTACGCCGACCAGTATCAGGACTGGTTGCGCATGATGTTGCTGATCCGTCGATTCGAGGAGCGCGCCGGTGAGGCGTACTCGATCGGCCAGATCGGCGGCTTCTGCCACCTCTACATCGGGCAGGAAGCGGTCGCCGTCGGACTGATCTCGGCGCTGCGCTCCGATGACTACGTGATCTCCGCCTACCGTGAACACGGCCAGGCGTTGGCGCGCGGCATGACGTCGCGCTCGATCATGGCGGAGCTCTACGGCAAGGCCACCGGCTGCTCGGGGGGCAAGGGCGGCTCGATGCACCTGTTCGATCTCGAGAAGGGCTTCATGGGTGGGCACGGCATCGTCGGCGGCCAGATTCCGCTCGGCGCCGGCTTCGCCTGGGCGGCCAAGTACCGGAAGACGGAGCAGGTCTCGCTCACCTTCTTCGGCGAGGCCGCGGCCAACATCGGCGCGTTCCACGAGGCGTTGAACATCGCCGGCCTCTGGAAGCTGCCGGCGATCTTCGTGATCGAGAACAACGGCTACGGCATGGGGACGGCGGTGAAGCGGTCGGCGGCGATCACCGACTTGCACCTGCGCGCGGCGAGCTACGGAATGCCCGGCGTCGAGGTGGATGGGCAGGACATCGTCGCCGTGCGCGAGGCGGCCGAGACGGCGTACGCTCGGGCTCGTGCCGGCGAGGGGCCGACGCTCCTCGACATCCGGACCTTCCGCTATGTCGGCCACTCGATGTCGGATGCGGCGAGCGGGACGTACCGCAGCAAGGAAGAGCTCGACGCCTCACGCCAGCGCGACCCGATCGCCCTGCTCGAGGCGCGGATGCGGGACGCCGGCTTGCTGGACGACGCCGGACTCGCCGAGCTCGAGGCGTCGGTCGCGGCCGAAGTCGCCGATGCGGCGACCTTCGCCGAGGAATCGCCGGAGCCGGACGCGAGCGCTCTCTTCACCGATGTCCTGGCGCCGCACGGGGAGGACACCTGATGGCCGTCCTCACCTATCGCGATGCCCTGAACGAGGCGCTGCGCGAAGAGATGCAACGCGACGGCGACGTCTACCTCATGGGCGAGGAAGTGGCCGAGTACAACGGCGCCTACAAGGTCAGCCGCGGCCTGCTCGAGGAGTTCGGGCCGATGCGCGTCGTCGACACGCCGATCGCCGAGCTTGGCTTCGCCGGGATCGGCGTCGGGTCGGCGATGACGGGCCTCCGCCCGGTGATCGAGATGATGACCTGGAACTTCGCGCTGCTGGCGATCGACCAGATCGTCAACGTCGCCGCGAAGATCCGCTACATGAGTGGCGGCCAGATCGGCTGCCCGATCGTCTTCCGCGGCCCGGGTGGCGCGGCGCTCCAGCTTGGCGCGCAGCACTCGCAGGCCTTCGAGAGTTGGTACGCCCACATTCCGGGGCTCAAGGTCGTGATGCCCGCGACACCGGCCGACGCGAAGGGGCTGCTCAAGAGCGCCATTCGCGACAACGATCCGGTGGTGTTCATCGAGGGCGAGATGCTCTACAACCTCAAGGGCGACGTCCCCGAGGGTGAGCATCTGGTGCCGATCGGTGTGGCCGACGTGAAGCGTGCCGGGCAGGATGTCACGATTGTCTGCCATTCGAAGACGGTCGCACCGGCGTTGAACGCCGCGAAGGCCCTCTCCGAGGAAGGGATCGACGCCGAGGTGCTCGACCTGCGCACCATCCGGCCGCTCGACGAAGAAGCGATCCTCCGCTCGGTGGCCAAGACGCATCGCGTGGTCGTGGCCGAAGAAGGGTGGTACTTCGCCGGGGTCGGGGCGCAGATCGTCGACCTGGTGCAGCGCGAGGCGTTCGACGACCTCGATGCCCCGGTGTTGCGGGTGCACCAGGCCGACGTGCCGATGCCGTACAACAAGTATCTCGAGAAGGCGGCCAAGGCCGACGCGACCAAGATCGCGGCGGCGGTTCGCCGCGTCTGCTACAAGGATTGATCGAATGGCCACCAAGGTCGTGATGGAAGCGCTGTCGCCGACGATGGAAGAGGGCCGCCTCGTCGAGTGGAAGAAGAACGAGGGCGATGCGGTCGCCGTGGGCGATGTGCTCGCCGAGGTGGAGACCGACAAGGCGGTGATGGAGTTGGTCGCCCGCGGCGCCGGCGTCCTCCTCAAGCAGGTGATCCCGGTCGGCACCACGGCGCCGGTGGCGTCGGTCGTGGCCTGGATCGGCGCGGCGGGCGAAGAGATCCCCGGCGGCGCGGGCGGAAGCCCCGCCGTAGGGGCGCCGCCTGCGGCGCCCGCCGTGGCCACGACGACCCCGGCCCTGGGCCCGGACGCGCGCGCCCCACCACCGCCGCCGCGCCGGTGCCGGCCGCGAGCACCCCCACGCCGGCGGCGGACGCCCGCATCAAGGCGACCCCCTTGGCGAAGCGCGTCGCCGCCGAGCGCGGGCTCGACCTCGGCGCGATCGCGGGGAGCGGCCCCGAAGGGCGGATCGTGGTGCGCGACCTCGACGGCGTGGTGCTGGCGCCGGCGGCCGCGGCGCCGGGCCTGGCGGCGTCGGTCTACACGGACGTGCCGTTGACGCAGATGCGCAAGGCGATCGCCAAGCGCTTGGTGCAGTCGATCGGCCCGATCCCGACCTTCTACCTCACGGCCGAGGTGGACATGGAGCGGGCGCACGAAATGCGCGAGGCGCTCCTGGCCGCGGATCCGAAGAACGGCAAGTTCTCGTTCAACGACCTGATCATTCGCACGACCGCCGCCGCCCTGCGGCAGCATCCGTGGGTGAACAGCTGGTGGTCGGACGATCACATCCGGCAGTGGCATGACGTCCATATCGGCGTCGCCGTCGCGGTCGAGGACGGGCTCATCACGCCGATCGTCCGCCACGCCGACCGGAAGACGTTGCGCGAGATCGGCGGCGAGGTCCGCGAGATGGCCGGACGCGCACGCGAGAAGCGCCTCAAGCCCGAGGAGTACACCGGCGCGACCTTCTCGATCTCGAACCTCGGCATGTTCGGCATCGACGAATTCACCGCGGTGATCAATCCGCCCGAGGCGGGGATTCTCGCGGTCGGCCGACTGGAGCAGAAGCCCGCAGTCGTCGACGGCGAGCTCGTGGTGCGCCGCCGGATGCGGATCACCCTCTCCTGCGATCACCGCGTGATCGACGGGGCCACCGGCGCCGCGTTCCTGAAGACGCTGGTGGGGATGCTGGAGAATCCGCTGGCGATGGTCTGGTAAGAGTCGTTAGTCGTTCGTCGTTAGTCGTTAGGGGTGGAGTCGTCGAATCGTTCCATGCTGGCCTGAGTAACGGACCACCTAACGACTAACGACCAACAACTAACGACTCCAACAGAGATTTGTCCCCTACTGGGAGCTCCATACATGGCCAATCAGTCCTTTGACGTCATCATCATCGGCGGCGGCCCTGCCGGCTATCCCGCCGCCATTCGCGCCTCGCAGCTCGGGCTCACGGCGTGCGTGGTCGAGCGCGACAAGCTGGGCGGCGTCTGCGTGAACATCGGCTGCATCCCGACCAAGGCGCTGCTGCACTCCGCGGCGATGGCCAACAGCATCCGCAAGGAAGCGAAGGAGCTGGGCATCGAGGTCGGCGAGGTGAAGACCGACTACGGCGTCGCGATGAAGCGCTCGCGGAAGGTCGCCGAGCAGAACTCGAAGGGCGCCGAGTTCCTGATGAAGAAGAACAAGGTGACGGTCATCAAGGGGACCGGCGTGCTCGCCTCAGCGACGACGGTGAAGGTCGGCGACGACGTGCTCACCGCCAAGAAGGGGATCGTGCTGGCGACCGGCTCGCGCACCAAGGGAATTCCGCCGGTCGGCCTCGCCGTCAACGGCACCACGGTGATCACCTCGGACGAGGCGCTCTTTCTCGAGACCGCCCCGAAGCGGCTGGCGATCGTCGGCGCAGGTGCCGTCGGCTGCGAGTTCGCCGACATCTTCAACGCCTTCGGGTCCGAGGTGACGCTGATCGAGGCGTTGCCGCGCATCCTCCCGATCGAGGACGCCGAGTGCTCGGACGTGATCGCCAAGTCGTACAAGAAGCGCGGCATCAACGTGCTGGCCGGCGTGAAGGTCGTGAAGGCCGACGTGAAGGCCGCCGAGGTGAGCATCACCGTCGAGGTCGGTGGCAAGCAGGAGACGATCACCGCCGACAAGGTGCTGATGGCCGCCGGTCGCGCGGTGAACACCGAGGCGATCGGGCTGGAGGCCGTCGGCGTGAAGTTGACCGACCGCGGCTTCATCCAGGTGAACCCGGCCACCCTCGAGACCACCGTGAAGGGTGTCTACTCGATTGGGGACGTGGCCGGCCCGCCGATGCTGGCGCACAAGGGCACGCGCGAGGGGATTCACGTCGCCGAGGTGATCGCCGGACACCACCCGAAGGCGATCGACTACAGCAACGTGCCGAGCGTGACGTACTGCCACCCGGAGGTGGCCTCGATCGGGCTCACCGAGGAGCAGGCCAAGGAGCAGAAGCTCGACTACCAGGTCGGTCGCTTCCCGTTCTCGGCCAACGGCCGCGCCCGCGCGTCGAACGAGACCGACGGCTTCGTGAAGATCATCCGCGGCAAGAAGTACGGCGAGATCATCGGCGCGCACATCGTGAGCGGGCACGCCTCGGAGATGATCCACGAGTTGATCCTTGCCCGGACGAACGAGTACACTGTGGAAGAAGTCGACCTCGCGATCCACGCGCACCCGACGCTCTCCGAGGCGATCGCCGAAGCGGCGCTCGACTCGCTGGGTCGGGCGGTGCACATCTAGGACCGATGACCGATGATCGATCATCGATGATCGATCATCGGTCCCGGCTCCTCGAGACCCATGGGAAGTCCGCCCCCGCTCTCTCCTAATCCGTTCGGCGCCGATGCGCCGACCGAGGATCGTGTCGGCCTCGCCGTGGCGGCGGTCGGCGCGGCCGCGGCCGCGGCGGTGGCGTGGTTTGCCGTGCTGACCTTCCTCGTCGCCCGGATGCGCGATCCGAGTGTGACGAGCGCCGCCACGGTGAACCCGAATGCGCCCTACGTGAATCTCTTTCTCGTCGGGATTCCGATCGGCCTGCTGGTGGCGGGCCTGGTGGGGTGGATGCTGATGGCGCCGATCCATTCCAACTTTCGTCGCGGGGGGCTCGCCATCGTGGGTGCCCTGGCGGGGACCTGCCTCGCGATGATGCTGACCTTCACCGCCCACGCCGCGCTCGGCAGCGGGGCATTGGCGGCGCTGGCTATACTGGCCCTGGTCGTGGCGCTCCGGCTCGGAGGCCGCGCACGCCGGGCGGCATGAGCGTGCCACCCCTCGAGGTCGTCGACCTCGGCCGCCGGCCCTACCTCGACACACTGGAACTCCAACGCGCCCTCCGGTTGCGTCGCGTGGACGGTTCGCTTCCCCACGACATCCTGCTCCTGGTTGAACACGACCCGGTCTACACCCTGGGCCGCGGCACCGAGGCCACCTCGCTCCCCCTCCCCATCCCGGCCCTCGAGGCGCGGGGCGCCACCGTGGTCGAGGTCGAACGTGGCGGCGACGTCACCTGGCACGGCCCCGGCCAACTCGTCGGTTACCCGATCATCCACCTCTCGGCCCACCGCGAAGACCTCCATTGGTACCTGCGGACCCTCGAGGGCGCCCTCATCGACGCGCTGGCGCAGTTCGGGATTCCCGCCGAGCGAGTCGCCGGGAAGACAGGTGTCTGGACCCAGGGGCGGAAGATCGCGAGCCTCGGCATTCACGTGAAGCAATGGGTGACGCTGCATGGCTTTGCGCTGAATGTCGACCCCGAGTTGGCGTGGTTCGGCGCGATCGTCCCGTGTGGCCTGCCGGGAGTCACCATGACCTCTGTGGCGAAGGAAATCGGTGGGGCCACGCCGACGCTTGCGGCCGAGGTCCGCGCCGTGGTGATGGCCTCGATGGCGACGGCGTTCGGGCTGCGCGCGAGGCCCCGACCCCTTGCCGATTTGCTCCCGTCGGAGTAGCCCGCGCCTGAGGCGCGGGGTTGAAATCGGGGCCGCGAAGGGCTTCCCTTCAGCCATGCCTGACCCGATGGATTCGACCCGCATTGCCGCCACGGCCGACGAACGAATCGCCGCAATTCTTCGTGCGGCGAGCTCGTGGGCGACCGAGGCCCCCCCGGCCTTGACCCCGGCGATCAAGGCCGTCTGCATCCGGCTGGCGGAGATGGTGGCCGATCAACGCCACTATCTCGCCCCATTGCCGGAGCCCCAGGAGTCCGAGCGCCGCACCGTGCTGACCCTGGTGGCCGAGCAGCTCCGTCGCGGACCGGTCGCCCAGGAGTTGCGGACTCACCTCGACGCGCTCGCTGAACTGGAGCTGCGCGCCACCGGCTCGTGGTCGCTGGTCGCGAGCGCTCAGACCGAGTGGGTCGAGCGGGCCATCGAGTATCTCGATCGCGCCTGTCGGGCGATTCCGGCCGAGGAACGCCCAGACCAGTATTGGGCCGACGATGTCGTCGCCGGGATCATTGCCTCCGTGAAGGGGATCATTGGCGCCGACGATCTGCACGCGCGGATCGAGGCGCAGTACGCCGGCCAGGGGCGCCCGCCGGTGAAGCGCGACGACTGACCCGAAGTACATGACGGGCAAATAGTTACGGCCGACTACCTCGCGCAGTCGGCCGCTTCGTTGCTGCCCCGGAGCGTCGCCCTGAAACACCAGTTCGCGACACTGCGTATCGATTCAAGCAGATGCGTGGTGGGCGTTGGTGTCCCCCAACCCCTTTTTCCACTGGCGTCCATCACGTAGCTGCAGCCCACCCTCCCCGTTTCGCGTCACCCATCCAGGACCCGCCTGACTACCCCGGCGAGTCCCCGCATGGTGAAGGGCTTCTCGATGAACGGGATCGAGCCGTCCAGTACCCCGCGCTCCGCCACCACATCGCCAGCATACCCCGACATCAGCAGGGCACGCAGCGCTGGCCGGCCCACCCGGAGTCGGTCCAGCAGCTGGCGTCCGCCCATGCCCGGCATCACCACGTCGGTGAGCACCAGATCGAAGGCCTGAGCAGGATCGTCTGCCAGCGCGAGCGCCTCCGCCGAGCCAGCCGCCTCGACCACCTCGTAGCCCAGGCGGCGCAGGAGGCTCGCTGTCGCCAGCAGCACCGCGGCATCGTCCTCGACCAGCAAGATCCGCTCGGTACCCCGCGGAATGGCCGGCGTGTCGGGCGGTGTGTGCGGTGTCGCCGCGTCGTCCTCCGCCAGCTGCGGGAGATATACGCGGAAGGTCGATCCCACGCCGGATTCGCTGTACACCGTGATCGCGCCGCCCGCCCCCGTGACGATGCCATAGGCGGTCGCGAGGCCGAGTCCCGTGCCCTTCCCGATCTCCTTGGTCGTGAAGAACGGCTCGAAGAGGCGCGCGCGCACCTCGGGAACAATCCCGACGCCCGTGTCGCTGACGCTGATGATGACGTAGGCGCCCTCCTTCGTCAGGCCGTGCAGGGCAAGGCTCCCCTCGTCAATCTCGCCGCTTGCCGTCGAGAGCGTGATCGTCCCGCCATCCGGCATCGCGTCGCGGGCGTTCACGGCAAGGTTCAGGAGTACCTGCTCCAGCTGGCCGGGATCGATCCGGACGTGGCCGACGTCCGTTTGCGGCCGCACCTGCACGGTGACATCCTCGCCGATGATCCGGCGCACGAGCCGCTCAACCTCGCGTATGGCAACGCTGGGATCGAGCACCACCGGGTGCACGACCTGCTGGCGCGAGAAGGTCAGCAGCTGCCGCGTGAGCGACCGCGCCCGATCGGCGGCCCGCACGATCTCCTCCAGATCTGCGGTCGGATGCCCGGCCGCCTGGAGGTCACCCAGCAACATCTCGGAGCAGGCGACGATCACCGCAAGACTGTTGTTGAAGTCGTGGGCGACTCCGCCGGCGAGCCGGCCCACCGCCTCCATCTTCTGCGCCTGCCGCAACTGCCGCTCGAGTCCGGCGCGCTCGCTGATGTCGGTTGCCAGGACGAGCCGCGCCGAGCGCCCGTTGAATGGGACGCCGCGGGAGCTGACCTCGACCTCGAAATCCTTGCCGCTGCGGTCGCGATGCCGCCAGCCGGTTGTCGTCGTGATCTGGCCGGGGTCGTGGGTCACTGCGGCGCGGACCCTCGCCGCGTCCTCCGGCGCGCGAATGTCGAGGATGGTCATGCTGAGGAATTCCTCGCGACTCCAGCCATAGCGAGCGATGGCCGCATCGTTCACTGCGAGGAAGGCCAGCGTCTCGGTATCGAAGACCCACATCGGGTGCGGATTCGACTGGAAGAGGAGGCGCCATTGGTCTTCGGACGCGTGGCGCGCGGTCACCTCGGCCTCGACGCGCTCCGCCATCCCATTGAATGCGACACTCAGGCGACCGACCTCGTCGCCGCTCCGAACTGTCACCCGCGCCCGGCGGTCGCCTGCAGCCATCGCGTCCGTCGCCGCCGTCAGCTCCAGAAGGGGGGCGATCATCCGCCGACAGGCGAGCACCATCACTGCGGCGCCGATGATCAGCAGGATGCAGCTGCGGAGGATCCCTCGAGCCAGAAATTCGCGTGCCGGCGCCATCACTGTTGCGACGGGAAATTCGGTGACCACGGCCCACGGAACACCCGGCACGCGGGCTCCGACCGCCAACTGCGAACCCAGCCCCGGCCGATCATAGATTCGAGACTGGCGGAGCGATTCGACCGGCACTGGCGGACCGTTCACCGTGCCGGCCTGATCGGTCCAGCCACCGCCGGGTGAGCCGATGTAGATCCTCGCGGCGGAGCCCACGACCGTCGAGACGATCTGCCGAGCATTCAGGTCAGGGCGGATGGCGAGCCACTGCACGAGGTAACCGATCCGCGCCGCGCCCTCGGTCACGAGGGCGACGCTTGCGAAGGTCAGCGTGTCCCCGAGGGCCACGAGGCCACCGACCCCGGCCGAATCCCCTGGCAGCACAAACTGCCGAACGTCGGCGGGGGCGAGGATCCGGATCGCGCCGAGATCGACGCCGCTCGACCAGCGGACCGCGCCGCGCGCGTCAAGGATCTCGGCGCCCAGCACGCCCCGGTCCGGCAGCAGCAGCGTGTGGAGGGCCGTCTCCTCGATCTCGCCACCTGGCTGCAGGACGCGACGGACCAGCGAATCACGCGCGAGCGCCGCCACTTGCGCGGCATACCGCTGCACCTGGGACTCGAGCCGACTGGCGAACTGTTCGGTTACGACGGTGAGGCGTTCGCTCGCTGCGTGCTGGATCGCCCTCCGGACTTCGTAGGCGGAGGACGCGAATTTTGTCACGATGATCAGCGCCATGAGCGCGACCACGATCAGCGGCAGCTTCCATTGCAAGGAGAGTGAACGCGTCGCGTGGGGCTGCGACATGCCAGCCATCCGATTCCAGGGGGAAGCGGAGCATAGCCCAGATTGCCGAAGAGGGCAAAGCGAATATCAACACCGCGTGGTCACGGATGCGCCATGGGCGTCAGCAACTGAAACATCTCAGCCCGCTGACGCCCGATACTTCATTGGTGATGGATCGGTGGCGCTTTGCTAGTTCCCCTCCGCTCCCATCAACTCGAAGAATCTTCCGAAGACCGCGATCCCCTCCCACAACTGCTGCAGATCGACCTTCTCGTTGGGCGAATGGAGGCCGTCATCCGGAAGCCCGATCCCGGTGAGCAGCACCGGCGCGCCCCCGGCGGCAAGTTCCGGCACGATCGGAATGGAGCCGCCGGCGCGCACCGCGACGGTCGGCCGCCCGACGACTTCTTCGAAAGCGCGGTCGAGCGTCCGGAACGCCCCGTGCGAGACGTCCACCTGCACCGGGTCACCGCCGTGGTGAAGCCGCAGGCTCCATTCGGCGTAGTCCGGCGCGACCTTCGTGATCGCCTTCTGCAACTGCTGCTGCACCCACTCCACCGACAGCCCGGGCACCAGGCGCAAGGAGATCTTGGCCGTCGCCACGGCGGGGATCACCGTCTTCGCCCCCTCACCGACGAACCCGCCACGAATGCCGTGGATCTCGAACGTTGGCAGTGCCCACGTCCGCTCGAACACCGTGGCATCCTCGAGGCCGGTCAGCGCCTTCGCGGTCACTTCGTGCGCGAGGTACTCGGCCTCATCGAACGGCAGCGAGTTCCAGCCGCGACGCTCCGCCTTGGTTGGCGGAATCACCTGCTTGTACAGCTTGGGAATGTGGATCTTCCCTGAGGCCGACTTCAGGTCGGTGAGGATCCGGCACAACGTCTCGATCGCATTGGGCGCCACGCCGCCGTAGGAGCCGGAGTGCAAGTCGCGCTGCAGTGTGCGCACCTCCAGCTCGGCGTAGCAGAGGCCACGCAGCGCGGTGTAGACGGCCGGCCATCCCTTGGCGTAGTACGACATGTCGCACACCAGCACCGCATCGACCTTGGTTCGCTCCGGCTCGGCCTTGAGCAGATCGAACACCACGCGACCGCCGCACTCCTCCTCGCCCTCGAAGAGAAAGTGGATATTGAGCGGCGGGTTGCCATCGGCATCGCGGACCGCCTCGTACGCCTTCAGCAGGCAGAAGACCTGGCCCTTGTCGTCGATGGCGCCGCGCGCATACAGCCGACCGTCGCGAATAGACGGCACGAACGGCGGCGTGTGCCACTCGTCGAGCGGATCGGGAGGCTGGACGTCATAGTGGCCGTAGATCAGCAGCGTCGGTGCGCCCTCGACCCGGGGGCTCTCACCCCAGACCACCGGGTGGCCTTCGCCCTCGATGAGTTGGACGGTCGGACAGCCGAGGCGGAAGAGCTGGTCGACCAGCCACTGCGCGGCGCGGCGACAATCGGCGACATGCGCCGTCCCGGTACTGATGCTCGGAATGGCGAGAAATTCGGTGAGTTCGGCGAGCAGACGTGGCTCTTCGCGGCGGACAAAATCGTGATCCATCGGGACGACTCCAGCAGGGTGGTTCGTGAAGTTAGCGAGGCGCTGCCGACGGTGGCGGCAGCACGGTCGTCGAATCGGGGAGGAGGGGCGGTACGGGTGCCCTCGCCCCGCGCTGCGCCTGAATCAGCCGCTTGAGTCGCTGGAAGGCCTGATCCCCTTCGGCATCGCCGAGCAACCGCTCGAGGCCCAGGACGGCCCGCGTCAGGTCGCCGCCCTGGGACTCCAGCCAATCATCGAAGAGATGCAGGTCGGAGCGATAGAGCCGCGTGCCGAGGAGGGCCGCATTGTTGATCGGCCGCTCGGCAAGACGATTCACCGCGAAGGTCCGGAAAGATCCGCCGAACGGGCCGGCCATGGTATCGCGGGCCCACTGTGCCACGGCGGCGCGCCCACTGTCGTTGGCCTCGCGCGGCAGCTTCCTGGCGTACAGCGAATCGAGCTTGGCCAGCAGGACCGTGTAGTACTCTCCGAGGGCCTGCTCGTCGTGCCAGCGATCGGCAGCACGGATCGCCGAAAGAGTGTCGGCCCGCGACAGGAAGAAGCGTTGCGCCGCCGCGTAGCCGACCCATTGGGCAAAACTCTCATTGAAGGCGGTGTTTCCCTTCACCCACAACGAGTTGTGCGCGATCTCATGGAAGACCAGCGAGGCCAGCTCGACGGAATCGCGGCTCAACGCCGTGGAGAGGAGGGGATCGTTGAACCAGCCGAGCGTCGAGAAGGCGGCCGATGGACGCAGGTAGACATCGTACCCCTGATCCGCAAACTCCTTCGCTGCCTTGCGCGCGGCGGCAAAATCGAAGAAGCCCTTGTACGGCACCCGCCCCGCGACGGGATAGCGCCACGTCACCGGACAGAGGCAGTCCTTCGGCGACGCGGTCAGCACCAGCAACAGCGTGTCGCGACCGACATCGGCGTAGGTCGTGTAGGTCTCCTTGGCGTCCAACCCCAGCGCGCGAGCGTAATTGCGCACTTCCATGACCAGCCCGGCCATCTCGCGCAGCGAATCGGGGACCTGCGTGTTCTTCGCCAGCTCGCTGATCGGTACCCGCGACACCAGGATGCGCGTCTCCTCGATCCCGGCGCGACTGAGGTAGCGCACCTCGTCGGACGCGACGTAGGCCGTGCCGAAGCCGAAGAGCAGCACGGCCGCCGTGATGAGCAATCCCATTCTGAAGCGTCTCCTTCCCGTCATGGGGTCCACTGCGCGCCGACGAGATGCACGCTGCGGCCGATGGCGCTGCGCCGCTGGTAGGCATAGTCGAGTCTGGCGCGAGAGAGGACGAGCGATCCGCCGTAGGACGTCTTGCCCACGCCGCTGCCCGCCGGCTGGCCTCCGTTGCCAATCCGCCCGATCAGGCCGATGCCGCGGACGACGACTCCCGCTTCAAGGCCGATCACGGTGCGGCGCGGGGTCCCGGCCGTCCAGTCGCTCTCGATCGTCGCCAGCAGTCGGCCGTTCGAATAGGTGTCGATCAGATTCATCGAGAAACCGAGGTGCGTGCTCGCAGGCAGTTGCAGCCGCTCGCCGCTGAGCGCATAGCGGCCAAGGTTCTGGAAGGAGACGGCCAACGCCGCGATATCGAAGAAGGCAAGCGTCACTCCGGCATCCGACGTCAGCGTGCGGAAGATGGTTCCAGCGGAATCCTCGACGGACACGTATTTCGCGGAGGTGCCGAGGGCGATTCCTTTGACGCGGTAGACCGCCGCCGCCACCCAGGAGAGATTGTCGACCACGGGGCGGTCACCCTGGTAGCGCAGGTACCGCAGCCCACCACCAAGATTGAAGTCGCCGGCTCGCACCGCCGCCGCCCCGCTGGTGTAGGTCGACCGGTCCGGGAGCTTGGCGTAGGCGGCCTCGAGCGAGAGCACCTTGATCGGTCCGATGTTCGCCGGATTGTCGAACACGCCGGCCGCGTAGCCTGGCATGGCCACCCCGGCACCGGCGAGTCCCGCCACGCGCACGGAGGCCGCCAGATCGGGGAGCGCCGGGCGCGGTGGCAGCTGGGCCACCAGCAGCGTCGGCGCGAGCGCGAGCACGAGCTGCCCCACCGCGCGCCTCACCGGATGCGCACCACCGCGAAGCGCGGTTCGGCCGTGCTCGACGGGACGCCGTTGCCGTTGCTGCCGGTGAGCTGCACGGTCACACCGGCGGCCCCGGCAGCCAGGCGGTACCGCACATGGCGCCCGCTGCCGCCGCGCAGCGTCCCGGTGCGGCTGTAGCTCCCGGCCGTCGAGTCGGGCGTCAGCGGATACGGCTTGGCGTAGAGCGTCGGAAAATTGGCCTGATAGAGTGACCGGAAATTCCAGGTGCGATAGCGCAACCGCCCGACCTGCGCGAAGCCCGGAAGATTCTCGAGATAGTTGGTCAGTTGCCACTCACCAACCAGCGTCGGAAAGTCGACGCCGGCCACGGCGCTGACATTGGTCGCGCCGACACGCGTGGTCTGGACGAGCCCGCGCGTCACCTGCGTGCCGAGCAGCGTGTCGCTGCTGAAGTGGTCGGCCACCCAGCGAACGAAGAGCCAGGCCGCGCCGCGAAACGCCAACGGGCCGCTATTGTTGCCGGGGGTCACGAGGGCGGTGGCCTCCGGATTGGAGAGGTAGCTGTAGGCATTGTCGATGTCGCCCGAGGAGAACTGGGAAAAGCAGCTCGCCGAATTCGGGCAGCGTGCGTCGGGCACACCACGATAGCCGAGCTCTTCGGCGAAATGGGAGAGCCCCTCGTTCAGCCAGAGATCCTCCTGTCCGCCGCCGCGCACGAGCACCCGCTGGTTGAACGAGATCATGTGCTGCAGTTCGTGAATCAGCACCGGCGGCAAGGCGCGCAGCGCAATGCTGCGGGTGATGGCAGAACAGCTTGCCGTCGCCGCCTTCGGCGCGAAGGCGTAGAACACCTCGCGGCGATTGCTCCCGGCGAGGGAGGCGATCAGGTCGGCGCCGTAGAAGTAGCCGATGATCCGGCCGCTCGTGCAATCGGCCGTGAGATCGTTGACGGCCGCCGAGATCAGGATCGCCACGCGCTGGTCGCCATCGATGTCGGACTCGCGACCGAAGGCGGTGGTATCAATCGGAAAGAGATAATCGTCGAACAGCGTGCCAAGCTGGGTGATGTCCGACTCGGTCAGCGACTCCGCCGTGACCGGGTTCGCATCGTCGGTGTAGATGGCGCCCTGCCGACCAACGAACCGCACGGTTGCGCCGATCCGGTTGAACGCGGCACAGCTGCTGGTCCGGCAGACATAGAACGAATCGCGCTGCCCGACGATCGGGACCGCGGCCATCGGCGGCTTCCCTCCCCAGGCCTCCCCGAACCGGGTGGCTGGGTCGGCCGCGATCCGGGCCTCGGCCAGGCGCAGGTTCCGGTGGAAGGCCTCGGGGCTCTTGGCCGGGTCACCGAAGGCGGCTACCGGGGTGGGCAGACCATCCAGCAGCGAGCTCCCGCCGCCGGTGGCGCCTGAGGCCAGGGCGTAGCCGGTCGAGATGCCAGTGGTGGTTTCGGTGCCCGCTCCCGAGTAGGCCACTACGAGGTACTCGCGCGCTTGGTCGCCGCCGGGGAGGGAGAGGCAGTTGCTGGTACGCGCCGCATCGATCAGCAGCTGGGCACCAGGCTCGAGGACCACGGGCGTGGGGGTGGTGCAAGTGACCGTCACCGGGCCGGGGCCGGTACCGGACCCGCCGCACGCCGCCAGCGCGAGCAGGGCGAGCGTAGACGGCCACATCGTGCGGGAAGCGGGCATGCGCGGCTGGCTCCATGGGCGCAGGAAAACTGACCTAAGCGTAAGCAGGACAATGACTTTTGACAATCGGGCGGTGTCTGGATACGATTCCCGGGTGACAGACGCTCCGGCCCTCGATGCCGTCCGGTTTGATACCGCCGGCTTGGTGCCCGTGGTGGCGCAGGATGCCCTTTCCGGCAACCTCCTGATGCTCGCCTGGGCCGATCGCGCCGCCCTCGAGGCGACGCTGTCGACAGGTCATGCCCACTACTGGAGCCGCTCGCGCCAGGCGCTCTGGAAGAAGGGCGAACAATCCGGCCACACCCAGCAAGTCCTCGAGGTGCGGCTCGACTGCGATGCCGACGCCATCCTCTACCGCGTCACGCAGCAGGGTCCGGCCTGCCACACCAATCGCCCAACCTGCTTCTTCCGGCGGATCACGTCGGACGGGCAGCTTGCCGACGAAGACGATCAGGGGGGGCATCTGCTGACCCGCCTTGCCCGAATGATCGCCGATCGCCATGCCACCCGGCCACCGGAATCGTACACCGCCACGCTCTTCGAACGCGGGCTCCCCAAGATCGCCCAGAAGGTCGGCGAGGAAGGGGTCGAGACGGTCATTGCGGCATTGGCCGAAAGCGATGAGCGGCTCGCCAGCGAATCGGCCGACCTGCTCTTCCACCTCCTGGTCCTGCTCCAGGCGCGTGGCGTGCCCTTCGGGGCCGTGTTGGCCGAACTCAGCCAGCGGGTGCGCTGATGGCCTTCGTCCACCTCCATACCCACAGCGAATATTCGCTGCTCGACGGTGCCAATCGCATCCCCGAGCTGGTGAGCCACGTCAAGAAGTTGGGGATGGATTCGCTCGCCGTCACCGACCACGGCAACCTGCACGCGGCGTGGAGCTTCTACGACCAGGCGAAGAAGCAGGGGATCCGGCCGATTCTCGGCTTCGAGGCCTATCTCGCCTTCGGCCCGCGGCAGGCGCGGGAGAAGCCCTCGTGGGCCCCGGCGCAGTACTCGCACCTCGTCCTCCTCGCTCGCAATGCCGTCGGCTACAAGAACCTGATCAAGCTCTCCTCGATCGGCTACACCGAGGGCTTCTATCGGCGTCCGCGCATCGACAAGGAAATCCTTGCTTCGCACAGCGAGGGGATCGTCTGCCTTGCGGCATGCCTCTCGGGAGAAGTCGCGCTGTACTTGCGGCAGGGACGCTTCGACAAGGCCCGCGAGTCGGCGGTCTGGATGGCGGAGACCTTCGGCAAGGACGGCTTCTATCTCGAGATCCAGGATCACGGCATCCCGGAAGAGCTCGAGGTCGCCAAGGGGATGATCGCCCTCGGCAAGGAACTCGGCCTCCCGGTCGTGGCAACCAACGACGCCCACTATCTCACGCGGGACGATGCCGAGGCGCACGACGTCCTCCTGGCCATCGGCACCGGCGCCGACCTCGACGACCCCAAGCGTTTCCGCTTCACCGGCAGCGAGTCGTACGTCAAGAGCGAAGCCGAGATGCGGACGCTCTTCCCCGACCAGATCGATGCGATCGAGCGGACGCAGGACGTCGCGAACCTCTGCGAGTTCGACTTCGAGAAGCGCTACTTCGTGCCGAAGTATCCGCTCCCCGAGGGCGTCACCTCCGACGAGACGCTGCTCGCCACGCTCGCCACCACCGGCCTCGAAGCGCGCTATGCCAAGCCGCTGCCGGACGCGGTGCAGCAGCGGCTCGACTTCGAGCTCGGGGTGATCAACACGGCGGGCTACGCCGGCTATTTCCTGATCACGCAGGACTTCATCAACGCCGCGCGGGCGCGGGGCATTCCCGTCGGTCCCGGCCGCGGCTCGGCGGCGGGCTCGATCGTCGCGTATGGCCTTGGCATCACCAACGTCGACCCGCTCCGCTTCGACCTGCTGTTCGAGCGCTTCCTCAATCCGGAACGCGTCTCGATGCCCGACATCGACGTCGACTTCTGCTTCGAGCGGCGCGGCGAGGTGATCGAGTACGTGCGCGAGCGCTACGGTCGTGATTCGGTGGGCCAGATCATCACCTTCGGGACGATGAAGGCGCGGGCCGCGGTCAAGGACGTGGCGCGCACGCTCAAGGTGCCGCCGGGTGAGGCCGACAAGCTCACCAAGCTGATCCCCTCGGGGCCGGCCTTCTCGATGACGGTGGCGGAAGCGGGCGAGAAGATCGACGAACTGAAGGCGATGCTGAAGGAGAACGAGGCGTACCGCCGCGTCTTCACCTACGCCTCGCGGATCGAGGGGCTCTCGCGCCACGCCTCGGTGCACGCCGCCGGCGTGGTGATCGCCCCGGGGCCGCTCGCCGACTATGTGCCGGTCTGCACGGCGCCGACCAAGGGCGCCGGGGCCGCCGCCAACGGCGAAGACTCGATCATCTGCCAGTACGAGATGGGCGCGCTCGAGAAGGTCGGGATGCTCAAGATGGACATCCTCGGCCTCAAGACGCTGACGGTGATCCACGACGCCGTGCAGATGATCGTGGCGAAGACCGGCACGCCGCTCGACATCGACGCGCTGCCGTACGACGACCCCGAGGTCTACGCGCTGTTGCGCCGCGGTCGCACGGCGGGCGTCTTCCAGTTCGAATCGGCATTGGCGACGGACACGCTCCGCAGCATGAAGTGCGACCGCTTCGACGACCTGGTCGCCTCGAACGCCTTGCTGCGCCCGGGTCCGCTCGACGCCGGCATGCACACCGTCTTCATCAAGCGGAAGCTGGGCCACGAACCGGTCACCTATCCGCATCCCTCGCTGGTCGAGGTGCTGGAGCCGACCTACGGCGTCATCACCTATCAGGAACAGGTGATGCGGATCGCCAACGTGATCGCGGGATTCACGCTGGCTGAAGCCGACGTCCTCCGGAAGGCGGTCGGCAAGAAGGACGCGGAGCTGATCAAGAAGGAGCTGGGGAAGTTCATCACGCGCGGCACGGCGCTCGGCCACGAGCGCGGCCTGCTCGACGAACTCGCGGCGCAGATCGAGACCTTCGGTCGGTACGGCTTCAACAAGTCGCACTCGGTGGCGTACTCGGTCCTCTCCTACCAGACCGCGTGGCTCAAGACGCACCATCCGGCTGAATTCATGGCCGCGCTGCTCTCGAGTGAAATCGGCAGCACCGACAAGGTCGTCCAGTACATCAACGAGGCTCGCGAGCTCGGCATCGAGGTGTTGCCGCCGGACGTGCATGAGTCCGGCTTCAAGTTCACCGTCATCGGCGACCGTCGCATTCGCTTCGGCCTCGGCGCCGTGCGCAACGTCGGTGCCGGCGCCATCGAGTCGATCATCGCCGCGCGCGAGAATGGCCCCTTCAAGTCGCTCGCGGATTTTGCCCGCCGGATCGACGCACGCCTCTGCAACAAGCGGGTCTTCGAATCGTTGATCGCCGCCGGGGCCTGCGACTCGCTCGGGGGACATCGCGCCCAACTCGTCGCTGCGGTGGACCAGGCGATCGGCGAAGCGCAGCTGCTCGCCCAGGAATTCGAGGCAGGACAGGAATCGCTCTTCGGCGAAGTCGTCAAGACCACCCCGGTCGAGCCGACCCTCCCCGACGTGGCGCCGTGGACGGAGGCGGACCGCCTCGCGAAGGAGAAGGAGATTCTCGGCTTCTTCATCTCCGGACATCCGCTCGAGCGCTACCGTCCGTTGGTGGAGCTGTTCGGGACGCGAACCACGGCCACGATGGGCACCTGGAGCGAGCACCAGGTCGCGGTCGCGGGCGTGCTCACGGCGGTCAAGCGACAGATCTCCAAGAAGACCGGAAAGGAGTACGCCCGGGTGACGGTCGAGGACTTCCACGGCACCGCGGAGGCGATCGTTTTCCCCGAGGCCTGGGCCAAGCTCAACCAGGTGATCCGGGTCGACGAGGCGATGCTGCTCAGCGGCGGCTACTCGGCCCGGGACCGGGGCGAGGATCAGGTCCCCTTCATCGTGGAGGGTGCCCGGCCGCTGGCGGAACTCGAGAGCGCCGGCCTGCTCGGGATCGCGATCCAATGGGCCGCCCCCGATGCCCCGGCCCCCGAGACGATCCGGACCCTGGCCCGCCTCTGTATGGCCCACCCTGGGCCGGCGCCGCTCTATATTCAATGGTCCGACGGGAATGGCACGGCCGCGCGCCTCCGCTCCCGACGCCTGCGGGTGGAACCGCGCGAGGAGACTCTGCGCGACCTGCGGGACCTCTTTGGCGGCGACGCCGTTTCCTTCATCCGCGCGGGGTAAGGCAGGATGGCGACCAGCTACACCCTCGAGTTCGAGAAGCCCCTCGCCGAGCTCGAGAAGCAGATCGACGAGCTGAAGCGCGTGGGCAGCGAGCGCGAAATCGACGTCCTCGGGGAGCTCACCACGCTCGAGGAGAAGCTCGACGCGAAGCGCGCCGAGATCTATGCCGGCCTCACGCCGATGCAGCGCGTGCTGGTGGCACGGCATGCCCGGCGGCCGTACACGCTCGACTACCTCTCGTCGATCTTCACCGACTTCATCGAACTGCACGGCGACCGGCTCTTCCGCGACGACCCGGCGATCGTCGGCGGTTGGGCGCGGCTCGCGGGCCAGTCGGTCATGGTGATCGGCCACCAGAAGGGGCGCGACACCAAGGAGAACATCAAGCGCAACTTCGGCATGCCGCATCCCGAGGGCTACCGGAAGGCGCTCCGTCTGATGCAGATCGCCGCGCGCTTCCATGCGCCGGTCATCACCTTGATTGACACGCCGGGGGCGTACCCCGGTCTGGGCGCGGAAGAGCGTGGCCAGTCCGAGGCGCTCGCGCGCAACATCCTCGAGATGTCGATCCTGCCGACGCCGATCATCACGGTGGTGATTGGTGAGGGCGGATCGGGCGGGGCGCTGGCGCTCGGCGTGGCCGATCGGATCCTGATGTTCGAGAACTCCGTCTACTCGGTGATCTCCCCCGAGGGGTGCGCGGCAATCCTCTGGAAGGATGCCTCGCAGCGTGAGCGCGCCGCCGAGGCGCTCAAGCTCACCTCGGACGACCTGCTCCGCCTTGGCCTGGTCGATGAGATCATCCCCGAGCCGGTCGGTGGGGCGCACTTCGACCCCGATGCCGCCGGTGAATCGTTGCGGGCCTCGCTGATCCGCCAGATGACCGAGCTGCGCAAGCTGAAGGCCGACAAGCTCATCAAGCGTCGCCACGACAAGTTCGCGGCGATGGGGGCGTACGCAGACGCCTGATGCCACAAACCGTCGAAGTCCGTTTCAAGGGCAACCGCCGCGAGTTCTTTGACTGGTCCGATGATGCCGCCCCGCTGCGGCTCAACGAACCGGTTGTGGTGGCGGTCGAGCGCGGCTTCGATCTGGGCCGCGTCAACACCGTCGGAGAGGCTGCGCTGGCCAAGTGCGGTGGCTGCACCAGCTGCGGCACCGATGCGCCCGCCCCCGATGCGAGCGCCTCCCCGAGCGACGCCGCCGCGGACACAGTGGCCGCCGCGCCGGGTGTCCGGGCGGCCGTGGTGCGGCGTGCGTCCCCAGCCGACGTTCAGCAGCACGAAGAGTTGCGACGCGGCGAGGAAGAGGCACGGCGTGCCGTGATCGCGCGCGCCGCCGCCCACGACCTGCCGATGCGGATCTCCGACACCGAGTGGCAGTGGGACCGCAATCGACTCACGATCTACTTCACGGCCGACAAGCGGGTGGACTTCCGCACGCTGGTCCGCGAGCTCGCCACCAGCTTCCGAACCCGGATCGACCTGCGGCAGATCGGCGTGCGCGAGGAGGCGGCGCGCCTTGGCGGCGTCGGTCGCTGCGGGCGCGAGCTCTGCTGCAGCACCTGGCTGACCGAACCCGGCCCGGTGAATCTCGCCCTGGCGAAGGATCAGCGACTCTCGCTCAACCCCGCCCAGATCTCGGGCGGCTGCGGTCGCCTCCTCTGCTGCCTCAAGTACGAGCATGAGTTCTATCTGACCGCGCGGAAGCGCTTCCCGAAGGAAGGGAAGCTGATTCAGACGCTGCGCGGAGCCGAAAAGGTCGTGGCGGTCGACATCCTCCGCGAGCGTGTCTTCCTGCGCAGTGACGAGCACGGCCCGCGCGTGATCGGCCTGCTCGATCTGCGCGATGAAGTCGAGCAGGCCCCGGCGACGAGCGCGGCGCCGACGCCAGCCCCTGAGGCCGCGCCGCCGACCCGTCGCCCGCCTGGCGCACCCCGCCGCCCGCAACGCGGCGGCCCCCCCGACGGGAGTTCGGCGTGAAGCCCTGGTACATCACCACCGCCATCGACTACGCCAACGGCGATCCGCACCTCGGCCACGCGCTCGAGAAGATCGGCGCCGATGCCCTGGCCCGCTGGCATCGCCTGCAGGGGCAGCCGGTGCGCTTCCTGATGGGGATGGACGAACACGGCCAGAAGGTCTTTCAGTCGGCGCAGGCCGCTGGGCTCTCCCCGCAGGCCTGGGTCGACGGCATTTCGGCGCACTTCGAGCAGACCTGGCGGAGCCTCCACTGCGCCCACGACGACTGGATGCGCACGACCGAGCCGCGTCACGCCGCCGGGGTGCAGGCCCTGCTCGAACGGATCCGCGAGCGACACCCCGAGGACCTCTTCGTCGGCGAATACGAGGGACTGTATTGCGTCGGCTGCGAGGAGTTCAAGCAGGAAGGGCAACTGGTCGACGGACGGTGTCCCGAGCATCCGTCTCGCGACCTCGTGCGCACCAAGGAGAAGAACACCTTCTTCCGTCTCTCCGCGTATCGTGACCGTGTCCTCGCGCTGGTCGAGGCGAACGATGTGTTCCGGGTCGAGCCGCAGATCCGGCGCAACGAGATTCTCAGCACGCTCCGCGAGGGACTGCAGGACATCTCGATCTCGCGCGCGCGGTTGCCGTGGGGCATCCCCTTCCCAGGCACCGACGACGAAACCGTCTACGTGTGGTTTGACGCGCTCATCAATTACCTGAGTGCGACCGGCTATCCGCACGACGGCTGGGACGCCATCTGGCCGGCCGATCTCCATGTCGTCGGCAAGGGGATCACCCGCTTTCATTGCATCATCTGGCCGGCGATGCTGCTCGCTGCCGAACTGCCGCTGCCGAAGGCGATCTGGGCCCACGGCTACGTGCAGTGGGGCGGCGCCAAGGTGAGCAAGTCGGAGGGGAGTTCAGTGACGATCGCGGAAGCGGCCGATCGGCATGGCGCCGACGCGCTCCGCTGGTTCCTGTTGCGCGAGGTCGGCTTCGAACACGATGGCGACTTCACCTTCGAGCGGTTCGACGCCGTCTACGAGAGCGAGCTCGCCAACGGCCTCGGCAACCTGGCGTCGCGAGTCCTCGCGATGGTGGAGAAGTACCGGGATGGCGTCGTCCCCATCGCCGCGCCGTCGCCACTCCCCGTCGCCGACGCGGCCGTGGCCGACTACGCGTCGGCGATGACCGCCAACGACCTCAAGGGCGCGGCCAAGCTGGTGGTCGATGTGGTGACCGAGGCGAACGGGTACATCACCGTCGCGGCGCCGTGGGCGCTCGCCAAGGGTGGTCAGGAGGCCGAGTTGGACGTGGTGCTCGCGACCCTCGCCACGACCTTGCTTCGCCTCGCGGTGATGACGTTCCCCTTCATGCCCGAGAAGGCCACCGCCCTTTGGAGCGCCCTCGGGCAGGACGGCGCGCCCGAGGCCGCTTGGGAGAACGCCAAACGCCCCGCGCTGGGCGGGGCGTCGGTGCGTAAGCCGGAGAATCTGTTTCCGAGATTGGCGTAGATCGAGTCGTTAGTCGTTGGTCGTTAGTCATTGGAACCCCCTAACGACCAACGACTAACGCCTAACGACTAGAACTTCACCGCCGGCGCATCCTTCGCCCCCGGCGTCGTGACCTCGAAGTATTCGCGCGCCTTCCCCAAGCCGAACATCTTCGCCGTCAGGTTGGTCGGAAACTTCCGCGTCGTGGTGTTGAACTGCTCCACGGCGCTGTTGTAATCCGTCCGCGCGACCGCGATCCGGTTTTCCGTTCCCTCGAGCTGGTCCTGCAGCTGCTTGAAGTTCTCGCTGCTCTTGAGGACGGGGTACGCCTCGGCGATCGCAATCAAGCGGCCCAGCGGCGCCTGCATGGCGGCGTTGGCGTTGGCCATCTCCTGGATGTTGCCGCCCTGCACCGCGCCGGAGAGCTTGGCGCGCGCCTCGGCGACGGCGATGAAGACCGTGGTCTCCTGCGCGGCGACACCCTTCACCGTGGCCACGAGGTTCGGGATCAGGTCGGCACGGCGCTGCAGCTGGACCTCGATCTGTCCCTTGGCCTTGTTCACCTGCTCATCGAGCCCCTGCAGCGAGTTGTACCCGCAGCCGCTGGCCAGGACGGTCACGGCGGCGAGGAGCGAGGCAGTACGAAGCATGCGGCGCATCAAGCATCTCCCTGTGGGTAGTGGTCAATGAACTCAACCGCCCGGTGGACCACTTCAAGATACCGGGCGAACGTGGCGGGGGGGCAGTGCCACTCGGGCTCGGCCCGGTGCCCCGCGATCTCGGTGATCACCGCCGCGTCGTCGCCCAGTACGTCGGCGAGGCCAGCGATGGTTTCGGCGGCCGTCGCGCCCATGGGACGTCCGAGCAGCGCGCCGGTGCACCGGAAGAGCACCAGCAGTTGGCCGACGGAGGCGGTGGCGAAACCGCCGAGCGTCACCATCGACTCGCCGAATCGGACGTAGGCCTGGCGCAGTCGCACCAGCTTGCCGCGCAGTTCCGACTCCAGCGCCCGACGCAGATCCGACGGCGCCACGCGGACGTCGGCGAGCGGATCGGTGCCGTGCAGCAACCGGTAGGCGAGCTGCATGTCGGTCATCTCGATCGGGAAGACATCGACCGAGCGCTGCCACTCCTCGCGGCCGATGATCAACGGCGCCGTGTGACCGGCGCGGTGCCACTCCGACACCGCCCCGGCGAGGCGCCGCAATCCCGCCGGTGACGCGTCGTCCATCACGAGCAGCAGGTTGACGTCGGAGCGTGTGGCGATCCAGTCGCCTCGCACCACCGAGCCGTAGAGCAGCGCGCTGCCGGTCGGCGCGTCGGCCGACTGCAGGCGCGTCACGAGTCGTGCAATATCCGCATCCAATTGGCCACGATCCATCAGAAGCTCCTCCCGCCGCCGCCGCCGCTGAAACCCCCGCCACCGCCGAAGCCGCCAAAGCCACCGCCGCCGAATCCGCCGCCCCCGAAGCCGCCGCCGCCGAAGCCGCCGCCGCCGATGATGAACGGCCCTCTGCCGCCACGACGATACCGGCCACCGCGCCCGCCGCCCCGCGTGTTGATGATCAACCACAGCACGATGATGATCAGCGTCAGGAGGCCGCGGGGAAAGCCGCGTCGCGGCGGCGCCCGGGGCTGCACCAGCGACGTATCGCTGATGCCCATCGTCCGCGCCACCAGATCGGCGATCGCGACGGTCCCGGCCTCGAGCGCCGAACCGTATTGCTGTTCCCGGAGCTGCGGCATCAACGCGTCGAGGATCTGCCCCGTGCGTGCGTCGGTGAGGATCCCCTCGAGGCCGTTGCCGACCTCGAGGCGAATCTCGCCCCGCTGGTCGCCCGACCGCGGCACCAGCAGGAAGACGGCCCCCGCGTTCCGCGTCTGATCGCCGACGGCGGCCTTCGCCCCGACGCCCCAGGCTCGGCCGATGGCGAGTGCCACCTCGGCCGGCTCCCGACCGCCCAGCGTCGGCAAGGTGACCACCGCCACCTCGGCACCGGTCTGCTGCCGGAGCAGCGTGAGGCGCGACTCAATGCGGGCCAGGCTGGCGGCATCCAGCACCTTGGCGACATCGGTCACCATCCCGGTCGGCTGGGCCGGAAAGAGCGAAGCCACCCCGCCCTGCGCCGCGACCCCGCTCAGGAGACCCAGTTGGAGCACCACCAACGCGCCGATACCTTTCTGCCACATGCCGAAAGATACTCGGCCTTCACCCCCCCGACCGGAACTCCCATGGTGCGTCGCCTGCTCCCCTTGCTCCTCCTGCTCGCCCCGGCAGCCGCCGCCGCGCAGCAGGACACGCTGATCGCCCCCCGCGCCAAGGGATCCGTCACGGCGCCGGTGACCGTCTACGAGATGTCCGATCTGCAGTGCCCGTACTGCCGGCGCTTCGCGACCGAGACCTTTCCGACGATCGAGAAGGAGTACATCAAGACCGGCAAGGTGCGCTGGGTCTACGTGCACTTCCCGCTCACGCAGATCCACCAGAACGCGGCGGCGGCGGCCATCTTCGCGACCTGCGCCATGAAGCAGGGGAAGTTCTGGCCGACGCACGACGCGCTCTACGCCCAGCAGGAAAAGTGGGAGAAGCTCGCCGATCCCGCGGCCTTCTTCCTCTCGCTCGCCGGCGGCCTCGGTCTGCAGCGGCCCGCGCTGAACGCCTGCCTCGCGAGCCCCGATGCCGCCCGCATCGTGCGCAGCGACGCCGCCGGTGCGATCCGCGCGGGGGCGAAGAGCACGCCGACCTTTTTCATCGAAGGTGGCATCATGGAAGGGGCCTATCCGATCGAGGCCTTCCGGCATGTGCTCGACAGCGTCGTGACCGTGAAGACGGCCAAGCCGGCGAAGGCCGGCAAATAGTCGGCGCATGGCGCGTCAGGCGAGGGTGACGAAGACGTCGTAGAGCGCGTGCGTCCATGCGGCGATCCCGAAGCCGCGGAGCAGGTAGACGCCGCTGAAGACCAGCCCGGCGAGAAAGCGGAAGAGGAACGACGGCAGTTCGAGCGGATCGCCGTAGGCGCCGATGTAGTGAAAGGCCGAAAAGAGCAGGGCTCCAGCCACCGCGGCGACTACCCCCGCGGTGCGCGGTGCCCAGCCGAACAGGCGCGCCCCCGCCCATGCCAGCGTCCCCACCAACACCACGCGGAAGAGGAGTTCCTCGTAGATCCCCGCGCCAAGCGAGATCATCAACTGCGTCGGCAGGTCGATCGAGGTCCCGCCCTGGCCGATCGCGAGGATGTGCAGCAGCGAGTTGGTCGCCCGGCCCACAATCAGTCCGACCAGCACGGCCAGCACCGAGGACTCCAGCAGCATCCCGCCGAAGACGGACGCGCGGAGGGGGCCCGGATGCCGACGCCAGTCACGCGCGATCAGCCAGACACCGAGGAGCCCCAGTCCCACCTCGAAGGCGAGCACCCCGCGCGCGCCACCCGCGGCCGCAAAGAGCCCCTTGAGGATCACGTCGGCACCGTTGCGCACGCCACCGGCCGTCGGATCGCTCAGAAACCACGCCAGCCCCTCATACGCGAGCAGGAGCGGGAGCGCAAAGAGGAGCGAGTAGCGCGGGGCGCGACTATCCGTGACGTAGCGCGAGGCAGCCATGATTGAAGCTAAACGGGGGGGGCGCCCAGGGTGTTTCACGGCCGAAACGACCGCGGCGGCTTGCCCCGCTTTCCCTTCCCCCGCATCGTTCCGACGTGGCCACCTCCCCGCTCTACCGCGCCCTGGTGCGCGCCGCCGTCCCGCTCGTCCCGATGCTGTTGCGGGATGACCGCCAGCAGCGCGCCCACGCCGGTCGCCGCGGGGCCCCCGCGACCCTGGCCGCCTGGGGACGCCACCACCGCGATGCGACCCGCCCACTCGCCTGGTTCCACGCCCCCTCGGTCGGGGAGGGGCTGCAGGCCAGGGCGGTGTTCGAGGCCCTGAGGGCCCGGCGCCCCGATCTGCAATTGCTCTACACTCACTTCTCACCGTCCGCGGAGCGCTTCGCGGCCTCGCTCGCGGTCGACGGCACCAGCTACCTCCCCTATGACCGTGCCGACGACGTGCGGGCCGCCCTCGACGCCGTCCGCCCCTCGCTGCTGGTCTTTACCAAGCTCGACCTCTGGCCCGAGCTGGCGACCCACGCCGCGGCGCGGCGCATCCCGGTCGCGATGGTGGCGGCAACGGTGTCGCCGGTGAGCAGTCGGTTGCGATGGCCCTCCGTCGAGGCGACGCGGAGCGGGTACCAGGTGCTTGATGCCGTCGGGGCGATCACGCCCGCTGACGGCAACCGCATGGTCGCGCTCGGCAGTCGCCAGGAGTGCGTCCAGGTGACCGGCGACCCGCGCATCGATTCGGTGCTCGCCGTGGTCGCGGCAGTCGACCCCGCCGATCCGCTGCTCGCCCTCGCCGACCCGGCAGCGACCATGGTCGCCGGCAGCACTTGGCCCGCCGACGAGGCGGTGCTGTTGCCCGCCTTCGCGCAGTTGCGTACTCGGCATCCGGACGCGCGCCTCGTGTTGGTGCCGCACGAGCCGACCACGGAACACCTCGACCGCATTGATGGCGACGCCGCACGGCTCGGCCTGCCCACCCCGGTCCGCCTCGGCCAGCTCGCACCGGGGAGCGCTCCGGCCATCGTGGTGGGAGATCGTGTCGGCATCCTCGCGCGGCTCTATGCCAATGGCTGCGTGGCCTACGTCGGCGGCGGCTTCGGCACGTCGGGGATCCATTCCGTGCTCGAACCGGCTGCGTGGGGACGAACCATCGTGATCGGCCCAGCCGATCGTGGCTCACACGATGTCGCGATGCTCCGCGCGACAGGGCGGATCGACGTGTTGCCGCGCGACTCCGCCATCGACTCGCTCCTCCAGCGCTGGGAGGAGATGCTTGATCATCCCGACTCGACCAGGGCCGATGGGGAACGCAATCGCGCCGCGCTCGAGGGAGAGCGCGGCGCGGCGGAACGAAGTGCGATGATGTTGGAGCGACTGCTCGGCTGAACGGCGCCTCAGGTCACGGTGCGAAGCCGACGCCGACGGAGAAGATCCCCGGCTTGAGATTGCTGACGAAGAGGCGATCGTAGGACGCCCGCAGCGAGAGCCCGTTGAGCATCGCCAGCTCGATCCCCCCCGCAATGCCGAAGCGGTTGTCACTGCCACCGTTCGAGATGCTGACCCGGTCGAAGCGCGGCGCAATCCACGGCTTGATCGACAGCGCCGGAATCGGGATCGTGGCAGAGAGGCCGATCGAGACCGGAATGTGACGCACCGTTTCCGAGCCGGCCTTCCACTGCCCCACGCCACCCAGCACCGTGACGCGAATCGGCACCAGCGGACCGCCCAGAATGTTGAGCGACGCCGAGACCGCCTGCGAATAGCCGGACGGCCCATTGTCCGGCTCGGTGCGCGACACCGCGCCACCGATCCCGACGAAACCGAGCCCGACCGCCGCCGAGACGCCGAACGTCGTCGCCTTGCCGAAGTCCTGGTTGGCAAAACCGACATCCGCCGCCAGTCCGATCCCGGTCGGGACACCGTTGTTGACGACCGGAAGCCCGCGCACCTGCGCCGCGAGAGGCGCCGCGGTCAAAGTGGCAAGGAGGGCATACGTGGCAATGGACCGCATCGGACAGCTCCGCGGGGACACGAGGGGAAAGATCAGCGGACCCAGGCCACCGTGAAGGCGATGCCGTCACGATCACCCAGCGCCGCCGAGAAGCGGACGTCGAGGCGGTTGTTCAGCTTGGCGTCGAGTCCGAAACCGATCGAGAAATCCGTCCCGCTGCCGTCGCCGAACTTCGGCATCAGTACCGGATGCACGTACGGCACCAACGACGCCGACGACCCCTCGATCAGGACGCGCCGACCCATCGTGAAGCCGACCGGCAGGTAGCCCACGGTGTAGCCGTCGCCCGAGGCCACGCCGACGCCGAGGGTGAACGACCCGTCGAGCGGGAAGGACTCGTTGTGGTCGAGGACGCGCGCCCGGAGATCCGAACCGAGGAGGAGGGCGCTGTTGCTGCCGCGCCCGCCGTCGGCGAGGCCGCCGCGGAAGCCGATGTCGACGGTGCGATTGAAGGCGGTGCGGTACGAGCCCTCGAGCGCGAAGCCGTTGCCCGGATCGGAGAGCGACAGACCGATTTCGTTCTGGCCGAACGCCCGGTACGGCGCGGCATAGACGGGCGTCCCGGTGGACTGGGCCGAAAGCACTGACGGCGCCGCGAGCGGCGCCGAGGCGAGCGTGGCAAGGACCAGCAAGGCGGTGTTACGCATCGGCATCTCCTGAGATCTGTTCCGCGAGAATGCGGACCGTGTTGGAGACGACCTGCAGGAATCCGCCTTGCACATGGAAGGTCCTGGCCCCGCCCGCAGTGCGGATGCGAAGGGGGCCGGTCCCGAGCACGGTCATCAACGGCGCGTGATTCGGCAGGATGCCGATCTCGCCGTCGAACGCCGTGGCGCTGACCGCCTCGGCCTGTCCATCGAAGACCGCGCGCTCGGGGGAGATGACGGTGACGCGCATCAGCCCTGCAGCTCCTTGGCCTTGGCGATCACGTCGTCAATGCCGCCCTGCATGTAGAACGCCTGCTCGGGAAGATGGTCGAACTCGCCGGAGAGGACGCGCTCGAACGAGGCGACCGTCTCCTCCAGCTTGACGTACTTGCCCGGAAGGCCGGTGAACTGCTCGGCGACAGCGAACGGCTGCGAGAGGAAGCGCTGGAGCCGGCGTGCACGGCCGACGATCAGCTTGTCCTCTTCCGAGAGCTCGTCCATGCCGAGAATCGCGATGATGTCCTGGAGCGCCTTGTAGCGCTGCAACGTGCGCTGCAGGCCGATCGCGACGTTGTAGTGGCGCTCGCCGATGAACTGCGGCGCCAGGATGCGGGACGTCGAGTCAAGCGGGTCGACGGCCGGGTAGATGCCGAGCTCGGTGATCGCGCGCGAGAGCACGACGGTCGCGTCGAGGTGGGCGAAGGCCGTCGCCGGCGCCGGGTCGGTGAGGTCGTCGGCGGGCACGTAGATGGCCTGCACCGAGGTGATCGAGCCGTTGCGGGTCGAGGTGATCCGCTCCTGGAGGTCGCCCATCTCCGTGGCCAGCGTCGGCTGATAGCCGGCGGCCGACGGCATGCGGCCGAGGAGCGCCGACACTTCGGCGCCGGCCTGCGTGAAGCGGAAGATGTTGTCGACGAAGAGCAGCACGTCCTGGCCTTCTTCGTCGCGGAAGTACTCGGCGATGGTGAGGCCCGACAGGCCGACGCGGAGACGCGCGCCCGGCGGCTCGTTCATCTGGCCGTACATCAGCGCCACGGAGCCGAGAATGCCGGCTTCCTTGAACTCGAGGTAGAGGTCGTTCCCTTCGCGGGTGCGCTCGCCGACGCCGCAGAAGACCGACTTGCCGCCGTGTCCCTTCTGGACGTTGTTGATCAGCTCCTGAATGACGACCGTCTTGCCGACGCCGGCGCCGCCGAAGAGGCCGATCTTGCCGCCCTTCACGAACGGGGCGATCAGGTCGATGACCTTGATGCCGGTCTCGAGGATTTCCGTCTTCGGCTCCAGCGCCGTGAACGCCGGCGACGGGCGGTGGATCGCCCACCGCTCGACCGAGGCCGGGATCGCCGGGCCACCGTCCACCGGCTCGCCGAGGACGTTCAGGATGCGCCCGAGCGCGGCGTCACCGATCGGCACCGTCACGGCCGAGCCGGTGTCGACGGCGATCATGCCGCGCGTCACGCCGTCGGTGGAGCTCATCGCGACCGCGCGCACCTGGTTGCGGCCGATGTGCTGCTGCACCTCGGCGGTCAGCCGCACCGGCACCGGCCCGCTCGAATCCTCGACGGTCAGCGCGTTGTAGATCTCCGGCAACTGCTCCGGCGGAAACTCGATGTCGAGCACCGGCCCGATGATCTGGACGATGGTGCCGGTGGTCGGCGTGGTGGCGGTAGCGGTCATTTCCGTCTCTTCCGTTGTGCGTTCAGTCATCGATGATCGATCATCGATGATCGATCATCGAGTTAGAGTGCTGCTGCGCCGCCGACCAGCTCGGCAATTTCCTGCGTGATCTGCGCCTGGCGCTGGCGGTTGTACGTCCGCTTCAGCGCGTCGATGAGGTCGCCGGCGTTGTCGGTGGCGTTCTTCATCGCGGTGCGGCGCGCGGCATGCTCCGCCGCCACCGTCTCCACCAGGCCACGGTACATCATGTTCCGGACGTAGAGCGGGAGCACCTGCTCCAGCAGCGTCTCGGGATCGGGCGACAGGATGTAGTCGGGACGCACGCCACCGGCCTGCTTCTCTGGCGGAGTGATCGGCAGGATGCGGATGGCGGCCGGCGGCGAATTCAGCACCGAGATGAAGCGCGACTGCACCAGTTCGACCACGCCGATGCTGCCATCGGCGAAGCCGTCCATCAGGTCCTGGACCAGCGACACGGCATGCTCCGCCGTCGGACGGTCGCCGATGTCGGGGCGCTCGCTCCGGAAAGCTCGCCCGAGATACTTGAAGAAGCCGATCCCCTTCTTGCCGACGCCGACGAGCTCGACCTGATAGCCCTCGGCCTCGAGCGCCTCAATCCGGCGGCGGGCTTCCTTGATCAGGTTGGCGTTGAAGCCACCCGCCAGCCCGCGATTCGACGTGACGAGAATGATCACCGCGCGCGACGGCCCACCCTTGGTCGGGGACTGCGGGCTCCGCAGCAGCGGGAAGCGCTCCGCTAGTTCCGGCGTGACCAGGTCGGCGATGACCTGGCGCAACGCCTCGGCGTACGGTCGGGCCGCGACCACGCGGTCCTGGGCGCGCTTCAGCTTCGACGTGGAGACGAGCTCCATCGTCCGCGTGATCTTCCGCGTGTTGGTGACGGAGCGAATCCGTCCCTTGAGCGCGCGATTGGTCGCCATCTCAGGCCGGCGCGAACATCGGGGTGAACGCGTCGATCGCTGCGCGCAACTCGCCGGTGACTTCGTCGGTGAGCGCCTTCTTCTCGCGCACCAGCTGCAGCACCTGCGGCCGCGACACGCGGGCCCAGGCGAGGAAGTCCGCTTCCCACTTCCGGATCGACTTGACATCGACGCCGTCGAGGAAGCCGTTGGTCACGGCGTAGAGCGCGACGATCTGCTCCTCGACCGGGACCGGGGCGTACTGCGGCTGCTTGAGGATCTCGACCATGCGGGCGCCGCGCGCCAGCTGACGCTGCGTGGCGGCGTCGAGGTCGGAGCCGAACTGCGCGAAGGCCTCGAGCTCACGGTACTGTGCCAGCGAGAGGCGGAGCGGACCGGCGACCTGCTTCATCGCCTTGATCTGCGCGTTGCCCCCGACGCGGGAGACCGAGATGCCGACGTCGACGGCCGGACGGACGTTGGCGTAGAAGAGGTCGGTCTGCAGGAAGATCTGGCCGTCCGTGATCGAGATCACGTTGGTCGGGATGTAGGCGGAGACGTCGCCGGCCTGCGTCTCGATGATCGGCAGCGCCGTGAGCGAACCGCCCGGCACCTTGATGCGCGGGTCGTTCTTGGTCAGCTCCGGATCGGTGCTGATCTTCGCGGCGCGCTCGAGAAGGCGCGAGTGGAGGTAGAAGATGTCGCCCGGATACGCTTCGCGGCCCGGCGGACGGCGGAGAATCAGCGACATCTGCCGGTACGCGGCGGCCTGCTTGGAGAGGTCGTCGTACACGCAGAGGGTCGCCTTCCCCTCCTCGTACATGAAATACTCGGCGATGGCGCAGCCGACGTACGGCGCGATGAACTGCAGCGGCGCCGGGTCCGAGGCCGAGGCGACGACGACGACGGTGTACTCCATCGCGCCGGCTTCCTTGAGCTTCTCCACGACCGTCGCGACGGTCGAGCGCTTCTGCCCGATGGCGACGTAGACGCAGACGACGCCGGTGCCCTTCTGGTTGATGATCGTGTCGATCGCGATCGCGGTCTTGCCGGTGCCGCGGTCGCCGATGATCAGCTCGCGCTGGCCGCGGCCGATCGGGATCATGGCGTCGATCGCCTTGATGCCGGTCTGCATCGGCTCGGTGACCGGCTGCCGGACGATGATGCCCGGGGCGATCATCTCGACGGGCCGCGAATTGACCGTGGCGATCTCCCCGAGGCCGTCGACCGGGCGGCCGAGGCCGTCCACGACGCGCCCGAGGATCGCCGGACCGACCTGAACGTCAAGGAGGCGACCGGTGCAACGCACCTCGTCGCCTTCCTTGAGCTTGAGGTAGTCGCCCATGATCGCGGCGCCCACCGAGTCCTGCTCGAGGTTGAGCACGAGGCCCGTGATCGTCTCGCCCGTCTCGCGCGCCGTGAACTCGAGCATCTCGCCGGCGATTGCCCGGCGGAGCCCGTAGATCAGCGCGACCCCGTCCTTCACTTCGAGGACGGTACCGACGTCGTTCACGTCCATGGAGCCGAGGTCAGCTGCCTCGATTTCCTTGAGGAGAATGTCCTTCAGCTCGCCGGGGCGCAGCATCGAATCCGTGGCCATGGCACTCAGTCGCAAAGGGGTGAAAAAACAGGGTCCCGAAGACAGCTTGTGAAAATAGTCACAAAGCCCAACGGGACAAGGGAAGCCGACTCCCCCAATCGGGGCTCAGCGCCACCCGGTCGGCGCTCCGCGGAGCCGCTCTGCCAGCGGCATTCCGTCCAGCTGGGCGACCTCCCGGAGGGGAACCCCGAAGGCCCGGCGCGCGGTCCGGTGGAGCAGCGAGGAGGAGGTAAATCCGAGGAGACGGGCGACGTCGTCGACCCGGTAGGCGGGGTTGCCCAACAGCTGCGAGGCCGCCACCAGGCGGACGCCGTCGATCGCCTGCTTGAGCGATGGCGCCCCGCCCGCCGCAAAGCGCCGGGAGAGCGTCTCCCGTGCCACCCGGAGCCGCTTGGCCAGGGTCGCGGTGGTGAGCCCGTGCGGGGCCTCGCTGACCACGAGCTCCCACGCCTGCTGTTGCAGCGCGTCGGTGAGCCCCAGCGCCGGGGCAAGGGGAAGGAGGGCGTCCCGACGGCGGGCAGCGACCCCATGCCGGAGAACCAGCCGGGCCAGGACCGGCTCGTCGAGCCCTTCGACCGCCAGCCCGGCCACGCGCTCTCGTGCCGCCCGCAGCAGGACACCAGCGTCCTCGGCGCGCACCGGCGCGAAGAGCAGCAAGGGGATGGCGGGGTAGTCGGCGCGCAGCGCGTCGAGCGCCGGACCGCGGGCGGCGTCCAGTCCGATCAGGACGGCATCGAGGAGTTCGCGGCCGAGCAGGGTGGCGAGGTGGGCAGGTGATCGGGCGACGGTGAGGTGGATCCCGGCGGCGGAGAGCGCTCGGCGCGCCGCCAGCGCCGCCGGCCGTCGCTCGAGGAGCGCGGCGACGGCGAGTGCCATCTCCGCTACTCCCCCGCCGGCGGGATCGGGAGCGGGGCGGGACGAGGGCGCGGCGGACGCCCGGCGCCGACCGCAACCAGCGCCCGCGCCATCTCGGCGCCTCGGCGGAGGACGCCGCGCGCATTGTCGTAGCTGAGCACCTCGAGCGCCTTGTCGAGCAACTCCCAGCGCACCGCGGTGATCCCCTCTTCGACCTGCGGCACCGCCTCACCCGCCGCCGACTCGAAGAGGAAGAAGTGGCAGAACTTGTGGATGTAGCGACCACGGAATCGGAAGTGCCAATCGATCAACCGGATCGGCCCGACCATCACCAGTTGCTCGAGGCCGGTCTCTTCCCGCGTCTCGCGCATCGCCGCCGAGGCCGGGCTCTCCTCGTCCTCGAGGTGACCCTTCGGGAAGCCCCAGTGCTGATAGCTGTCGCGAATGAGGAGAAAGCGCGGCGTCCCGTCGGCATCTCGTCGAAAGACGATGCCACCGGCAGAGACTTCTCGTTCGGCGCGCTTTTTGGAGGCCATGGGGCTCGAAGTCGTTAGTCGTTAGTCGTTAGGCGTTAGAGGATCCGACGCATTCGTTGGCAGATACCCACCGAGGGCGGAGCCCCCTAATGACTAACGACCAACGACTAACGACTGCCTAGAAGACGGAAAACCTGAAGTACCTTCTCGGGTTCGCCTGAATATCCGCCAGCAGCGTGCGCAACTGCACGACCGTCTTGGTGGTCTCGCGATAGAGCGTCGAGTCCGAGGTCAGCAAGCCGAGGGTGCCCTGGCCCTGCTGCAACCGGGTGAGGACGTCGTCGGTCGCGGTGAGGATGTGCACCATCTTGTCGCGCTGCTGGGCGGCGGCAGTGGTGAGCAGTCGGAGGTCGCCACTGGCGGCCTTCAGCTCCCCGGTGGCGCTGCGCGCGTCGGACACCAGGGCGGAGAGCTCGCCCGAGGCGGTCGACGAGTCGATGCGCGAGAGGGTCGCGTCCAGATGCTTCGACGCCTTGGCGATGTCATCCGACGAGCTGGCGGCGTTGCCGACGACCTTGTCCATCGAGGCCGTCTGCCGCTGCGTGAACGACAGCAGCTGGTCGGCCATCCGGCGGAGGTCGCGCACCGAGCCGCGAATGTCGCCGATCGCCTGCGAGTCGACGGCATCCTGCACGCGCGCCGTCACCGCGGCGATGTCGCCGGCAATCCGCGACGCCTGCGCGGTGAGCTGACCGATATCGGGGAGCGTGGCACCGGGCCACGACGTCCCTGCCCCGTTGCGTGCCTCGGTGAGCGCCTTCTGCACGTCGGGGTCGGCCGGGGCGCGCGCCGAGTCCATCACGGCGATCTGCCACTCGCCGAAGAGCGACGCCGACACGGCGATCGCGACGGCGCGCTCGGGGACTTCCTCCGGTGCGCTCATCCGGAGATCGGTCTCGACCCAGTCATCGGCGGCCAGGCGAATCGCCTCGACCCGACCGACCTTCACGCCGCGCAACACGACCGGGTCGCCGACCTTCACGCCGCCGACGGTGCGGAAGCGTGCCGTGTGCAGCGACTTGGGACCGCGCGGGCCGAGGTCGCCGAGCCAGAGGGCCGCCACGATCACGACCGCGATGGCACCGACGACGGCGAGGCCGACCGAGAAGTCGCTCTTGCGACTCATTCGGGCAGCCCCTCGATGAACTGGCGGACCACCGGATCCGTCGTCGCCTTGATTTCGGCGACGGTCCCGACAGTGCGCAGCGTGCCGTGATGAAGCATTGCGATCCGGTCGCCGACGGTGAAGGCAGAGCGCATGTCGTGGGTCACGACCACGCTGGTGACCCCGAGTTCCTCGGCCGTGCGCCGCATCAGGCGATCCATCGTCGCGGCGGTCACGGGGTCGAGGCCGGTGGTCGGCTCATCCCAGAGAATGTAACGCGGGCGCAGCGCGATGGCGCGGGCGATCCCCGCCCGCTTCCGCATCCCCCCCGAGAGTTCCGCCGGAAAGCGCTCGGCCGCATCGGCGAGCCCGACATGCGCCAGCGCCTCCTGCACCCGATGGGCGATCTCGTCATTACCCAGTGCCTGACGGACCAGCCCCAAGCGAAGGTTGTCGGCGATCGTGAGCGAATCGAAGAGGGCGGCGAACTGGAAGACGTAGCCGATCGTCCGACGCAGGGCGGCCAACCCGGCCGGGTCGAGGGTGTCGACCCGCTGGCCATCGACCTCCACATGCCCCGAATCCGGGGTGATCAGTCCCACCACGTGCTTGAGTGTCACGCTCTTCCCGGCGCCCGAGGCGCCGAGGAGGACGGTGGTCTGGCCATCGGGGACGTCGAGCGAAAAGCCGTCGAGCACCACGCGGTCGCCGAAGCGCTTGTGGACGTCGACGAAGCGGATCACAGCAGCACCACCGCCCAGAAGGCGTCGAGCACCAGGATCGCCTCGCAGCCGAGCACGACGGCGCGCGTCGTCTCGCGGCCGACGCCTTCCGCCCCGCCGCCGGCGCGCAGCCCGCGGAGGCACCCCATCAGCGCGACCGCGCCGCCGAACGACGCCGACTTGAGCAGGCCGAACCAGACATCCTTGAATTCGTAGAACGCGCGCAGTCCCTTGGTGAACTCGAGCGTGGTGAGATCGAGGAGGTTGATCGCGGTGATCCATCCCGCGACGACGCCGAGCGCAATCGCGAACGCGGTGACGACCGGAAACATCAGCGTCGCGGCGAGGACGCGCGGCACGACGAGGTAGCTGTCGGGGCTGTAGGCGAGGGTCTCGAGGGCATCGACCTGTTCGGTCACCTTCATCGTGCCGAGCTCGGCGGCGATCGACGCGCCGACGCGCCCGGCGAGCGCCATCCCCGTGAGCACCGGGCCGAGCTCCATCATGATCGTCTTGCCGACCAGCGCGCCGACGAAATACACCGGCACCGTGCCGGTGAAGATGTACGAGGCGAGGAGGGCGAGGACGATGCCGGTGAAGGTCGCGATGAAGAGCGCGATCGGGATCGAGTCGACACCGAGGCGGCGCATCTGCGGGAGGAGGAGGGGACCCCAGACGTCGCGCTCGCCGAGGGCGCGAGCGGTGCGGCGCGCTGCGGCGCCGAGCGCCGCGATCATGCGGCGAACGACGCGAGGGCGCGGCCGACGTCGCCTTCCTTGAGCCGCTTGAGGGCGCGGTCACGCAGCTGGCGGACGCGTTCGCGCGTGACGCCGAGCATGCCGCCGATCTCTTCGAGGGTGTGTTCGCGCCCACCATCGAGGCCGAAGTAGAGGCGGAGCACCTTGGAGTCGCGCGGCGGCAGCGAGCGGAGCGCGCGCTCGACCTCCTCGGTGAGGAAGCGGTCCATCACTTCCTGCTCGGTGTCGCCGGGGCCGTCGGCGAGGAAGCGATCGATCAGCGTGCGGTCGCCGTCCATGTCGAGCGGTGCATCGAGGCGGACGTCGGCGGTGTTGAGCGCGGCGAGGGCCTGCACCACCTCGACGGTGAGGTTGGTCGCCTTGGCGACTTCCTCGGGCGTCGGTTCGCGGCGGAGTTCCTGGCGCAGGTTCTCGGTGCTCTTGATGATCCGCGAGAGGTCGGCGGTGCGATTGAGCGGGACGCGCACGGTGCGGCCGTGGCGCGCGAGTGCGGCGAGGATCGACTGCCGGATCCACCACACCGCGTACGAGATGAACTTCACTCCCTGGTCGGGATCGAACTTTCGCGCGGCGGTCATCAGCCCGATGTTGCCCTCGCCAATGAGGTCGGTGAGGGCGAGGCCGCGGTTCTGATATTTCTTGGCGACGGAGATGACGAAGCGGAGATTGCGCTTCACCAGTTCCTGCATCGACTCCTCGTCGCCGGCCTGCACGCGGCGCGCGATCGCGATCTCCTGCACCTGGGTCAGGAGCGGCGTGCGCGAGACCTCGTGGAGGTACTGGTCGAGGATGTCCCGATCGCCGTCGAAGACGCCGAGGGAGCGGGCAGTCTCGCGCTTGCGACGGGTGCGGAGGGTGGGGGCACCCGTGGCCAGGATCTCCGACAGCGACGGCAGCTCGGCCAGCGCGGGGCGCGGGACGAGTGGGGCGTCGGGGAGGGCGTCGTCGGGATCGGGGGGAAGGGGGCTGCTCAGCATGGCGCAGGAACGATAACTCGCTGTGGCGGGACTGTATGAACGCCCCGGGTTTCCTTGACACTCCCGTCGGCGCCGGATAGCTTCTCGTGCTACCGAGGGCCCGTCGGGATGGTGAACCGGGGCGCAAAGGTAATGGGGGGCGTAGCTCAGTTGGGAGAGCGCTACAATGGCATTGTAGAGGTCAGGGGTTCGATTCCCCTCGCCTCCACTCCCACGACCGGTTGGAAGGTCGACCGGTTGCGCAGAGTCGAGGGGCCGGGTAGGTTGGGCCTCCCTTGATCGGGAAGTTGCGGGAATAGCTCAGTTGGTAGAGCACAACCTTGCCAAGGTTGGGGTCGCGGGTTCGAGTCCCGTTTCCCGCTCTGAGCAGAGAAAACGTCGCGGGGTAGAGCAGTCTGGTAGCTCGCCGGGCTCATAACCCGGAGGTCGTGGGTTCAAATCCCACCCCCGCCATGCAGGACGGCGACGGGCAGTCGGCCCCAGGGTCGTCTGCCCGTTGTTGTGATCGGGCGGTTAGCTCAGTTGGTTAGAGCGCCACGTTGACATCGTGGAGGTCACAAGTTCGAGTCTTGTACCGCCCATGGATTCGAGTTGCAGTTGCAGGGGTAGGGGTCCATAGCTCAACTGGATAGAGCATCTGACTACGGATCAGAAGGTTAGGGGTTCGACTCCCTTTGGGCCCATGCAGTGCGGTGCCGTCCGTCGGCACCAACAGAGTATTCGGGGCGTAGCGCAGCCCGGTTAGCGCGCCTGCTTCGGGAGCAGGAGGCCGGAGGTTCAAATCCTCTCGCCCCGACTGGACGGAAGACCGCGAACAGCGAGCAGCGAACAGATGTGCGAGTGGACTTCCGTTCGCGGTTCGCCGATCGCCATTCGCTGACTAGGGGTCCGTAGCTCAGCTGGATAGAGCGCTTGCCTCCGGAGCAAGAGGTCGCGCGTTCGAATCGCGCCGGGCCCATGAATCGAAATGCTTGCCCCACGTGGCGTTATGCCAGGTGGGGCAATTTCGCGTGAGCCCGTTTTGGGGCGTGGTGCCAAGAAATGGTGCCAAAGCTCGTTTTGCTGCTCCCTTACCGCGCTCGCCTACGACGACGCGCACCGACAAGTCCAACCAGCCCCGTGGCCAGCAGCGACACGGGGCCCCGGGACACCGAGACGGATTGACTCCCCGAGCCGGAAATCGATCGGCACCGTCGTCCCGTCATTCCATCGAGGACGCCCCGGGCCCCAGCCGGAAATCGGCAAACATCGGAGCCAATCCTCGACGCCCGCATTGTCTGCGGCCACCGGGACTCCAATGGTGAAAGCCACGGCTCGCCGGTGACCCCGCTCCATCCGTCCGACGGCCCGAATAGCCCGGCGCCGAGGCGATCCCGGTAGCCGCCGAGGATCACATGCTGACGGCGCAGGGTTCCGTTCGGCAGCGGGATGAGAAGGTGCCGACCAGGGCGGCGAGAAAATCCTGCTCCGGCTGGGGGTCACGAGCGGAGCCGTCGCGCCATCGGGAGCCGCGCGCAAGCGCCCCGACCAATCGCGGGGCGACCGACCGGGCACGCGGCCGCCAAGGCACGGACCATGCAGTGGCGTGGCCTGCGCGCTGGCGGAGGTCGCCAGGCTCAGCAACACCGCCTGAACAACGAGCAAGCGAGCGACCAAACACTCATCGGCGCCCTCGCTGGCAGATCACCCTCCGGAGGCCCCCGGAGTCAAGGCGGCAAGATGGCCCCCGCCCGCAAACCCCACACGCGCCGGGCCCGCGCACCCGGCCCGCAAGCGCAGGGGCGCCGGCGACAGGAGGAGCCGCGCAGCCCGCCGCCACAATTCTCCGCGCAGGACGCCGAGCCCCTACGGCACCCGCCAGACCTGTGCATGTCAGAGGGCGGCGGTACCTTTCTAGGCAGACTCGGGTGCCCGCGACAACGCCGTACCCTCCCGCCGGACCCATCTCGACGATCGATCGACCTTATAGAGGCGCCCGTGGCCCGAGCCAAGACCAAGAAGTCCGACTCCACTTCCGATCTCCCCTTTGAGGCCAAGCTCTGGGCCGCGGCCGACGCCCTCCGCAACAACATGGACGCGGCGGAATACAAGCACGTCGTCCTGGGCTGATCTTCCTCAAGTACATCTCCGACGCCTTCGAGGGGAAGCACGCCGAACTGGAAGCGGCCAAGAAGGACGGCGCCGACCCCGAGGATCAGGACGAGTACAAGGCGGCCGGGATCTTCTGGGTGCCGAAGGAGGCTCGCTGGGCCTTCCTCAAGGCCAACGCCCCCCAGCCGACCATTGGCACCTTGGTGGACAAGGCGATGGAGGCGATCGAGCGGGACAACCCATCCCTCAAGGCCGTCCTGCCGAAGGACTTCGCGCGCCCTGGCCTCGACAAGCAGCGGCTCGGGCAGCTCATCAATCTCGTCAGCGACATCGCGCTCGGGTCCGCGGCTGATCATGCCAAGGACACACTGGGCCGGGTCTACGAATACTTCTTGGCACGCTTCGCGAGCGCCGAGGGTAAGAGCGGCGGCCAGTTCTACACGCCGTCGAACGTGGTGCGGGTGTTGGTCGAGATGCTCGCCCCCTACAAGGGTCGAGTCTACGACCCGTGCTGCGGCTCAGGCGGGATGTTCGTGCAGAGCGAGAAGTTCATCGAGGCGCACGCCGGGAAGATTGGCGACATCTCGATCTACGGGCAGGAGTCGAACTACACCACCTGGCGTCTCGCCAAGATGAATCTCGCGATCCGGGGCATCGACGCGCAGATCGGCCATGGCGACACCTTCCACAACGACGTGCATCCCGACCTGAAGGCTGACTACGTCATCGCCAACCCGCCTTTCAACGACAGCGACTGGCGCGGCGACCTCCTGAAGGATGACAAGCGCTGGGCATACGGCATCCCACCGGCCGGGAACGCCAACTACGCCTGGGTGCAACACTTCCTGCATCACCTCGCGCCGAATGGCATCGCCGGCTTTGTGCTCGCGAACGGGAGCATGAGTTCGAACCAATCGGGTGAAGGAGAGATCCGGAAGGCACTGATCGAGGCCGACCTTGTCGACTGCATGGTCGCCCTGCCTGGGCAGCTGTTCTTCTCGACCCAGATCCCCGTCTGCCTCTGGTTCTTGGCGCGGAACAAGAAGGACGCGCGGTTCAGGGATCGGCGCGGGGAAACGCTTTTCATCGACGCCCGGAAGATGGGCGCTAAGATCTCGCGCACCCAGATCGAGCTGACAGATGCCGATATCTCCAAGATCGCCGGAACCTACCACGCATGGCGCGGGGATATCGGCGCGGAGGCTTATGGTGATATGGCGGGGTTCTGCAAGTCAGCCAAGAGGGAAGCCCTGCGGGACCAAGGCTACTTTCTGTCTCCTTGGAAGGTACGCAGGCGAGCTCCTCTCCGCGGACGAAGAAGAGCCATTCGACCTGCGAATGAGGCGCCTAACTCTCGAACTCTCTGAACAACAAGCCACCGGAGCAAGGCTCGACGCCATAATCGCCGAGGGTCTAGGAGCACTTCGCTATGGTGAGGAATGGCACGAAGCCTATCTCGACGACCTTGCGGAGCAAATCACGGTTGGGCACGTGGGACCGATGGCGAACGAGTACGTGCCAGGGGGCATCCCATTTCTTCGCTCTCAAAATGTAACGCCTCTCCGGATTGATGACTCGGACATCAAGTTCATCTCTCCAGAGTTCCATGCCAGGCTGAAGAAGTCGGCGCTGGCACCGGGTGACGTGGTAATCGTACGCACTGGCAAACCGGGTTCTTGTGCCGTCATTCCAGCGTCGATGCCGGTAAGTAACTGTTCGGATCTTGTCATTGTCCGATGCGGAGCAAGACTAGACCCCAAGTTCCTTGCGTACTACATCAATACAGTCGCGACACACCACGTCAACTCGCACCTTGTTGGGGCCGTCCAGCAACATTTCAACGTTGGTGCCGCCCGCAAGTTATTCATGAGGCTTCCACCACTCGCGGACCAACAGCGCATCACAGACCTACTGAGCGCCCTCGACGACAAGATCGAGGTCAACCGCCGACTGAGTTTGACCCTGGAGTCGATCGCTCACGCGCTATTCACAGCGTGGTTCGTCGCGTTCGGCCCGGTCCGAAGGCGAAGGGCTTAGAAGCAGGACTACCGCGGGAGGTGGCCGATCTGTTTCCGACTTCGTTCTGGGACTCGGAGTTGGGGGAGATTCCTCAGGGGTGGCGAGTGTCCGCAATCGGGGAGCAAGCCACAGCTATTCTCGGCGGGACGCCTGCGAGGGCAGAACCCGCCTTCTGGGGGGGGACTATCCCCTGGATCAATTCGGGAAAGGCGAATGACTTTCGCGTAATGGAGCCGACTGAGTACATCACTGAACTCGGCATGGCATCCTCCGCGACCAAGCTATTACCACGGCGGACGACGATCATAGCGATTACGGGAGCAACACTGGGTCAGGTGAGCATGACAGAGATTGCGACATGTGCAAACCAATCAGTAGTGGGAGTGCTCGGCTCCGCGACCATGCCGAGCGAGTACCTCTATTGTTGGGTAAAGCAGAATATCGGCCGATTGATCGCCAGGCAAACAGGCGGCGCCCAGCAGCACATCAACAAGAATGATGTTTGCGACCTCCCGCTCCTACTTCCACCTAGGCCATTGCTGGATGCCTTCCACAACGCGGCATCACCACTCTTTGACCGCATTGCCAACGCACTGACCGAGGCGAGTAGTATCGCCTCACTCCTGGACGCCCTTCTTCCAAGGCTCCTGTCAGGGACTCTGTCATTGCGAGATGCCCGATCACCTAGCTGAGGCTTTCCCGTGAAGATCTCCACAACCCTTGACAAGATCGACGAAAAGCAGCTTTCGTTCCCGCATTCCAGCGCGAGTATGTCTGGAAACGTGATCACGCCAAGTCCCTGATCGACTCTTTGATCAAGGAGTATCCGACCGGCACTATGCTCACCTGGGAGACCGACAAGCCGCCCGAGCTCAAGGGCCCGCACAAGTACAGCAGCCAACAAGGGGCGGTCCGCCTGCTCCTTGACGGCCAGCAGCGTATCACGACGCTCTATATGCTCATGCGAGGAGAGCTTCCTCCTTACTACTCGGCTGCCGAAATAATCGAAGACACGAGGAATCTCTACGTCCACCTTGGAACGTTAGAGCTCGGGTACTTCCAGAAATTGAAGATGGAAAGCGATCCCTACTGGCAGAACATCACGGATGTTTTTCAAAATCGCGTGAACGCATTCAATCTCCAGACACAATTCGTTGAGGCAGGGAACCCGCTCCAGATGGATGATTTGAGCGCGCTGAATGACAACATCGGTGCCATCACTCGCATAAGAGATCGGGACTTTCCAGAGCAGAACATCCCGATCAAGGCGAATATCCGCGAGGCGATTGACATTTTCTACAAAGTCAACGCGAGCGGGGTGTCGCTGACAGATGC